>JALWDS010000006.1 GCA_027036775.1 Archaeoglobaceae archaeon | reverse complement strand
GTTAATCAATTACTAAAGATCTTAGTATAATTCAGAAAACGCTCACGATATGATTAACAATCATTGTTAATCAAACATAAGAAAACATGGAATGGAGCATGACATTACCCCGCACAATTTGATTAACCACTACGGTTAATCAATCGCTAATGTGACTAACCATAGCAGTTAATCACTCGCTGGAGAATACTATAACAGTAATTTACCGTAACTTACTGTAAGTTACTGTAAACTACTGAGGAGTAGTGAGGAGAACTGAGGAGTAGTGAAGAGTTCTGAACTCCTCAAAACACCTCTACCACTTGCAGTTCTCTACCGCACTTCACCGTCGTCACTTCAACCAAAGCCCCCCTCCCCTCCCAGCTTTAACAACGTCATTGACGACCATCCCCTCAGTTTTACCAAACCACTAAACTAAATTACACAAGGGTTTGGTAAATGTCACTTCACAGCAACTAAACCCGAATTCACCACTCACGTTCATCCCAAATCTGGCTCTATACCTCAGCCAACTTTATTCCACTCACAACAAAATCTTTCCAGTTCAACTACCTTAGAAGCATCCAGTATCTCTATTTCAACTGCCTTCCCTTCCTCATCCACATGCACTATTATTCCCTCAGCTACGTCTATTGAATCTACTACCTTCCCTTCCCTAAGCCTTATAACAAGAACATCCGCATCAGGGGAGTATTTTATCCTCATAAACTCCTCCACCCCTAAAATACCTCTTAACCGATGGAAAATAACAGGTAATCCTTCCTCATATTCGTAAACCGCCCTTACCAGATGCATCCCATACCTCCTACGTGCTATATACCTACCATGATGTCCAACAAGCACCTCCTCCGGATACAGTAGTGTTTCTAAAACCATCCCTACGCTTAACTCCCAACGAGCCATCCTTTCTTCAGCATGCTTCGTTATCAGTATCCTTACACCCCTATCCCCAATCATCAAATGGTATATTTTCCCTCTCCCTACCTCCTCAATCTTTTCTATCCTAAAATCACTCATACCCTCCTACTCCTCCAATTAGCTATCATGTCTGTCCTCCTTTCCTAATAACATCCTCTATCATCAAATAAAATACCACAAACGGTAACAAAATCCAGCTAATCACTTTGATCAACGTAAGCCACTTCCCATTTAACCCCAAACATACCTTCACCGTATCCTCAATCATCTTTAACCTTACTAAATCTCTGAACTATCCCTATTCAAGAGGTGTTTATGAGTTGTATCCAAATTAACCACTACGGTTAATTAAACTCTGGAAATTTATTAGGATGTATAAGTGCCTGTTTTTAATATGTATTATTTTATATCATCAGGCAAAAGATCAATCCATTCGGTTGGATAGACCTTTCTTTTTACTCTGTTATTCTCCATTTCAACAACCGTTTTAACGAGACCTTTTTCCTCTAATCTTTTCACAATTCCATGTACTTTCCCGCAACTCCAGCCAAGTCTTTTGGCAATCTCATAGATACTCAACCCTCTATGTTTATTTATAAACTCATATAGATAATCCTCAGCATAAATCCCCCTTAATTCCATCATAGCTATCACCTTCCCCCTTCGCCTTCCCCCTACCTCATATAATCACTAAACCTATTCCAACCCTCTGATTACACAATATTTAATGTTTTCGGTATTTACCAAATTTAGAATGTTTTTTAGTAATATTAAAGATTATACAGCGTTAATTTTTTGAACAAAAACATTTTGGAATATTCTATGAGTTTAACAGAGTTAGATAAGGCTATAATATATAGCATTTATAAAAAAGGTAATAAGAGTAAGAAGGCACATTTCCCCGTTGAAGCTATCTGCAGATGGTTCAAAAAGCATTTACGTGGCGATGTAAAGAGAAGAGTGGATAAACTCGTTTCAAAAGGTTACTTATATCCAAAACCCCATCCAAGCGGATATAGCTACGGTTTAACCGATTTAGGATGGAAAACTGCCATGAAACTAGAGCAAGAATTACTTAAAAGAAGAAAGAAAAGTTAATTCAATCCCCCATTTTAACTCCCTCTCAATCATTCATTACCACTAAAGATTACTCCCCCATTCAAGTTATGAGTCGTATCCAATTAACCACTACGGTTAATCAAACTCTGGAAATTTGTTACCTATGATATTGCCTCTGATTAACCGCTACGGTTAACAGATTTAGAATATTTCCCAGCTCTAACAAATCCAATACGGCTTTTTAATAGTACCCTAATAGAGCAACAAGCTTTATTTCTAAGCTATAAGATTAAGAATGGTAAAAATAGGGCCATTTGATGCCATGTTAGTTCCAAAGAGTGGCTGGTACAAGAGCTTAGCAAATCTGCTTGATAGATAGACTTGGAATAAGATAAGGGAAAGAGAACTGAGAAGGGTAGGTTACAGATGTGAAATATGCGGTTACAGTGGAAAGGGCTTGCACTGTCACGAGATATGGGAGTACGATGACGAGAGAAAGGTACAGAAGCTCGTAGGTTATAAGATATTATGCGAGAGATGCCACCTGGCTCACCACTTGGGTTTCGCAACTGTTTCCAGTAAACTCGAAGAAACGGTAGAGTGGATATCTAAAATAACTGGAATGAGTAAGAGCGAGGTATGGAAGTTGGTCGACAAAGCATTTGAGAAATAGGGAAGAACGGTCAAAATACATCTGGACAATCAACTATTCTTACGAACTACTTTTACAAAATGATCTCATCAAAAGAAACTCAATAATCTTTAGACATTATTTTTTAAAAAAGAATCTTTAGTTATTCGTCTTTAGATTTAGTTATCTTGAAAAAGATTTATAATTAAAAGAAATAAAGAAAGAAATAAAAAATTATAATTACTATTTAATTTAATTTAATTATTTAAAATTTTCTAATAGACACAGACACCCACATTTCTACTTGTAAAGGACTTGTTGGTATCTGATGATATCTATGTGGTCGTTAACGACGGTATTAATGTATTATAATTAAATTAATTAAAAGAATATTAAAGTATATAATTGATAAAGAATAATTTAATACTGTAAACAATCGTAAATTAGATTGGAATATCATATCTTTACTTGAAATACACTAATACTTCGTATTATTCAATTATGATCTGATATAATGGTATAAAAGTGTAAATAGAACAATATTCTTCTAATATTTCCACAAAAACGGAAATTTATCCCTTCTTTTAGTTCTTCGTGTAAATGGTTACATAGTAAATTCTTTATATGACTTCATTACAAGTAGAAATATGGGGGTGGGTTTGGAACATGTGGTATTTCCACTTGTAAAATCCCTTACATTATAGTCTGTTTAGTCCGTTACAAGTAGAAATGTAGGGGTGAGTGGGTACGGCTTCCATATTCGATGAAGTTCCTGATATATATAAGAATAGAGATGTTTTGTCTCATAGATTTATACCGGATGAGCTTCCTCATAGAGACAGAGAGATTAGAGAGTTGGCATCTTATCTAAAGCACGCTTTAAAGGGATACACTCCTCCGAATTTACTTATTTTGGGGCATACTGGTACTGGTAAAACTGTAACGGTAAAAAAGGTTTTAAATGAACTTGCTAAGGTAGCTGGTAACATTGTTGACATTTCTTATGTAATAGCTAACGGAACTCCTTTTCAAGTCTTAAACGATATAGCATACGAATTAAATCCACAAGTTAATTTTAGAGGTATCAGCTTTAAAGAAGCTTGGAATAGATTTAAAAAAATTTTGAGTAAAGAGAAAGTTACCATAGTTGTATTGGATGAAGTTGACAAAATGCTATTTCATGGTTCAGATCTACTTTATTTTCTATCCAGAGAGGAGAAAATTTGCACGATTGCACTTTCCAATAAGATCAATGTTATGGATTTAATAAATGACAAAAGAGTTCTTTCATCTTTTAATCCAATTAAGATAGTTTTTCCTAAATATAATGCTATTCAATTGCAGGATATACTACAATATAGAGCTAAAATGGCATTTTATGAAGGTGTGTTGGATGAGGAAGTAATTCCTCTTTGTGCATCTCTAGCGGCATTAGAAAGAGAAGGAGATGCAAGATACGCTCTTGACTTACTACTTTACGCTGGAGATGAAGCAATTAGGCAAGGTAGTAATAAGGTCACGGCACAGCATGTTAAAATAGCTAGAAGAAAAGTTGAAGAAGATTTTATAAAACAAAGTATATTGAATCTTAGCTTAGTCCAGAAATTCTTGCTTCTTGCAGTTCTGAGGAACGAGGGCGCAAGTCCCCGAGAAATCTATTCTATTTGTAACGAATATCTCTTAAAGTATAGAGGTGAAACTCTTTCTCACAGGAGACTATCAAGTCTGTTGAGTGACTTGGAACTTTATGGATTTGTAATATATGTTAGAAGAGGAAGAGGTCGTGGAATGGGAACAGCTTGGCAAATATATTTAAATGATACCTTAGATAGGAAGATAGTTGAAGAAGCGCTAAAAGAATCCATTCTAAAGGATTTATAAACCAATTTAATTATGAAGGATCTAACCTCTTTTTCCACTCTCTTCTTCAATTTTATCTATGATGTTCTCAACAATTCTTGCAAATTCTTTGTTGTTTTTGAGATAATACTCTCGTACGATCTTGCCAACCTCCTCTGAAGCGTTAAAACGAGGGACTGTTTCTTTCAGTAGTTCCATGCAAATCCTCGTGAATAGATCGGTAGTCGAGACGTTTCTTTTCTTCTTAACAATTTTTATGACTTTTTCTATTTCCTCTTTACCAACTAATACCTTTCTTTCTCCTTTACTTATAGTTATAACTGTTATCTCCTTCTTTTTCTCGTTTTCTTCCACTTTTTTCGCGGATGGTAGCAGTGCATCTATTCCTTTCCCTTTTTTACCACCATTCAAGGGTCATCACCTCTTCAGCTAGCTTGCTGTAAGCGAGGGCACCCTTACACTCTGGATCGTACAAGGCGATAGGTTTACCATGAGACGGTGCTTCCGCAAGCTTGACGTTTCTTGGGATTACCGTCTTAAACACGACATCTCCTTTTTTCTCTCTAATTTCCTTGATTACATCCTTACCAAGCTTAGTCCTCTGATTGACCATCGTAATGAGGTATCTGAACTTAACAGGAATGTCCAATCCTTCTCTAATCTTTTCTCCGACTCTTTCTAACTGATCGACGCCCTTTAACGGGAAGTACTCCGCTTGGACGGGAACGAGCACGTTTCTACAGGCAACCATTGCGTTTATCGTGAACAAACCTAAATTCGGCGGACAATCTACTAGAACGTAGTCGTAACCTTCCAACTTTTTTAGCGCTTTGCTCAGAATGAATTCTCTACCTATCTCGTTCGTGAGTTCTACCTCCGCTCCAGCTAAGTCCAGCTTACTCGGTATCAGATGTAATCGTTCAACTTCCGTCTCAATTATACATTCGTCTACATTCTTACCTAAAAACAGCTCGTACGCTGTCGTGTCCATTTCCGAAGCGTCAATACCAAGCCCTAAAGTCAAACAGGCTTGCGGATCTAGGTCTATCAGCAGAACCCTTTTTCCCTTTAACGCTAAATACGTTCCAAGATTTATAGCAGTAGTCGTTTTTCCAACACCGCCCTTGTGGTTCGCAACAGCTATTCGCATCATCATTCTAAATCTATCGTAGATCATAGATAATCTTTTCTCTATCGTAGATCGTAGACAATCGACAATCTGTGACCTATCATAATATCGTATATCGTAGTACAGTAGATAGTAGATAATCTATAATCTATTATAGATCATCTTTTGTAGATTGTAGACATGATACACTTCTCCAACCGAGGTGGTGAAATTTTCCAGACGACGAGGTAATACGGATGCAATGGTAAAGATTTAATCATCTTAAACCTAATTTCAGAAAGTCCTTAAGACGACTATTATGCTAAAATGTCAAAGGAACCTTAGAAATACCGAAGTGTTTTCTTACTCTGAATGTATCTCGGTATTTGGCGGTGAGTATGTTAAAATCGATGTATCCCATCTTCGATTTAGATAACTATTGCACGCTTATAATATGGTATGCGTGATAAAAAGGATAATTTCACTCTTAACTTAAGAGTTTCATCGGGTTATTTAAACTTCCCGTGGAGCATGTAAAAAGTTGAGTGAGATTGTTGGAGGTGATAGAGATGAGTGAAAAAAGTGAAAAGGTACAAGTGAGCCTCAAATATTTCCCCTTAGCATGGATAGCTGTTCTCTTAACGAGTTTCACAATTCGGGTGTTGTTCAAAATCATTGGTATCGATTTCCTCGCCTTAGTATCTTCTCTGAACTTAAGCTCGCCTTGGACACTTGCCTTGATATTTTACGACACTTTCCAACTTGTTGTAGTTATTTTCTTGCTTTATTCACTGAAGAAAGAAGAGGTTAGTTTCAAAAAACTCGGATTTAGAAAGGCAAGTCTCAAATATTATCTAATAGCTGTGGTCATGCTTTTACCAGCATTTTTCCTTTGGCCAGTCAGCGAATTTATTGCAAGTCAGTTTGGATTACCCATGCTCTGGCATGGTGGAGTTGAGGTAGCCCCTGTAAAAACGCTATCGGATCTCGTAATACTTTTCATCTTTCCTGTTTTCTTCTGCAGTCCTTTGGAAGAAGTACTCTATAGGGGTTATCTTTTAACTGCCCTAATGCAAAGATTAGATACGAAGATTGCGTTTATCATTGATTCGTTAATTTTTGCAAGCATTCACTATGCCTACGGCCCCGGAACGATGCTGTTCATCTTTTTCTGGAATTTTATCCCATGTTGGCTGTATTACAACAGTACTTCACAAAGTGATGATGAATTAGCATAATTTAAAATTAATAATATCAACAAATAAAATACGAGGTACATAGTTAAGTTGTGTTTGGTGTTCTAACAGTTGGGTTGATGTTAAATTCTGTTTTATGAGTTGGATGTGTGATAAGAAAAACCAAATACAATTTAACACTAAACATAACGACGATTACGAATAAAAGTGAGGGGTTTTAGACAAGTTCATTAGCTAAGACGAATGCGAGAAAAGCCTGAGCTTCGATAACTGGATTTGCGAACACTACTAAGAAGTTGAGAAATCCGTAGAGTAGGTTTAAGAGCACCCAAGCGTTGTACAATAATACAGACAAGACGAACATGAAGAACCTGACGACATACTTTCTCGAACAAGTCTTAAGTCTCAGCTCGCTTTTAACCCTGTACGATGTCTCGATACCCCATCTCTTTTTGTATTTCTGGGCTATTATCGACTCGTAGTAATACGGGTAGTTTGATGCGAATACGATCTTTTGTCCATCTTCTGCTTCGACTATGAACAAATTGAAGTAAACTTTCCTGCCGTCGCTACTACTTTCCATGCAGTATCTAACGATTGTAGGAGCATCGAACTTCTCCATTAGCTTCTTAACCTTCGGATTCTTAATCGCTGGCATGATAAATTTCAGACCAAGCTCCTGTAACTTTGCAATGAACTTGACCGAGAAAAAGTACCTATCTAAGTAAATACATCTAATCCTGAAATACCTCTTAACTTTCTTAATCAGCTCTTCCAAAATCTTAACCTCATCCGAAAACTCAAAAACTGGCTTTATCGCTACTGTAAACCTCAACCCTGGCTCTACAATGTTTACGGTCATGAACTTGAATCCTTTAGAAGTTCCTTCTCTCGGTTGAACTCTAACTACTCCTGGAACTTCCTTGCCGTAGTATAGCCAGTCCGTCGAATCAATCGCAATCTCTACCTCTTCCCTACCAACAACCTTTCTTGCAAGCTTGAGTAATTCTCTATTTGCTTTCTCGAACATCTCCTCAATTTCCCTATACTTCAGCTTGTATAAATGGTAGAAAACAGTGTTCGGATGGATAATCCTTCCGTTCCTACCAGTCTTGTTGTAGTGTCTGTATCCATTGGTTATTGTTGGATTGTTCAATGTGGTCGTATAAATAAGAAAATCGAGAATATACTCCTTAGAATAAACAGAGTTCGATCTAATCTTAAGATCAATCTTGTCGTACAGCTTCCTCTTAATAAATCTCGTTAGCGTTCTCGGGTGCATCTCCTCACCCAATTGTAAATTGTAACATGGCTAACTCTAATCCCGTAAACTTCCTCCAAATGCCTTTGAATTGTTCTAAACGATAATCCTGAATTGTGTAAGTTAATTGAGACTTTCATGGCAAATTCTTTAAGCTTAATCTTCTCATAGGTCGTGTTTTCTGAGAAAAACCTGCCACATGATTTGCATAGGTAAATTTGAATAACTCCTCGCTTAGTTCTACGTTTTCCGTATTTTATAATGTTTGTTGATTTGCAGTGTTTACATTTGTACTTTTGAGATATTTTCATATTCATGTTATACAATCGTATAGTAATATATTTAAACATTACGTAAAATTAAAGTCATTTATAATAAAAGAAAATTATAGATTTTCATAGAAAATTTAATAAAATAAATTAATTCTCAACGTCTACAATAAAAACTTCAAGTTTATAATTTCTCCCAATACATCCTCCTCTTAGCTTTGAAGAGTTTAAGCATTCATAGCAGTGAGTACACTTTCCTATATCTACATCAATTAGTCCTTCTCTATTTATATAAAGAGCTCCAGTGGGGCATAATGATAAACAAGCTCCGCACCCAATACAATTCAGTTCTTTTTCTATCAAAATTTTTGCTTTTTTCAGTTTGTCTGGATCATCTTTCTTTAGTATTTTCAAAAGCTTGAAGTTTCTTTTTTCAAGCCCGTTTGTCAATACTATTCCACTTTCATTTACTTTGATTTTTCCGACAATCTTTCGTTTTACGGGTGGTCTCCACGATCTCCATCCACTTTCAATAAATCTATTCTTATCTGGAATTCCAGAAATGTGGGCATAGTAGTTTAGGAATTCTTCAAACCTTTCCCACATTTCTGGCTCTAGTTTTTTAACCTTTCCTAACTCTTTAGGAGATTTATAGGGACATATAACACAACCGTTTCTTAGTAACCCATTTTCATATCCTGGAGGTATTGGTAGCTCGTACTTTCTAATGTATTCCCACACATCTTTTTCACTCCACTCAACTATCGGGTTTAACTGGATAACATGAGGAAGCATAGGATTTACCTCTATTTTCTTGTATTCTTTTCTTATCACACTCTCTTCCCTTCTAAGTCCAGTGACATAGTATTCAATCTTATGTTTTCTTGCATACTCGTTTAATGGTTGGAATTTTATAGTTGGACAGCACCATCGATTATGCACAGAGGGCACTCCTAAAAGATGTACTAATTCCCAGAAAGATTTTTTTGGTTTGACAATGTCAATTTTAACCCCAAGAATTGTTTCCACTTCTTTTACAAATTCTATTACTTTCTGAGATTCAATTGTAGTATCGCAAAATACAGCTTTTCGTATTCCTATTCTAGATGCAAGATGTAAAGCAACTAAGCTATCTTTACCTCCAGAAAAGCTCACAGCCACTCTATCAATGGGAAACTGTCTGAGGAAATACATAGCTTCAATCTCTTTTTCCTTTAGTAGCATCGTTAATATGATTTAAAATGGCTGTTTAATAACTTTACCTTGATTCAAGGAAAATAAAGTTTATATAGGATAAAATTTAAGTAGTAAAAGGTAGATGGTGGTGAGTAAAGGATGAAATGTATAAAGTGTGGGGTAACGGTTAGTAGGAAAACAAGAAGTTCAGGGGATTATATATGCAGAGACTGTAAAATACATGAAGAAGCTATTAGAACACTATATGAGGAAGCTAAAAACACATTCTCTGATACTTCTAAACCGATAGAAAAGACAGATATTTTTGAATTGCTAAAAAATACATATTTCATAGTGCAGAAAAATCCAAAACTCTCCGTTTACTCGACGATTGTTAAAGAATTGTTAGAGGAGTTTGCTGTTAAAGGTAAAAATGAAATCGACTATGACGAACTTTGGAGGCGAACGAAGTCTTCCAGAAATATCTTAAAAATACTACAATCTATGGAGGAGGCAGGTATAATCAAAATTGAATCTCCAGACAAAATAAAAAGGATTATAAAACCAGATATTATACTTAAAAGGTTCATTGATGAGGCATATAGGCCATATAGAACACAAGAACAAGCCAAGATACGAGTTGCTGCTGTTCTAACAATGTATGTAGTTTTGCATGAAATGTATATACTTGCAAATGCCAGAACACAAGACGAAATTTTACGTCACTTCGGAACACATACACCAAAAGCTCCATGGGTAGCCACAATGTTTCTTTGGACTGAGAGAGTCCGAGGTAGTATTAAAAAAGAGTTCAACGAGGAAGAAATTAGAAGATTCTTTACAAAGAGGAACTTATCTCCCATAACAATCTCAAACTACATCGCCGCGTTAAAGGCAACAAGTCCACACTCACTACAGCAATATATTGAAAACATTCAACCCAGTGGAAACACAGTTAGGTTTATTGTTAGAGAGGAGTTGATACATACCTTAGAGAGAATATACGGTGAGAGGGTGAGAGAGATTGACCGAACTTGACCCATTTACAATAAAAGAAGTTGAGCTTTTAGACTACCAAAAAAAAGTTTTCAAGAAAATATACAATGTAATAACGTGGCTGTTTAGTGGGGAATATAGCTACTTACCCTTTAAAGGTTTTTTGCTATATGGACCTCCTGGAACAGGAAAAAGTGAAATAGTAAAACAAGTGAGCAAAAAAGTGGCAGAAGCTTATCCAAACGTAAAAATATTATTCATCGATGGAGCTGATATTGCCTCCCCAAAATGGGGTGATGCCGAAAAGAAGTTAAGGGATGTATTTGAAATATCAGATTACGAGAGACGAATAATCATTTTTGATGACATAGAAAGTCTAATGATGAGCAGAGGGGCAGACATAGCTAAGGAGTGGCACTACTCAATAAACTCAGTCTTATTCCATGCTCTTGATTTCCTCGACCCAAGTAAATGCATAGTTCTTTCTACTACTAACAGGATAGATCTTGTAGACGATGCTTTAAAGTCGAGGTTTTACCTAATCGAAATTCCTGAAGTTCCAAAGGAGGAATTATACAAGCTCTTAGATAAGACATTAGTTAGAATAGAGATACCTGAAGATGTAAAAATGGAAATTGCATCAAAAATAAGAGATAAAATAAACACAAAGAAAATAATAGACCTAAGAGGTGTATTATACGAGATAGCACTCTTTGTGTTCAATTACGTCTCGGAGGGTGAAATACATGAGTGAAACGCCAGAGTGGTTTGATGAGAGTATGAGAAATGGAATTTTAATTGTAGGAATCTATTTCAGAACTCTAAAAGGCAATGTTCAGAATGATGCCAGAAGATGGCTAAGAGACACTTTAACGCGTGAATTGAGAGAATACGTAGACGAGATAAATCCTTTAGAATATGCTCTAACGCGATACATTTCTCCAACTCAAGTGAAAGGCAAAGCGGGAAAAGCTAAAGGTGGTGAATATAAGTATCTAATAAAGAATGCAACCCATGAATTTTATAGGAAGTTGTTTGAAATATTGGAAGAGAGAAAGAAAAGTAGAACACCAGAATGGTTTGGCGATTACTACGTTTTAGTTTCGAGAAGATTAGTAAAGGAGGTGATTCTAAATGAGAAATAAGTTTGCGAATTCTTTAAAAGAGTTAGTTGATACATTCGTTAAAGGAGAGATCACCGACGTTCAGATGAAGAAAAAAATTGAAGAACAAATTAAAGAGTTAATAAAAGGAGGTGCAAAATATGAGTAATGAAATTATTCTCGAAATCTCAAATGTAGGAGGTCTTGAAGGACAGAAAATATTCACACTTTCTAAAAACACTCTAAATATATTAGAAGGTGCGAATGCAACAGGAAAAAGCAGCGTAGCTAAAGCTTTAATGGCTGTACTTGGTATAGATGATAAAGTTCTACGTGAAAGTCATGGTAATATTTGGCGATTAGAAGCATCAAATCTGGGTGTGCTACCAGAAAGGGGAGGACATAGGGCAGGAATAATTCATGCAAATGCAACACATGCTGAAGTTAAGTTAAAGGAAGGGAATGTAGAAAGAAGAGTAATAATCGAGAAAACAGGGAAAATCGAACCAGATAAACATGCTAACTCTAACTTCTTACTGATTGGAGTTCTTACACCAAATTCATGGATATACAGAGCAATTAGTAGCCCAAATGAAATGAGAAATGAATCAATTTTCAAGAATTACATAACGAAGCTATCAGTGAAGGCTGACAAATATATAAGAGCTAGTGATTTATTGCAAGAGTATTATTCAGCTTTATTCCAGAAGTTAAATGAGCTAAAAAAGAAAAAGGCCCTTATACCAAATCTAAAAAAAGAGATAAAGCAATTAGAAAAGGAAATTGAAGAGCTACAGAAGAAAAAGGATGAGTTAATAAAAATGATTAAAGCAGATAATGAGCAAAAAAGACGAGAAATTTCAGAAATAAAAAAGAGACTAGAAACTCTAGAAAAGACTAAAAGAAACTTACAAAAGGAAGTACAAAGTATTGAAAAGAATTTAAGCAGTCTAAAGAATGAACTCAAAAATCTTGAAAGTAAGATTAAGGAATTACAAGAAGAGGAAGAACGACTTAAAAAAAGAAAAGAAAACATTGAATCTGAATTATCCAAACCTCTCGATTTCTCAGAACTTGACGAAAAAATAAGACAGTTACAAGATGAGAGAATCAGACTACAGGCACTGGCAGATTTGTACTATATTGCTCTTGATAGCGTGAAGGAAGGTTATTCAAAATGCCCTCTCTGTGAAACAGGAAATGTTACAAGAGAAAAACTTGAAGATAAATTAAGAGCTATAAAAGAAAATATCTCCAAAATCGAAGATGAGCTTAGAAACCTTGCAAGATCTAAAGAGGAGATGGAAAATCATAGAAGACGTCTTGAAATGGAGCTAAGAGATATTAAAAATAGACTAGATGATGTAGTGTCTGAAAGAAGTATTATACAACAAGAACTAGATTATAAAAAGTCAGAAATTGACAATACCCTACAAGAGCTCAAAGATAAAAAAGCTAAGCTTGATAAAATATCTGAAGAAATTAAAACTCTTAATGACCTTCTAAGAAAAGAGAATCCAGAATTGATCGAAGAGATAGACAGAGTTACGAAACTTCTTGAGGAAAAACAGCAATTGTTAACAAGAAAGGAATCGGAATATATTACAGCAGGATACGTAGAAATCTATGGAATTTCATTAGAGCTTGATGATGCCATTAAATTGATAGAACAAGCTTTGGATGGGATAAATAGTGCTAAAAAGTACGCCCTCGAAATGGCTGAAAAGATAAGAAGAGAGGCTATGAAACAGTTTAACAACATGGTACAAGACGTTCTTAGAAGAATTGGTTTCAGCGAGTTCAAAAGAATTTATCTCGACAAGAATTATATCTTAAATGTTCAATATGTATCTCCAGAAGGTGAAGTGAAAATCATACAGCCACACGCTCTTAGCGAGTCCGAGAGGGTGTCAGTGGCTCTTGTTCTTATGTTGGCACTTAACAAGGTTTACAGAGAAGGTGTTAACTACATTGTAATAGATAACATGTATGAATACTTTGATGAGTATAGAACTAATGAGATATTAAAAGTACTATTAGAATACGCAAAGCAAGAAAATGTCACAATTTTGCTAACAAAGACCACTTTTGAGGATGGTGATTTGAGGGTTAAAGTTATTAAGTAGGGAGTGTTTGGTGATGGATAACGAAAACAATAATGACCGCTGGGTTTTTGATGGAAAATACTTCGTAAAAGTAAAACGTTGTTTACTCTGTGGGCTTCCAAGCCATACTGATAAATTATGTGAGAACTGTCAATATGCTCTCTTCCAAATAAGGGAATTAAAAGATTGTCTTACAGAGGCACTGAGAGAAGGAAAAATGCCACCCGATTGGGCATTAAAAGCAGCAGAAAAAATTACTGAGACTTTGGCAGACTATCCATATTTTTTAGCTTATAAAAAAGTAATCTCTGAAATTGTATGGTATTACATTATAGACGACGAATCTCTATATAATGGAATTGAAATAGAAGAAGTTACTGAACTTGAGTATACCCACAGAAGTAGAGACCAAATTCTAAGAGATCTTTATGAATTAGAAATTATAGATATATCACTTGATAGAAGAATATTTCCAGGAAAAATGCTAAAGTCACTTTTAGATTTAAAGAAAATATACGGTGATAACTTTGCGTCATTTAATTGGAAATCGTATACCTTAGCTATCCAAGCTATTTTCATGCTTGGTATAGTTGAAAAATTATTAGAAAAACATATAAAAGAAAATACACCCCTGCCAAGAATCCCCTTAGTGACATTTAAGATACTTTCTGCAGTAATTCAAAAATATAAGGATAAAACAGACGAACTTGATAGAATCAATGAGTTTAGATTGCTTGATATAGAATTACAAGCTTTAATTTCTATTCTTGGTAGTAAAGTATCTAAAAATAGATTTTATATTAACATAACAGGAATTAAAGATAGTAATGCAAAACTAATAGAAGATTTTGATGAAAAAGAGAAAGAATTTATAATACATAAAGATTTAAATAATTATATAAAAAGAATGATAGAACGAATAAGAGATGTAGAAAGGGAAAGGAAAAGATAGACATAAAATAAATTGTTATTTACTTGTAACAAGAAGAGTACCAGTATCTAAATCATAAGATAGTCATCTTGACAGATGTTTACACAATTCGATTTGTTCTCCACTAAATTTTCTTTTTTCGATTTCTACTTCCCTATAGGGTAATATTTCATCCCCTTTTCTCAATCTTTTGTAAGCTGGACACTTCTCCTTGAAAGGACAAATTTGTTCGCAAAACTCTTTTCTCATTTTAATTTTAAGCTTAATTTTAACAACAAGATTGTCTTCCCTAACATCGATGACTTCAGGCACAAATGTAAGCAACCATTTCTCAGAAATTGCTCCTCTTTCTTTCTTAGTTCCAACGACTGTAGCTAACCCCCTCTCATAAGCCCATTTCATATATTTCCTCACGGTAACGTATGGCATTCCTACTGCTTCTGCTATTTCCCTGATCGTTTTTGGCTCTTTTACAATTTCTCTAAAGACATAGATCTTATCGCTGAATATCATTTCTTTTATGGCATCGTAGAAGCTCTCCCAGAAGTTTTCCATTATCCCACCCCCTAAAGTAAGGTATTTATATTTTCGATACATACGTATAGACGATGGATACTCGTATTCATTAGATAATCATGAATATGCATAGATAGATAAGCTAAATGCATAGAGGTGAAAAATGTGAATGCCATCGAAAAAACACTAATGGAGGAATTTCTACGGAGAATAAGTTTGGACATTATAGCAAAGGAAGATTGGATATTGTCGGAAGCCATTAGAAAGAGATATGGTAACAAAATAGATGCTGAGAAGTTTATAATGGAATTGAAGACTAGATACTTTGATAAAGAATATAAGGAGTTCGAGGACACCGTCAGAGAAATCGAAGAGAGTACTATCGATTTGTCGGAGAAGCAACTAATGTACTTAGCAGCTACAGTTTTTGCCGAATCCATTTTGAACAAACCTGTTCCAGCTTCCCTAATATTTGAGATTTTGAGGTGTGCTGGAATGGAGGAAGATAAGAATTTCCCAAACAGATACTACTTTTTAAGACAGCTTGAAGAGAAAGGACTTATTAGGAAAATTACAGTAGTAAACTCAAAGGCTGAACAATTGTACTGCCCGACAGAAGAAGGTAGAAATGTCATCAATGGAACAGACGCCTTTGACAAGCTTATAGAGCTTAAAGAGAAAATTCTAAGCGACACTAAAGTGAAAAAGTTGGTAGAAATATATTCCAAAGAGGAAATTAATGTTAAAAAGGATCTACCAAAGCTTTTGTTAACTAGTCAGATTATAAATGAAAACGACAACGTCGTTAGAATCTTACTTTATGGTAGAGAAATAGCAAATCTACGTAGAGAAGAAATAGAAAAGATTGATTCAATTGCTAAAGAGCTTGGTAGATTTAGACAATCTGATTTAAGAACGAAAGCAAGTAGCAGAACGAAAGTACAAGCTTATCTAGTCTATGCTTATAACAGAGGCTTGATCGATATAGTTGATAAAAGCCCCAGCAGAGGGCGAGCAGACTCAGTCATATTTGAAAGAAAGAGTGTCTAAATCCTAATAAAAAAGTAGATGAAGAAGTATTGCATTCAGACTTACTAGTTTTAATACTTTAGCGTCGATTTTTTGACCTTACAAGCGTTATAGTTATCTTGTTATTGTATTATTATATTGTAAATATTTATTTTGATATTTTGGCGATCTTTGTAGCAATCAAACGTTGGTTAACAAGAAATTAGTTTCCAACAAAATTTAACAATTTAACAAACGAATATTAACAAAATTACGCCAGAAAATTTGCTAAAGACTAATCTTAACTCATGCTAACTACATTATCAAATCGTGTTACCTTGTGAACTACTGCAAAGTGGACACCTCTCACAGAAATAAGGTGAATTATTTAAAGTTAATTAAACGAATATTTAAACCGAACGAGGTGTTGTGATGATAGAATTTTACGACAGGGAGGAGGAGATTAAGGAAATAATGCGAATATTAGGGACAACTCCTAACCTCATAACATTTGTTTACGGACCGATCAATTCAGGGAAGACTACACTATTTCAACACCTTATTAGAACGCTACCTGAGGACTACAGGGTCTTTTACATCAGCCTGAGGCACATTTACGTGAGCAAGGCAGACGACTTCCTAAAAGTACTCTTCGACGTTAGAAACAAAAGAGCGAGTGTTAAGACGATAGCTAAGGAGATCGTCGAAACTTACGTCCCTGAAGGAGTCCTTACACCTTTCGGTAGGATTCCTATCCCTAAAAACGTATTCAGAGAATTGTTTAGAGAGAGTAGAATGGAAAACGTGTTCGTTTACTTGGAATCCTTACTGGGAGAGGTTGCAAAACGTAAGAGACCCGTTCTTGTTTTGGACGAACTCCAAAAGCTTGGTGATGTAAAAATTAACGGTTTACTCATATACGAACTCTTCAATTTCTTTGTTGGCTTAACTAAAGAATCCCACATCGCCCATGTATTCGTTATCACTTCTGATTCCCTATTCATCGAAAAAGTATTCAACGAAGCTATGTTACACGGAAGGTGTAGGTACCTACTCATCGATGATTTTGACTACGATACTACCGTCAGCTTCCTCAAGAAGCACAACTTTGACGAAAAAGAAATCGAACTTACTTGGAATTACTTCGGCGGTAAGCCAGTTTATCTGGTCGAAGCGGTAAACAATAGGCACAGGCTAAAGGAATTCTGCGAAGAAAATCTCAAGCTTAGGTATAGCCAGATTCTCGATACTATCTACGAGATCGAAGAGAACAGAAAACTATTCGACAAAATAATCGAACTCTTCAAGACTATTAGCGAGAAAGAGGTAATGAGGTATGCTAAGATCGACGACGCTCTCAAGTTCTGCATCAGAAAGAACATACTCTTCTTAGAACCCGTAAACAGAATCGTCAAACCTCAGTCCCGCCTAGACTTACTCGCCATTAGACAAATCCTCAAAGAAATAGGTTAAAAAACACCGCCAACAAACACCGCTCAAGCCTTTTCCACAACCATAGTTAGTCTCAATTGATTAACAACTACTGTTAATCAACTGCAAAAGGCTCAACTGGTCGAAAATACTCGGGAGTTTGATTAACCGTTATGGTTAATCACTTCTTCAACGGTTTGATTAACCATAGTAGTTATCAACTACTGAAATGATTAACCGCGGTGGTTAATCATAGTATTTCGGAAGGGTGCCCTTCCGAAATATTACCAAACACACCACGATTTATTAGCAAAGAGTCCCTTTAGAAACATTTTTATTAACGGTATACCCTTCTGAAAATGTGGACGTAGTAGCGTATGTTAGGGTAAGTACTGATGAGCAAAATCCTCAAGGACAGCTTCAAGTGCTAGAACAATACGCAAAACAGAAGGGATACCGAATAGTTAAAGTGTTTGAGGAGAACGTGAGCGGTAGCGTTCCCCCACTTGAGAGAAAAGTCTTCAAAGATATGCTCGAATTTTGCAGAAAGAATAGGATCAACGTTATCTTGATGTACGATCTAACCAGATTTTACAGAGCAAAAAGCCCGCTTGAAGCTTTAAATTTGTTGAAAACCTTGCCAAAAGAGTACAACGTAATAATTGACTTCGCGAGAGAACCTCAAATCGACGATCCCTTCTTGAAAGAGCTTTGGGACTTTATCAAATCGTGGTTCGCAAGCTACGAACGAATGCAAATTTCTCTCAGAACCAAATACGGAATGATGAGGGTTAAGAATGAAGGTAGGCTTTATTACAGACCTACTATCTTGCATTACTTCGCATCTACGTTATTCGATAAGGAATTAAAAGAATTAACGAAAGAAGACTTAGAAAAAGCGAAAATACAGTTCATAGCAATAGTGTCAAAATACTGGTACGATAAAAGATTCAAAAGATACCAAATCGCCTCAATATTAAAAGATTACGAGGAAATATTCAAAAAAATGTACAAAAAATTTCCACATGCTCCCACCAGCTACATCTCATTCTACAGAATTATGAAAGAATTATCCGCTTAATTTTCTTATATCTCCGATAAACTCTGGGTAAAGTTTACACAATTAAAATTTCAGGAATGATCTTCTTACCTAACCCCCATTGCAAGCTAAGACAATATACGCTTGTGTATATCCAGCCGTGTAAAACTTGAGAAGCTATCGCAAGCAGAACAATCTTAAGCAAAATTCTATTTTATCACGCTAATTTATTCTTACTTAACTAATGATAATATATACCCATAAGGTTAGGTAAGATAAGTTATGCAACCTGTTCCACAGAAGAAAATGAAGTAAACTAGTGAAGAAACTCATCTAAATAGGAGCTACCGTTTAGCTAAATGAACATATTCCGACTGATTAGGAGTTTTATTATTATCGATTGAGATTAGTGATGCTTAGTCATCTCTTTAGCTTTTAGCAAATACTTAAGTAGTTCTGGGAATATTAAGTCTCTAACTCTGTGAATTTCAATTCCTACGACTTCTCCGCTCTTGTCATATTCTAAATACGCATCATCGTCGACGTCGATGACATTCTCAACTTCTGCATCCTTGAACCCCAAATACAGGATATCCGCATCTGGATCGTATCTAACCTTCATATTCTCACCCATCTACCTTTCTTAACTCTATTATCAACCATACTTAACTTATCCGTCTTAAATGCAGTTACGACTTTTATAAGTCTCATATCTACGTTAAAAATCACTATAAGATACTTTCCATTTAATTGCTTGACGGCTACAAACGTTTTTTCCAGTGTGTCGTATAAAAGTTCGTCTGGATTGTTTAAAGCGTCTATTACTTCGCTCTTATCGATTTTCCTGAGCTTTATTTGTTCTTCCGCATGTCGAGTAAAAATAATCATCGTCCTATTTCTATATAAAGTTTTAAAAACTTAAAGGCTTTAACTTTTTTATCCTCATCATCTACTAACACTTCCACGGCTTGCTTTCCGTCAACAGCCCATTAGCTTATTCAACCTACTTTACTAACAGTTACAATCTCCGGTTTTGCTCAACGGTTGATCTGAATTATTACGCATCTGATTAACCATAGTGGTTAATCAGATCTTAGTCTTATGAACTTCCTCGGCTGGTTCATCCCGGCATCAATTTTTCTGATCTCGAACGGAAACCAATCCCCTAACTCCTCTCTGTGCTGTTCTAATCTATAGAGCATGTTTTTGATTGCGTTGTCCGATAGATCCGTAGCTATGGCTAAAGCCCTCTGACAGAGTTCACCGTGTCTACAGTTGCATACATCCCTCTTTCTGAGATTAATGCAGTAATCGAGATTTTTCTTAATATCTTCAGCCATCTGCAAAGCCCTCAAAACCTTGAGCCAGTTTACCAAAGCCATGATTAACCATTGCGGTTAACCACTATTTCAACCTTTTGATTAACCATAGCGGTTAATTACCTTAGCAACTGATTTTTCAACGGAGCAATTATGGTTAATTACTTTTCAACGGTTTGATTAACCATAGCAGTTAACCACTTTTTAGCAATTTGATTAACCGCAGTAGTTAATCGAAATTTTCGAAGATGTGACCATTCTTACCTAACCCATGCCAGCCCCTCTAGCATCAGTTAGGTAAGTAAAGATTTTAAAAATTCAGCTATCGAATATTAAAAATTCTTCAACTTTTGGTAGTTACATATCATTTCCCATCATTTCCCAAGCTATTTGATGTATTTAGTCAAACCTATCTATGTCGAAGTCCAGTTATTCCAGTATATTTTGGAATACTACAAATCCATCAAGTGGCTACATTTTCATGGAAGAAAAATATAATTAAAAACTTTTCACGGATTTAGAATGAGTCTCCTAACCGTATCCACAACTATATCAAGGTCTCTCAAGGGATCGCCGGAGAGGTTTGAAGGTTTGACCGAACCATCCACATCGTGGAAATGATGAGGGTAAGTTTCCACTTTAACGTGATGAGGAGCGTTATCCCATCCAATTACTCTTCTACCCTCTTTTATCAGTGTGTAACCGTATTTCCCGAGAGTTTGATTGTAGTAGACATCCAAAATGTATCCCTCGACCAAGTAAGCCCTAACTTTCGTTCCTAAGAATTCAACCCTCACGACTATATCGTAGTCCAGCAGTTTCTTAGCAATCTCTTTGAGAATCATTTAGCAACCTAATATACCAATGAGATACCCAGCCGCCCAATTTTCAGGATCAACTCCACGTTGTTTGAGTTTAGATAGTTTTACTGGAGATACGTTAGACAAGATTCTTTCAACATATTCTCTATGCTGGGTTTTGATATGCTCTCTTAAGTCTTCTCTCTTGGTGAATTCCATCTTAATACCTTTTAGCTCGCATATTTTGCAGACATATATTGGCACACTATCACCCCCTTATACCTCCTACCCCCTTATACTTCCTATAAGGGGGTATGAAAATATAACTCTTTCGGCTATTCGATAACTATAAATAAGAATTAAGAAGCTAATAAGAAGCTAATACAAGTTCCTCTAAGAGTTTCCTTAACTTCTCAAGCTCTTCAACCGCATTCCTCCATTCTATACTGTCCTCCCAGATTTCGTGGTCGTCGATTGGAACTCCCTTCTCCTCTATCCTCCTCTCCAACTCCTCTAAAGAGCAACCGTACTTCTTTTCGAACTTCCTAACTATCGCCTCGTAATACTCAGCCTCCTCTCTAAGCTTCTTAACTATCTCATCGTAAACTTCCTTCTTTATCGATATCATAATATCTCCTCCGCTATCTCCTTACCAAACTTAGCTATCAGAAAGCTCTTAGTTGTTTCGTCGTATTCTTTCCACTTATTCTTGAAGTATTCCCTTATAGCCTCTTCTACAACCTCGGATTTCTGCTTATCTTCAGCCATAGCTATAGCTTCTATCATCTTATCCACTATCTCAGGTATTACAGTTCCAAACTTGATTTTCTTCGTTTTCTTCGCTTTTACTTCCTTCTTTTTCTCTCCGACCATCGTCTTTAGAAGCTTCTTCTTTTTCTCCTCGATCTTCTTATCTATATCCACATTATCACCTCCCGATTATCCTTTCAACATCCTTCACGATCTCCTCAAACACCTTCAAGCCCTCTTTAGCTGTTTTACTCGTAAAAGCGTAGAGAGGCTTTTTCTCCTCTATCGACTTCTCAAAATACGTGCTTAAGGGAATAGGAGGATAAACTTTAACCCTATCTTCGAATTTCTTGATTCTTTCGAGATTCTTCCTTGATGCGGTAAGTCTCTTATCGTATTTGAATGGAATAATACCTAAGATTTTTAGATCTGGATTAAGCTCCTCTTTGATCATCTCTACAGTATCTAAGAGTAGAAGTAAGCCGTGGAGGGAGAAGTAAGCAGTTTCTACGGGAATAATGAGATAGTCCGAGGCTACCATTGCGTTTATCGTGAGAAGGCTAAACGTCGGTTGGCAGTCGATTAAAACGACGTTAAAACCATCGATATCGCTGATAGCCTTCGATAAGATTCTCTCCCTTCCTAAGACGTTGGTTAAGGTTACGTTTAACCCCTCTAAATAATCACGAGATGGAACGAGCTCGAACTTAACATCATCCCATTCGATGTCTACGGCTATATCCGTGAGCTTTATCCTGCTCTTCTTCCTCGTTGCGTATGATTCTAAAACGGTATCTACTCCTTGATCGAGTTGATCCGGATCTACTCCGTATGCTATCGTTAACGTTGCCTGCGGATCTAAATCTATCGTTAAAACTCGATATTTCCTTGCAAGGAGATACGATAAGTGATAGATCGTTGTCGTCTTTCCTGTCCCTCCCTTCTGATTGACCGACGAGATAACTATCATTTTAGATGTCTTGACGTTAAGAATATATAAGCGTTTAGTTATATAGATATTAAGGTAGATAGACTTCTTGATAGTAAGATATAAAGAAGTCTAAATATCTAATTAATCCTTACAGACAAGTTGGGAGAATTAATCAGCAAGCTCTTACTTTTTTAGAGCTTTTAGGAAATCATCTTTGCTTATTTCTGCGAGCTTAAGAATTCCGAGAAGAGTTCCCGGCTTTAACTCTGGATGTAGAGGGACAACCGTTACAATCTTCCTTCCAGTTTCATGTTTTACTAAAGTTACGTGACTTCCCTTCTGTCTGCTTACTTTAAAGCCGAAATTCTTTACGAGGATTTTGATAACTTCTTCTCCAGAGAGTTTTGGGAGTTTAGACATTCATGACACCGATAATCTCCTTCTTTTCCAGTTCTTCTTTCAATTCTGGTAGTTCTTCTAAATACAACTCGACAGCTTCTTTAATATTCTCTAAAGCTTCTTCTATTGTTTTTCCTTGTGTAGTTACCCCTGTAAACACTTCCTTTACTACGAACATATCCTCTTCCTTCCAAATCACAACGTTAAGCTTCATTAAATACTATTAACAAACCAACGAATAAAAAGCTTTAATCCAATCCGAATACCTTAAAGCAATCCTACGCTCTTGATAAATTTTAACTTTAAAACGAGGGCAACTAACTAAAGAAAAAATGAACAAAGGTAGAAAACTTGCCGAAGTCGTAGAAAAACCATGGAAAAGGAAAGAGATTAGACTATTCTTAACGGGAGCCAGCATCTACACTTTCAGCGTTCTCACAATAGTTCTAATTGAAGTTCTTCAAGGTAATTCAAAAGCGATAGATAGCATGCTACCAGCGATTGCAGTAATTCCAGCAGTAATCACTCCAAGCTTAGTCCCAAGAAAATGTCACATCTACGAGAAGGGAATTCAGATTGGATATAGCTTCGTTAAATGTGATAAGGTTAGTGAATACGAGTGGGAAGACGGATTGCTTAAAATTAAATTCAAAGGAATACCGAGAAAGATTGTTATAGAAGATAAAGAGGGTAAAATAAAAAAGATTGTTGAGATATATACTAATCGAGCAATCTAAAATCTTTTTGATTAACCACAGTGGTTAATCAAAATTCAAACTAAAAAAACAAGCATACAACCTAACTAAAAGAATTACACGAAAAATCGAAAAGATTGTACACAATACGAAAAAAGAAAACGAATAGATTATTCAAAAGCGGGAGAGTTGTTAATTTGCTAATAGATTAACCACTATGGTTATTCAAATTTCAAATGAGTGAAATCATTTATCCGTTCCAACCGCTTTTAGCAAAGCAATCTTCTTAACCAAGCTCTAATCTATCCCTTGATAAATAGCACACCCACTCAGTCAATGTTTTTTCAAATTCCCTCTTATCGACCTTCAAGTCCTTAGGAACTCCCGTCGAAGCTTTAAGACACAAATACAACAACCTATAGTACTCATCGCCAGTAGGTTTAATCGCAGGTTCAAGAGCACCACTACACTTACCCGGAAGGTATTTCACTATTTTATTCGCAAGTCTATGCCTCTTAGCTTCATAAACTTCCCTCTGAATAACTCTAACATTAAAACCATCAACCATAACATCAAACGGTAATTCAACCGACTTTAGAACGGTAAGCTTATAACTGTTAAATATCTCTAATATCTTATTAAAGTATCCGAATGTTGTTAAAATAATTGGATCCACGGTAAGGTATACCTTTCGATTAAGAGTAGTAATCTTATTCAGAAAATCAACATCCACAAGAGATTTAGCAAGAGCAACATCAACATCATCAAATATTATAACCTCATAATCAAACAAATCCTCAAACCTTACACTCCTTGCAGACCTCACATTAACATTTACATCATAGCCAATCTTGTCCTTGATCCTCGAAACAATGTCACTCTTACTCGGATCGGGCAATATTATCAAAACTCCCCTTTCCGAATACTTGGCAATATAGTATGTGGCAATTTTCGACAGTATTTCGGTCTTACCACTTCCCATCAAGCCAAAAATAACCGCTCTATCCCCTAAACACTCTATTTCTCTTTCAATCGCTTTTAACTTCTCCTTGAACTTCTTTTCAAACTCATCAGCAATCCCCTCTTCCAAATACGTTCTAATAATCCTATGCGCCTCATCATTCCTCTTATCTGGTAGCAACGAGGAAATCTTCTCGAAAAATCCTTCCAATTGATACGACTTCTGAAGCTGAAGCTGGTAAAACTCAAACTCTTTCGAAAGACTAACCTTCTCCAAACTCAAGTCATCTTTCAACAAAATATAGCACATCTCAAATCTGGAACCCTTCTCCCCTATGTTTATTACAACATCTCCAACCTTCCACGAGTATTCAACCCTTTTAACAAATCCTTTTTCAGCCCATCTTCGTAACCTATCCTCAATAATTGGCCCAAGAAGCTTAGGACGATTAAGGTCTAAGACAATCACATTTTCACCCATATCAAAGTGGATAATTGCTTCCCTCACACTTTCAAGATCAACATCTTCCAGAATCTTATACGCTACAAGACGACCATTCGTAATTTCGTGTTCAATTAGCTCGCTATACTCCAAAATTTGCAAAACCTTCTTTATAACTATCTTACCATCGCTACCAAAACAATTGTAAAACGGATTCAGCGGGATTACTACCTCTTTCCCGTCACCTTTAGCCCCTTTAGCACTTTTTATTATATCTATCAGCCTACGGACGTGATTAAGCGTTATCGGTCTTATCAATCTCCTCTTTTCATTAAAATCATCTGGTGAGTAGATCGTAATAGCATAGCTCTCTCTCCTATCCCTACCCCCACGTCCAATTTCTTGATAGTAATCCTCTATAGAATCCGAAACATGAGCATGAATTACGAACCTTATATTTGGCAAATCCACACCCATTCCAAAAGCTTTCGTAGCTACTACAATTCTCGGTTTGCTAAGCTCTTTAACAACCTTCTCAAGCTTACTAATCACTTCCCTTTTTTCAGATTGACTCATCTGACCGTGGAAGTACAAAACTTCTTCTCCTATTCTTTCACTTATAAATCTGGCAATGTAATCCACGTTCTCATGCTTTAAACTCGATCTAACAAAAGAAGCAAAAACTAATCCAATCCAAGGTTCACCCTTCGCATCCAACCAATCCCTCAACCTACGAATCTCATCTACAACTCTGTTAAGCTTATCTGAATCATTCTTAGCCTTGACAATATTGATTTTTATCTCAGGTCTCATCGCCGGCCCTCTTAGTATTAAGTTGTGCCTAAACTTGGAAACATCCTCTGGACTAAAGTCCGAATCAAAATCTATCTCATCTTCTTTAACATCAGAAATCCCCAATACATCAAGAACATCCTTCAGCACGTCTTTTGGTAAAGTTGCCGATAGACCGTAAATGGGCAGAAATCTACTTTTTCTTTCCGAAGCTAACATCTTTGCCATGTATTTATAGCTCGGTCTAAACGAGCTACCCCACGTGCTTAGACAATGCACTTCATCGAGTATTACGTAACCGACATTCCCGCAGTCGAGGATAATCTTTACTTCATCTCTCTCGAACCTTTCTGGAGTAACGTAAAGAATTTCGAGGTTACCAAAAATAGCGTCAAGAATTGTCTTAAATCTTTGATAAGAGCTAACTGTCCCATCTAATCTACCAACCTTAACCCCCCTTCTTTTCAAACTCTCCACTTGATCTTGAATTAGCGCTTGAAGTGGTGAAACTACTATCGTTAAAGCCCCCGTCTTTCTATGCAACGCTACAGCTACCGATTGGAAAATTACGCTTTTTCCAGCACCCGTAGGCAAAATAACTATACCAAACGGAGATGTCGTTCTATTCAAAGAATAAGCGGATAAGAGCATTGCAACGGATTTCCTCTGATACGGTCTGTAACGGAATCCCCAAATTTCTTCCGTAATATTTTCAGCGTAATCAACAGCGTCCTCAACAGAATTCCAAACATTAACAAAAACCTCTCCTTTTAAAGCTCCCCTCTTATACATCTTCCTATTAGCATGCGACAAAACCCTTCCAAACTCAAGTATGCGTAACAAGCTCGACAGAGTACCACCGACAAAAGACAGATAAGCTATATACTCTACTCCCAGTTTTCGAGCCATACCGTAAACCTTCATGAGACCATAACACAATTTTTCGCATAAGTTTTCTCTACTAACACCTCTAATTATACTCCTATCCGAGAATATTACAAGCGTCTTAAATCCCGTCGGTATTCGTTCGAAAGAATCCGTAATTACAACACCCCTATTCTCCACAGCCAGCCTAAATGCGGATAAATCGTAATCCATGTAGGCAGGGCAGAAGTAACCAAAAATTCTCCTTGCAAGTGCTTTCTCATAGTCATTGCTAACCAAAACGACGGCTGGTAATTCTAAACACTCCAATAATCCAGCAACATTAGAGGCTACGTTTAAGGGATCCAATGATGACGATTCTGGAATTAACAAAACTGGATTGTACCCAGAGTCCACGAATTCTACACCTTCTAAGCCTATAGTCTCGGAAATATCCGAGTAAGCCTTAGCCAAGGATACTTTCGCTAAAACCTTATCAGATAATCTGAAAAATTCGTTTAAATTCGAAATCGTACTCAGTATTAGTTCTCCATCATGCAATTCAACTTCATCGAATTTTTCGGTTAAATAGGGTATGTACTCCGAGAGAGTTTCTACGGATGTTTTAGGTAATTCTCTCCGTCTAACAGCTTTTGAAACGTCTAAAATGGCTTTACGAGTATTCTCATCGTTAATCCACGTTTTCTTAAACGTATTTGGATCACCACAACCACATTTTGGATCTTTGATGGCACACAAAGCTGAAAACACACCAGCTTTTTCCCAAACAGTCTTAGGATTGTAAGACGACGGATCCAAAACGTAAGGAGACCAAGGATTAGATATTCCTAACCAATCTACCACCACGAACAGTTTTCTCTTACCATTCGATTGTTCTTCAACAGTTTTCGAGTACCTTACACTACTATCAAACGCATCGATAACATAAGGTACACCAGAAACGTAAGGATTGTCCGCCAATAACTCTTTTGCTTCTCTTTCGAGACCGTATTCCTTTATTTTCCTAATTAATCTCCTAAGTAAGATTAGACTTGCCTTAGCATCTTCTACGGGATCGTGTTCAGAATGTTGAACTAACATTGATAAGGCTCTTGACCTTGCTCCTGGTTCAACCAAACAATTCAAATATAGCGTATCGATGACTTTATTCTTAAAGTTAATATTATATTTATCTCTAATAAACTTTAAATCATGGTTTAGGACGTTGTGTCCTACCAAAATAGCATTAGATTCCGATAACACTTTCAATAATCCTACGAATTTGTCTTCTTTACTTTTATCGTAATAGAAAGAGACTGTTCTCCCATCATTTGAAAAAACTACACCCCCAGCGTCAAAGGATTCATCGTTAGGATTAATTTCTAAGTCTAGAGCAACTAAACCACCCTTCAAAGCCTCTTTAACGGTTCTTGCATCTTCAACAAAATCGACGGCATCAAGAATCTCAAAGGTTTTTTCTGGATAGTCTATCAGTATTTCCTTCCAAAAACCAACGTACTCTGATAAACGTAGTAATTCGGGTTTAATTGCTAAGATTTCTTTAAACCGCTCATCCTTACGCTCAATAAGGTAATCCACCAACAATTTCAAGTCTTTATCAGTACAAACGCTTACCAGAGTTACTAAATCTCTTTTCAAAGCTTCTTCGATGATTACATCGTTTATAAAACCGACAACTCTTATAATGTCAAAAAGTTTCTCAGGGTAATCCTCTAATACTTCTTTCAAGAAGGGGGTGTATTCGGCTAAGCGTAGTAATTCGGGTTTGTGCACTAATATTTCCTTGAATCTCTTATCTTTACGTTCTATAAAATAGCTTATTAACCATTTTAGGTCTTTGTCAGTACAAACGCTTAATAGTTCACTACAACCTATTTTGCCATCTATATATCCGCAGATATATTTCGCTTTCTTAAATATACTAAAGTTGAACGGTAATTTTGATAGAATCCTATATAGGATTATCACGGAATGCTTAATTTGTCTTCTAAATAAAAATCTTATGGTTATTTTAACTTTTATTTTTATCTAAATTCTCCAGCTAGTTCACAACTCGAAGAAGAAAAAACAAATAGGCTATTCAAAAGAAAGGGATTGGTAATTTTAGATAAATCTCTAAAATAAGACCGAAAATAAAACCAACTATAAATAAAAGAAACCACTCATTACCCAATATGTCTAATAGAGCCTTAAATACGGCCTCTACAAGACCTACTACGTATCCCTTTCTATAATCACGTGAGCAGTATTTTCCTTTTTTATAATATGTAAATATTGGTATTAATACTACAAAAATTAAGACTAATGAATAGCTGTTATTAGCTAAGGTTGCCAAAATCCAGCTAAATGTAAGTAGTATTCCTTGAGCAATATTATCACACTTACTCCCGACTTTTAAACCAAGGAGTACTCCAGAAATAAATAATAGTAAACATCCAAACCTCCTTGAACTTCGTTCAAATTCTCTATGAGATCTATTTTTCCCTAAAATATATTTATTTCCACGAACTTTTCTCATAATCTGCACCTTTTCAGTTAAAGATATTTAAAATTCTCGTCAGCCAATACCAGCCCATCTTTATACTGCTTATCAGCCTGCGTTTCCTTTCATCCTTTATTACCTCCACTCTACTACCCCAACTACTCCCTCCCTTCTTACTCCTCCTCTTCCTCTTCTTTCTGCCCTTCCTACTCCTCTTCCTGTCGTCCATCATCTTCAACTCTACCTCTTCTTCCCCTTTCTCATTCTTAGAACTCTCCACAGCAGTCCTAAGCTCCTCCCCCACCCTTTCCCATAACTCTCTAAGCTCAGACTTCTCATCCCTTCCCCACTCTTCTCTCCACCATCCCCTATTAGCCCAGCGTTCCTCAATCCCTCCTCCAAAATCTCCTTTAAGTTCTTTATCAGATACTTCTTAACGTAATCTGCCAGTCCTCCATGCCAGTCTATCTTAAATCCTTCCTCCCCTCCCTCCTTGAGCCTCTTTTCCATTCTTTCTTCCAGATACTTCAGGTAATCAGGCGGTGGATTCGCAAACTCCCAATATACCCTCCTCTTCTTCTTTCCATTAACCTCTACAATTTCCTCCTTCCTCTTTAACTGAGTGATCCAGTTTACAGGCCCCCTGTACCCCTTGTTCTTCCTCTTGTACCTCGAATACTTCTTCATCAACCTCATCCCCAGCTCGTTGTAATAACTCTCCTCTTCCTCGCTTATCTTGTTGTTCACAAGCCCCTCAGTCTCTAACCTATCCAGCGCCCTGTGTACCCTCCTTATAAGAGCATCCTTGGATAACCCCCTATAATACCTCCTTAAGAATCGAACCAAATGTGGAACCGTTATACCTGTTATTGTACTACCCAACTTGACATGTATTAGCAACTCATCCCATTCCCGGCCAACATTTTCCGACAAGTTTTTTAATTCTTGACATATACCCCCTATCGTAGGACTGCACCCCGTTGTAGCTTTCTAATGATGGGCTCGGGGTGCCCCCGACACCCCGGCCCTGACCCTTCTTTAGCGAGCTAACATATAAAGTTTAGGAAATGTTTCTCCAAAAAAGTAACAATCCATTACGTTACATCAACAAAAAAAGTCTAAACATAAAGATTAAAATTAAAATAGTTAAATAAAATAGTCAAAACTACATTATTCCGGCCTTCTTAAGAGCGTTCTTAATTTCTGCTATTTCAGCGTATATCTTCTTTAAATGCGTTTCCATGTATTCCCTCAAATCGTATCTGAGCAGGTCTACTTTCTCCCCCACAGCTTCTACCTTCTTTCCAACTGAATCAATCTTTGCCCCTAACTCCTTTCTAATATTCTCAGATTCCTCTCTTATTACTCTTATAGTCTCGTCTTGCTTTTGTAACATTTTCCCTCCATAGGTAGCGATTTTAGCCAATTGCATAGCGGTTAAGTAGCGGTAGTACGATTCCGTCTTCATTACATATCCATCGTATTCCTCAACATCTATATTCTCAACCTCAGCATTTTCAGGCTTTTTCTTCTTCACAAACTCAACAAAGGCCTTAACCTTTTCATCTTCATCTTCTACCAGCACTTCTACCGCTTGCTTCCCATCAACGTAAACATTATCAGCAAAAAATCTTTCAATCTCTAACGACTCAGCTATACCAAGCAGAAACGGTCTATACCTAACATCGTGCACCTTCCCCTTAATTACCACCCGCACCTTCATACTCCTCTTACTTCTTTCACAAGTTAAATTATGTTTCATCTATCTTTTGATATAGCTATGATTAAATCAGAGATAATGGTTAAAGCCTTGGAGATTCTTAAAAGAGAACTTACAAACGAGGAGTTCGCTATATTCCTTCAGCATATCGTTAAAAGATCTGGTGACTCTGCCAAAGAACTTAGAGAAAAAACTGAAAATCTCAGTTTAGATGAATTCATTAAAATGATTAAAAAGTACCAGCAGTAATCCAACTTCTATCATTAAGCTATTTCGCTTGTCTAACCATCAATATTCCTATCGTTAGACAAACTAATGCTATCAAGATTGAGCATAATAGTACATGAGTCAAATTAATCATACAATCTAAAACAAAGCTTATAATGATTGAAACCGACAGTTCTTAAGATGAGAACGAAGGAAGAGATACTAAAAATTCTAAGAGATGAGCTTCCATACTTAAGGAAGGAATTTAACGTAAAGAACATAGGTCTCTTCGGTTCTTATGCAAGGGACGAACAGAAGGATAAAAGCGACGTGGATATCTTAGTCGAATTTAGCAAACCGATAGGATTCTTCAAATTCATGGAACTTGAAGATTATCTTAGCAGGAAGCTTGGAGTTAAAGTCGATTTAGTAACACCAGATGCTCTAAAACCAATGATTAAACCGCAAATAATGAGAGAGGTAGTCTATGTCTAAAAGAGACGTTAGATTGTTTTTATACGATATTCTCGAAGCTATTGCAAAAATCGAGGAGTATACGGAAGGAATGGACTACGATGAATTTATTCACGATAAGAAGACAGTAGATGCGGTCATTCGAAATTTGGAAATCATAGATGAAGCTACTAAAAACATACCTGAGGATGTTAAAAGTAAATACCCCGAAATCCCTTGGAAAGCAATAGCTGGTATGAGAGACAAGCTTATTCATGCCTATTTCGGCATCAGCTTGCCTATCGTCTGGGAAACCATAAAACATGATTTACCAAGCCTTAAATCCCATGTTGAACGTATATTAAGAGAATTAGAACAAGATCAATGAATACGTAATACCTCTTCCAAAGTCTTTATGTCCTTCTCTAAATCTTCTACATCGTACTGTATCGGTACTCCTTTAGATGCCAAGATTTCAATCATTTCCCATTTGCTAACTCCAGCTATCTCAGCAGCTTTACCTAAGCTCACCTTTCTATCCCTATACAACTCAATAGCTAAATATAACCTGACTACCTTCGGAACTTCCTCATCTCTTACCTTTAGAATTCTAACCAAATCCCTCGGAACTTTAACCAGTATCTCCTTCATCAATATACACTTAAAAACCTATTATATTAATCCCACTAAAAATTAAAATATATACCCAACGCTATAAAAATAGAATTCAAGAAAAATCAAAATATTAGCTTGTCAAAGTTTAGTGTAATGGGTTTCAGAAAGTGGTTACTCGGTTTCGATCCTGAAGAGTTTAAGGATGTTAAGGCACGGTTAAACCTTCTTGAATCCAAAATCGAAAAAGTTAGCTCAATCGTTGAAACCCTTAAAGAAGAGTTAAACGCATTGTACAAAACTAAAGCAGAGATAGAACTGGTCAAATCCATTGAAAGTAAATTGTCCCAAGTGGACAATTTAATTAACGAACTAAAAGCTACTTTAATCACTAATTCAAGAAACAAAAGAAGAGAAAAAGAATTGTCCACCGTGGACAAATGCGATTTAGTCCTTAACCTGATCAAACAAGGGATAAATACCTCATCAGAGCTTAGAAAACACGTTCCCTTTAGTGTAAGGGAATTACACAAGATTTTGAAGAGGTTAGAAGAATTGTCCGTAATTGGACAAATTAAAAAAGGACGGACAAAATACTACTACATCATAGAAGCTCAGAATGAATTTGTCCACTCTAAAGAACTCATCTAAAACCTATTTCACCTACATCAATCCCAAGGTAATTACTCTACACCTAATCCGTTACCTCCTCAATATGCTTTTTATTTGTAACTTACTATATTTTTCCCTGATTCAAGTAACACGAGATTAAGGTTTTGCTTAATCCCACAAAAAAATAAAAAGGCTAAGATTTCCCCTAAAACTATGTCCGAAAAGAAAACTCCTTTCGATCTACTTCACGAAAAAAAGGTCGTTATTCAATCTAACCAAGGCATAATCTACATCGGTACTTTCGGTGGTTTGTATGAAGATTACTTTATCCTCACAGACGGTCAAATCATCGGTCGTAAAAACATCGCTTACGCCGACTTCATCCTCCTTAAAAAAGGCCCCGTCGTCCACATCCACACTTATCCTCAAAAGATCGAGCCTAAACCTCAAGAGACTACCAAATCTAAGCAGGCCAAATCCAAACCTAAACCCAAGCCTAAAAAGTAAATTCCACTCCCATTTCAAATTTCTTGATTAACAACTACGGTTAATCAAACTCCCCAAGTTGCTAAGTTTGTAAATTATTCCTCGAAGCTCGATTTTCAACGGAACTAAAGAAGCTTAACAAACTCTTCAACGCTTAATCCTACCTACTTCAGTATAATTCTCAGAGTTCCCTTTTTTAGAGTTGGATGCAACGGGACGGTAACCTTGATCGTTCCCTTTTTTCTTCTCAAGCCGGACGTGACTTCCTTTCTGCCTTACAACTCTAAATCCAGCCCTGCATAGAGCCTTAATTGTATCTTCACCAGAAACTACAGGCAACTTCAAATAAATCACCAATTAGAGCGTAATCTCGACGATCTCAGCCTTCTTGCCTTTGATTTCTGCTTCTATTTCTGCTTCGTCAACGTCAAGATATACCTCTATAGCCTCCTTAATGTTCTCAAGAGCTTCCTCTTTAGTTTCTCCCTGAGAAACGCATCTGGGCAGAGCCGGAACGTAAACCACATATCCCCCCTCTTCAGCCTCCTCAAGAACTACCCTGAACTTCATTATACCATCCTTACACTAAATGAAACTTATAACTGACGATACGAGTTGAAAAGTAAGATATTACAATTAATTCAAAAATTGCATGAATGAACTTTTTCACGGATTTGGAATTAATTTCCTAAACTATGTCCACAACTACATCAAGGTCTTTCAAGGAATTGCTAGATTTAAACTCCTTTCGTCGAATTTAACATCGCCTTAGCTATTTTCAGCGTTACGTTAGCTTCTATCCACGCCGCTATTACAATCAGAATTATCGAAATCAGAGCCATTGTCAGATACTCCTTTATGTCTTCTTTTGTTAAAATTTGCTCTTTTTTACCTGCTAAGTATCTAACGATTTCGTAGGGGATTTTAAATCCCGCCGCTCCCGCTATGATTATAGCCGGAATCTCGAAGATACCGTGTGGAAGAATCAGGATGCTAATTTTAAGAGGATCGTAAATCAAGCTATATTCGCCAATTAAAATTCCGAGAGACATGGAATTGTTCACAATTGCGACGATTGTTGGTACACCAAATAAAATAGCACCAATTATAATTATTATAATAACTTTTAAATTATTAATCGCAATATCTAAGAAACTATATTTTAGTTTCATATTTACTTTTTTAGTTGAATATTTGCCCAAATAATTTGCGTATCCTATACTATACCCCACTAAAAAAGAGATACAAAATAAGAAAGTGACTCCGATTATAAGATGCCTATTATTAATGCTCATGTTTTTTAGCTTTACTCATCAACATACTTCCCACAGCGAACAGCATAGCACCTAACGTTATTAATGGAATCAATGCCTTCGCAAAACTATTTTGCTCAAGACTGTACAATGAAGAGACGAGAACTATCCCAACACAAACTCCAAGTAGTTGGATGTAATTTTGAGATTTACTTGGGAGAATTTTCGAAATACTCCAAAATCCAATGATAAAACCTACTGCTATTAAAAAGATATAAAAAATAAATATCATTATATTATACACCTCATTAGCGAGTTATCCTATTACGATGCCGAGTCCAACACCTGTAATTGCACATCCAACCAGTGCCAGAGTGGACAGAGTTTCCATTGAGGAGATAGCTATCACTGCTCCACCTAATCCAGCTATTCCACTACCTGTGGTTGCAAGTCCCCCAATGAACGACGGAAAGTCCCCGTGTGTGTATCCATAAACTGCTAGCGCTATACCTGCTTTAGCCGTAGCTCCGAGTGGCATCACAGCCAATCCGACCATAGCTAAGCACATAGCAATGGCAAGACCTCTAAACAACCACTCCTCTCTACTCACGTAAAGGTTCCTTCAGAAGAACCTTCGAGTTCACAGGTTACGGTTTTCTCCCCTCCTTAATCGGTTCCGCTGTAACGGTTCCAATGTCCGCCTACTACGTCTCCAAAGCTAAAATCCCTAAAATCTCCATCGCCCAGCTACAAAACCCTAACGTAATAAAAACTATAATGCTCTCCTTAATCCCCAAATCCCTCGTCTACTCTAACCTCATCGTAAACCTCGCTATAACCGCTTGGAGCCTAACAATCTGGACCTTCGCAGTAAAACACGCAAGAGAGATCGAATTAGAGAAGGCTTTCGTCTCAGCCTTTATCCCCACCCTGCTCTTCGGAACCTACCAAACATGGAACATCTTAAAAATCCTTTAATACGATCAAGCAAGAAAGATAATCTCATTCAAACTAAAGGTGTTGAAAAATGTTAGAGATCGAGTTCCACGATAGGGAGAAAGAGATTCGAGAGATCATGCGAATTCTGAATTCGAGACCGGACTTGATCACGTTCGTTTACGGTCCCATCAATTCGGGAAAGTCGAGTTTAATGGATGAAGTCGTGAAAAAGTTACCAGACGATTACGTGGTTTTCTTCATAGACTTAAGAGCACACGTGGTTACAAGCATTGACGAGTTTTACGATATACTCTTCAGCTACGAAATAGGGTTGAAGAGGAAAATTACCAAGTTCAGCGATGTCATCTCATCCCTGCTATCATCTACGGTCAAATTCTATTCCGGATTCCCACTACCAGAGAACTTGGTTAGTAAAGTACTGAAGAAAGATAAGCCAAAGAACGCTTTCACTTACATCTTCAACATCTTACACGAACTCAAATCCAAGGGTAAAATCCCCATAATAATATTGGACGAACTCCAAGTCATCGGTGACCTAAAAATTAACGGTCTCCTCATCTACGAACTCTTCAACTTCTTCGTTACCATCTCCAAACGTTTCCACCTCGCTCACGTCTTCGCCATCACTTCTGACTCCCTCTTCATCGAGAAAGTTTTCAACGAGGCTATGTTACACGGTAGGTGTAGATACCTATTGGTAGATGACTTCGATTATAACACTACCAAAGAGTTCTTAGAGAAGCACGGTTTCAACCAAGATGAAATTAACCTAATCTGGAACTACTTCGGTGGAAAACCTGTTTACTTGGTTGAGGCTATTAAAAACAAGGATAGACTGAAAGATTTTTGTGAAAAGTTAGTAAGACTTAGAAGAAGGCAGATTAAAGATTCTCTATACTCTTTAAATGTAGATTTCCGTAAATCAGTCTTAAAACTACTATCTAACTTCAAAGACAGAGATTTCCTAACCTACGACTATCTAACCGAAGAATTACGTTGGTGTATCAAAAATAACATCCTTTTCCTCGATCCCCTAAACGACATCGTTAAACCTCAATCCCAGTTAGATTTACTCGCTATTAGAGAAGTCCTCAAGAGAATTACATCTTAATTCCACCACTCCCAATTTTTAACCGTCGATTAACCACTATGGTTAATCACTTTCCAGAGTTACTACACCCAGTGGACCATTGGGATAGCACTCTCCTCAAAGATTCAAGGTATTGCGGTTTAACCCGGTAATACCTTACATCCGATGTTCGAATGGAAAAGATACCCAAACGAGTAGGTAATCTACCTACAAAGGCACAGAGAGACTTATACGACACATTCAACCCTCTCGATAACAGTATCTCGTGTATCTCCTTAATCGTGTACTCTCCCCCAGATGAGAATATTGATAACACTTCATATCTCAGTCTCTTATTAAATTCAGTCTTCCCCTCTCCTAAAAACTTCTCTATCCTTCCCTCTATCTCCTCTTTCATTATATTCATAAACTATTACTAGAATATACCTTAGCTTTAGCCTCCTAACTAACCTACCCCACTCTAAGTGATCATGTTGCAAATCTGATTAACCACTACGGTTAATCAATCGCTAATGTGACTAACCATAGCAGTTAATCACTCGCTGGAGAATACTATAACAGTAATTTACCGTAACTTACTGTAAGTTACTGTAAACTACTGAGGAGTAGTGAGGAGAACTGAGGAGTAGTGAAGAGTTCTGAACTCCTCAAAACACCTCTACCACTTGCAGTTCTCTACCGCACTTCACCGTCGTCACTTCAACCAAAGCCCCCCTCCCCTCCCAGCTTTAACAACGTCATTGACGACCATCCCCTCAGTTTTACCAAACCACTAAACTAAATTACACAAGGGTTTGGTAAATTACCTAACAACCAAACAATGCACTCCCGTTCGGATACCCCATCCAGACTTGCCCATTCAAGTGATGTTTATGAGTTGTATCCGATTAACCACAGTAGTTAATCAAACTCCAGAAATTTAAATTGAACAATATTGTGTTCCTAACTCTCTAAATTATCAACATCCCATAATAACTATTATTTCTATACTACTACTATTTCATTAAAAATTAAGCTGTTAGCGAATTGATATTCGTTTCCATCCCTTTTGTCATAATTTTCAACTTCATTGGCAATTTGATTTTTCAACAGAGCTATCTACTATTACCACTTTTTTCATATCAGATACCCATCTAATCTTTACTTCACCGACGACGAATTCTTATACTTAACCAAGAATATTCTCAAGTAGGAGATCGCTTGCTTGGTGCTACCCAGGGAGTTCGAGGCCGTCATTAAGGAGTTCTTAAAGAGAGAGGGTCTTTAATCCCCCTACCTCGAACTCGACAAGTATGAAAAAAGGGGAATTAGCTTGAGAAATCAATAGACGATGGAAAGTATAGGTTTTTGAACTTGGTTAATGTTTTGGATGAGATTGGAAGGATTCAACAGAGCTACATCCCTTACTCAATTATCTCAGCAACTCGTCCTTAATCTCTTTTTTAAACAAATAACCATCTTTCACCTTCAGATCATCTATTATCTGAGCTATTTCAGACCTGTCTATGAGACCCTTTTCTTTAAGTACGAGCAATAAAACTGGAATGTTAAACACAATTACTCCTACCTCTTCCGCTATCTTCTCAGCTTTACGATCCTCAATAAACGCTATCTTCCCCTTAGCAGAAGCTATAACACTTAATTCACCTTTACCAAGTATGGGATATCTCTCCCTGAGCTTAGAATAATCTTCAGATTCTATCAGATCTATCGGATACCTTTTCATAGCCTCGATTAAGGATTTCACCAACTCTTTACACTTGCTCAGTTCCTCGTAAACTTCAAAGGTTACGTAAACCTTGTCAACGACTTTAAATATCAAATCAATGCGACCTATCTTTAAAAGAGCACTTAGAAATCCCGTGTCTACAACAGCTTGCCTAAGTGCTCCGCCTTCTTTCTCAGCTCCTCCACTGATTCAGGACCCCTCCTTATAGGGATTCCCTCCCTAAGCAGAAGGGCTTTCATCTCCTCGTAGCTCAATCCAGAAATCTCGCAGGCTTTCCCAAGGCTTATCTTTCCCTCCTTGTATAATTCCACCGCTACCTTCTCCCTTAATTCCTTATTCACCCTCAGAAACAACATCACCGCTTCACTTATCACTTCTTCCCTCCTGTACCCCATTTTCTTCATAGCTTCTAAAATGTATTCAATCTCGGAACTCATCATACCTATTTCCTCATCTATATTATTTAGCTTTGTCCTGTTAAAAAAGGTTGAACAATTCCTGCAATCGTTTGAGCTTAAAGGTCTAAAGAAGTCGTTATCAGAGTTGAGCAGTCTAACGAGTTCTGAAGCTACCTTCGGACTCTTAAACATCTTTATTACCCTTGAAACTTCAATCTTATTAACGTAACCACAATATGGACATTTCCTATAACCTACTTTGGAATCAACAGCAAGATACCTACCACAAACGGGACATTCTACTACAGCATACCTCATATCCATTTTTATCGCTAAATCCACTTATATATCTTGTCTCCATTAATTCAAAATAATAATTTACTAACCTCACAGATTAATTAACCACTACGGTTAATCAATTACCAGAGATTCTGGCATACATTATACACTATAAGAAAACTGCAAATTTCATTTAACATCACCTTAGTAGGGTGGAATAATAGAACCCATGTAAACACCCTTACGGTACACTTTATAACTAGGACGTATATCAAGAAATTCTTGCCAGCCAGTCTCTTCAAAATAAATCTTCGTAGAAAGAGAAAATAACCACTTAGGCTCTAATAATTTAACATCCAGCTGACTATAAGTAATGCGTTTACAAAAAAGCTCTTTTAAGGGTTTCTTGGAGTCATAGTTTGGTATTGGAATGAGATATGGCACGACATCCCCTGTATAGTTTTCTAACCCTAACCTCATAAATATGATACCACTTAGATCATTATACTTTTTAAGCAACGCTTTTGTTTCCTCTACTAATATATCAGTTGATATAGGAGTAAATCTTACATTATAAATTAAAATTTTATATCCATACGAATCTTTAAGTTGATCCGCTCCCTTTTTGACTTTTTTCCTTGCAACATTTAGCTCACGTCTTTCATATTTAAGTGCAGGCTCAAATATGGTAGCAATACTAAAATCGTCCACACTGCTAACTTTTCTCCTCTCTAAAACTCCAAATCTATCTTCCCATTTAATAGCTCTAGCAAAAATTCCAAAATCATCCAATACGCGCTCATAAAACCATTGATACCCTTTAATCCATTCATTTATGTATGCCATCACTACATCTCGCGCTTTTATTTGAAAAGAATAAGTCTCACCTTTGATACACATAATAAGGTCAATATCACCGCTATCCATTATTGGCTCAACCTCTACCACCCCAATCTATTGTTCAAAAATTTTTTCCATTCTATCTATAAAATCGAGTGTTGCGTTAATATGAGAGATATATATAGGATTCTTAATCTTTTTCAGATTATCTAATCTAACCACTACTCCCTTTTTTGTCAGTTTTTGTTCAATCTGATCAATTCTGTTCAAAATGTTATTCCATACCATAGCTCTCCCTCTGAGAAGTTTTGTTCATACTCTGGAAGAGGTACGCAACACCAAGAGCAAGAAGAAAACCTACAATCGCTCCCAATGCAAATGAACCTACTACATCCAACCTTACTTCTGGTTTCTCAAATCCACACTTTGGACATCTGTAATAACTGGCCTTAAGTTCTATTTTATCCATTACTGTACCACATCTTGGGCATTTCTTAGTCTCTACTAGTTTCCAAATCTCCTCCGGGATACTGTCCAATCCCTTTTTAGCTAACTCCTTTCTAATTTGTAAAACCATACGATAGGTGTGTTCTGGTAAGGTTACCGACTTGTACCCTTGTCTAGGCATGTACTTTATTTTCCCTCTTGACTATAAATATTTTTCGTACCTTTTGTACCGTACATACAACTACTATGAGGTATTGAAGAAAGCATTAAACTTGAGGAAGATTCCAGATTTTTACTACGATATGTAAAGCTGTAAAGAGATTGAGAGAGGAAGATTTGAAGAAAATGTTAGAAGGAAACAGTAAACTGTTGGGAATTAAGTTGGAAATTTTAGCGGTGGATTCTATTGGATTAAGAGAAGATAATGTGAATTTTTACTATGCTAAAAGGAGTAAAAAGAAGAAGACCGATTATCCACTACAGTTAATCAGTTTATTAATAATATATACCCAATTAAAATTAACTTCAAAGCCCCTTCCCGCAAACCTCTTAATTATCTCATCCCCTATCTCACCGCTCATACGTGCTCTTCCTCTCCCTCAAACACATCCGGAACCTCTTCACTATCAAGCTTGTCTACCCTGTATATCCAAACCCTCCATACCTTACCACAGTCTAAACATTCCAGATATAATAGACCCCACGACAACCTCCTCACTACTACCTTATGCCCCTTCTTCAAGCATTCAAGGTAAAGTGATGTCGTCTTCACCTTCATCCAGCCCATATTATTTCAAACCTCCTTCCCGCTTTCCTCTCCAACCATTCAAACATCTCTAAATCCCTCATGTCTCAAGATCACCCTCTATACCCCCATCCGTTATCTCCTTTTCCTTCTCTTCTCTTCCTACTTCATACCCTGAATCTTCTTTATCTCTCGCATTACTTCAGTTATTCCTTCAATATCTTCCTCAGATTCATTATCAGATACTTCTTTTTTATTATAACGTTATGATAAAATTTTTAATTACTAAAAATAATAATAAAATAATAAATGTGTTATCACTCCGATTAATACAGAAAATCCTAAATTTTTCCATTTTTTGTATGATACGAAGACGAATGCCAACGCTATAATACTTATACCCATGCTTTTTAATTCAACCGGAAAGGATACGAGAGATGTAACGAAAAGTGCAGATATTAAGGCTGTTGATGAATACGCGAGGAATTCGTTAAAACCCTTTAACCTTTTAAATCTTTCATTAAAATATATTGGTAAAAATCTTGATAGATATGTTCCTATCGCGACCAATATTATTGCTACGTAGTGTTCTATCATTTTTATCACCTATTTTTGATTTTTAGAACTACTATTGGACTTAAAATACCCGCGAGTAGAATTCCCATTGAAGTATATCCAAAGTAATGAAATATTAGAGCGATAGTCCCTCCAATTAACGCAGATAGCGTGTGATGTCCTTTAAGGTTGGGAATTAAGAGCACTAAGAATAAAGCTGTGAGTGCGAACACCAGAGAAGGAGCTAAAGTTTCATTAGAAAGTAAAACTGCCCCGCACAGAACGCCAATCGCAGTTCCCAAAACCCAAGATAGATAAGCTCCCAATTCTAAACCCCAAATAAACCTCTCACTGTTTGGAGCGTTTAAAGATGTTGCAAAAACCTCATCCGTCAATCCAAATGCAGTTATAAATGGATTTCTTATTTCAAACCTTTGAGATACCACGCAACCGTAAACTATATGCCTTAAATTTAAAATTATTGGAATAGTTACCGCATCAATTAACGAATTCGATGCAAGTGATATTAATGCAAATTGACTTGCTCCGGCAAAGATTAATGCTGATGCAAGAATTGCTTCGACTTCATTGAATCCTAACGCCAACGCAGTTACTCCGAATGTTATGGCGATGGGAATGTAACCAATCACAATTGGAAAGCTTGTGATCAATCCCTTTTTAAACATCTTTACCCCTCCTTTTTTAGAGCGAAGATGTGTGTTCCCGCGTCCATCTCGTTTGCTCCGTGAGTGGCATAGATTCTTGTGTGGTGTAATAAAGAAAATCCAGTTTCTTCTGCAAGTGATTTAAACCTTTCAGGGTATGTTTTTCTTTCAACTTCGTAATCAAGACCTGCAATCATTGCTGATAGCTCTAAGTATTGAAATATGTAGTAAGATATAAACGGATGAGAGATTTTGGGAGGAATTAAAATCTTATTGAGATCTCTAAAGAGTTGAAATGCATAGCTCATAGCAGTTCTAACCTCTCCAATCTCTGCAAGATATGAAATCAAAGGTATATTTCTCGATAAAAGTTTGACTAACCTTCTTTCTTCATCCGTTAGATTAGCATTTTCTGGTATTTCAACCAAAGTTTCCAGCATGTATTTCGTATGATGGGATATAATATTCCTCGCTCTTTCTAAGCGATCATGGTAGGGTGAGATAAACTCGTCGGAAACAATCAGAATACCACCATTTTCAAGTAAATCATATGATTTCTCTAAGAAGAACAGAGTATTCATGTGATGAGATGAGCCGACAGAAATTATCAACGGCACTTTTTTATCATACTCGAATTCTAGGAAGTCTTCAAGAATATAACCAAAATTAAACCCTTTAAGATTATTTTTAAGGTATTCTATGGCTTTTGGGCTATTTTCTACGCATAGAACACTAAGGTAAGGTACTAACTCATATAACATTTTTAAGTGATGACCTGGACCAGTTCCTACATCAAGGGCTTGAATTTTTTCATCTCCAAAGTATTTTCTGACGATATAAGCAATAAACAATGCTTGCCGAGCATAACCGGGGTGAAGTGGTTCAAAAGCGTTGTATAAACCGACATTAATCCTCTCTTCGAATGACGTTTTAGGCTTGTAAAATATCTTTACGTCTTTTTCGTATAACTTAAGAATTATATTGGGAATTGTAGGATATGCATGGATTAAGAGCACTTCTGATGCTAAGACACTTAGCAAGAATGATGAGTCACTTGTTAAATCTTGTAAATACTTAAACTCATCTTCTGATAATTTTTGCTTATTAGAGAGTTTAAGAATTTTTACCGCTTCATGGAATTTCTTGTCATTTAAGCTAACTGAATCAAAACTCCTAAAAGTTCCCGAAAAGGTACTAAATAAGTATATTAATACCCTACGGTTATCTTCAATTAGGTGGGGCTTTAGGTTTTTTACTTTAAGCGAATAAAGGATGTCCTTTAGTTTTCTTAGATCATCTCTCGTATAGCCTCCATGAAGTTCAATTCTAAATACTGGGATACCTAAAAGAGATTCTTCACTTAACCTGCTTAACAAGGATTTTAAGCCATCCCATTCAACGTCATTCTCCGGAAACGGCTTAATAATGTCGTATTGACTATAAAAGTCCTCGAGCAATGGATATTTTATTGTGATTATTGCTGTTGCTCCTTCATCCATAGCCATGTATACGTGAGGCACATCAGCTTTGAATTCCATCTCTTCTCCAGCTTTTAAGAGTTTAGGAGATGATACTGGTCCTGTTAGCATGCTACCGCTTACTACGAGAACCTTCTCAATCACACCTTTTTGATGGGGATTAGCTCTTCTAACACTCTTTGGGCTTAGGATCATCTTGTAAACTTCAATTTTTGGCTCTCCCTCCGATCGTTCGATAAGTCGAACAGTTATTCCAGACTCATCAACCTCCTTAAATTCTTCTGGAAGAAGTTCTCCAAATGGAACATTAAGGGCATCTGCTATTGCCCACAATGTAGATATTGTAGGATTCGCATCCCCAGATTCTATCGCAGATAGCGTTGATTTTGAAATTCCAGCAATTTCAGCAAGACCTGATAATGTAATCCCTCTTTCCTTTCTTAATCTGGATATCCTTCTTCCAACAGCTACTAATAGGCTATCCTTCTTGTCCACTATATTCACCTCACTACTTTATTATGTTGTTCGTTATACAGAACAAAAGAGTATATATGATTTGCTATAACGGAAGGAGACCCGTAAACTTTACCTTTTCAGAATATTATTTAATTTTGATGAAGCTCAAGGAAATAATGGAGGAGCTTAACCTCTTTGAAAGAGAAAGAGTTCCTAACGACATCAGAATTCTTAGCATAGCTATTTACATCCAGACTTCATCAACGAGGGGAACGGCTAAGATACTTTCTGAGTCTCCCATACCGCAGTTTGGAAATGGTTAAAGGAATTTGAAGAGAAGTTACCTATTTCGACTGAGAAAAAGAAAAGAAATCTGATCGCGATCGACGAAACTGTAGTTAAAGCTAATGGTAAGAAGTTCTACATTTTCTCAGCTATAGATGTTGAAAGAAATGAATTAATTCTCATGAGAGTTTACACGACAAGAAATTATCTTACAGCAAGATCCTTTATCAGAGAAGTCTTAAAATACTGCGAAAACAAACCTAAATTCGTCATAGATAAAGCACCTTGGTTGAAAAGAGCTTTGGAAAGCTTAGGTTTGGAATTCGAGCACGAATCTTTTCGGAAAGCGTAGTTTAATTGAAGCTGTGTTTTCTTCTTTCAAACAGAGAATAAAGATTTTCTTCTGCTCTATTACTGCTAAAAATCCCCTTAAAAACTGGAATCTTTTCTGTAAACTGTCTATGTTGTATTTCAATCATCTGAGGTGGTTAAGTTGACGGGGCTGTTAGTGTTAACGTGCCCCGACCGTTCCGAGACCCGTAGGAGAACTGCGATGGGGGCGTCGGGTGTCCGTGATGACGGTCTCCGCTACAGAAAGTTATAGATTGATACAATATGTAGCGGAGATTCAGAACGGTTTAGGTTTCCGCTCTGAGGACTTTTCTCGCTTGGTAGCGTAACCATCGTTCGTTTAGATGATTCCAGAGGGCTATAACGTGCTTTACGGTTTCGGGGATTTTAGAGAACCCCACTAACTCTTTTAACTCGTCTATGATTTCTTTTGCCACAATACTATAAAAGATAACTTTACCGTAAACGTCAAACAATTTTGCAAATGTAAAGAACAAATCTGCAAGTAACTTTCCAATCTTCGCAACGTCCTCGCTCAGCTTCCCCTTTTCTTCCAAGAACTCGATTCTATAATATATACTATTATAGAATCTGGAGAGAGACTTTCTGAGCGAGAGCAACCGACCCTTGAAAACCGCTCTAACCCTTCTCCAGATTGAAACTCTCCTCGATTTGTTGTCGTAAAGGGATTCGACGAAGGAGTTAGCTCTATTAGCGTAGAAGTTCGTTAGGTATGCGAGGAAGGTTGCGAGAACCTTCTCTTTTCGTAGTTTGGTGTTTAGAACCACGTAGGTCGTGTATTTGTTGATCTTGCAAGCGTAGGGAGAGAGAAAAACCCTCTTTCTGATCGTTTTCGTGTAGAAGAATCCTCTAATCTTCTCCGGTTCTGGAACTACGAAAATCGTTCTCGAAAACCTTTCGTTGTAGTAATCGTATTTGAACGGTTCCCAGCCGTTTAAAGCTTTAATCAACTCTTCGTTCTTTCGCTCGTCCAAAATCAGTTTGTAGTTGCAAACCAACACTTCGTCCCAAACTTTCACTCTCCCGCCATCCTTGAAACCGGTAGGGAATCTCAATGCGAAGAGTGTCATTTCCCCGTCTTCGTAATTCGCTTGCTCCATCCTCAAATCTCTCCCAAACGCTTTCCTCAATCCTTTGATTAGTTCGTTTATGACCCCTAAATAGATTTGTTCTCCGTCGGATGTCATGATTGTTATCAATGTTTACAACCTTTTAAAAATTTCGTCGAATTTGATTATTCCTACAAGTAGGGTATGATTTTTAAAAATGCGATAGATACTATCGAATATGATGAAAGCTGAAACAGAAAAGATCGTAACAGCGGGCAAGTTTCACATTGACGGTAAAGGCGGTGGTAGGATTTACCTAAAGAAGAAGATAACGGACATTTTACTCGAAATCGGGTTTGAACACGGAGAGGACGTGAGAGTCGAAGTGGATAAGAAAAACAAAATAATAATAATTTCCAAACTATAATCAAGTCTCGACAATCGATAATAATTGAAATTTGTGTGTGCATAAGAATTAAAAATAGTAGTAACACTTATTCTTAAAAATTAGCCAACTTTAGACTAAACTGATTAGTTAAATACTACGACACCGTAATCCCGATGAGGTGTTGAGAATGTTAGAGATCGAATTTCACAATAGGGAGAAAGAGATTCAAGAGGTTATGAGAATACTAAACACGAGACCAGATTTAATCACATTCGCTTACGGGCCTATTAACTCTGGTAAAACCGAACTTTTCCAACACTTGATTAAAACGCTACCAAAGGAGTACAAGGTTTTCTACATCAACTTGAGGGGTATATACGTTAGCAAAGCCGATGACTTCCTCAAAGTCCTGTTTGAAGTTGACGAGAGGGAATACGATTTCAAGGAGTATCTTAAGGTTTTGATCGACTACCTACCGGAAAAAGTTGCTCTCCCATTCATAGGTGGTATTCCCGTGCCTAAAAACCTATTCAAAAAGTTCTTCGAGGAGAAAGAATTTGAAAACGTATTCAAATACATTGAAAGATTGTTCCTAACACTATCTGAGAAATTTACCCCTATCCTAATCATAGACGAGCTTCAAGTAATTGGAGACATTAAAATCAATGGGTTGCTCATCTACGAACTCTTTAACCTTTTCATCCGCTTAACCAAGGAATTGCATTGCTGTCACGTCTTCGCCGTAACTTCTGACTCCCTTTTCATCGAAAGGGTTTACAACGAAGCTATGCTCCACGGTCGTTGTAGATATCTCCTTATAGACGACTTCGATTACAATACTACTAAAGAATTCCTTGAGAAATATGGTTTCAGCCAAGATGAAATTGACCTAACTTGGAACTACTTCGGGGGTAAACCGGTCTACTTGGTTGAAGCTGTTAAGAACAAGGATAGGTTAAAGGAATTCTGCGAAGAACTGTTAAGACTTAGGATTATGGAGATAAAGAGCCTACTTAAAGAATTGAGAGAATTAGGATATACTATCAGAATTAAAGACAAGGAATACGAAGTCGATTACGATAAGGTTATTACCGCCCTAAACCTATTCAAAGATCGTGATTCCATCCCACTTGATTCACTCGACGAGATCACAAAACATTACCTCATCAAAACCAACGTCCTTTTCCTAGACCCACTCAAGGGCATTATCAAACCCCAATCCCATCTCGACCTCCTCGCTATCAGATCAATACTCAAGGAAATTACTTCTTAATTCCATCACTCTCAATTTTTAACTATCGATTACCACTGTTCGCTCTGTGGAAAATTAAGTTATCAACGGATTATTGATATAAAAAGTTAGATATCGGTCAATACTTATTAAATTCAGCACACTCTCTAACG
>JALWDS010000005.1 GCA_027036775.1 Archaeoglobaceae archaeon | reverse complement strand
GAGGTTAAGGAGAGGATGGAGAGTGTTTTAAGAGAATCTCACGTCATAGAAGCTGTTGAATTTAGAGAAGCGGAAGGAGTTTGGGTCGTTCCCATCGCTTGGAACAGGTTGATCATAATGCACGTCAAGGTGTCTGAAGACGGAAAGAACGTGGTCCCAGATTACCCCCTTACGGAGGAGGTGAGAAGACGTGTTGATTAACCTTCGGGAATTCGTAAAGAGGGAGTGGTTTCTAACCTTCCTAATCCTGCTCTTCTTAATCCTATCTGTAATCGATCCCTCTCTACCTCGCAAAAGCTTGAACCTCGTAGATTACGAGAGTCTATCCGCCATAATCTCATTCTTGATAATATCAAGGGGTCTCGAACTTTCGGGAGCTTTAACGAACATTTCAAGTAAAATTGTGAGTTTTTCTGGAAATTCGGAGTTCAAACTTCTCTGCACTCTCGTATTTATTACCGCTACGTCCTCCGCTGTTATAATGAACGATTCAGCGGTCTTCGTTTTTGTTCCGCTCGTTTTAACCATCTCCAAGATTTCCGACATAGACGTTTCGAAGGCAGTTACGGTTGTAGCACTCTCATCCAACATCGGTTCGTCTCTAACTCCCTTTGGAAACCCGCAGAACATCATAATTTGGAGAACATACAAGGTTTCCGTTTTCGATTTCGTTAGATCGATGTTTCCATACGTTTTCGTTTGGATTCTCATCTTGATCCTTTTGATTCGGCTGATGAGCGGTAAGAGGGAGTTCGAGACATTCCAAATACCTGGAATAGAGATAAACAAGGTTCTGTTGATTACATCCGCAACTCTGCTCATGGCGAACGTCGGACTGATAGAATGTGGATACGCGTTCTTAGGTTTAATCGCGACCCTTTTAACATTCTCAATTCTCGGTAGGGAGGCAATTTACACTCTCGATCTGGCTTTAATTGCGGTATTTGCACTGATCTTTATAGATTTCAAAGAGCTTTCATTTTTACTGTCTGCCATCCTCAAACCCGATACGTTCAACACCTTCCTCTTGTCGGCGATTTTGAGTCAGATAATCAGCAACGTTCCGACAACCGTAATGCTTATTCCTTACAGCCCCAAATGGCTTCCCCTATCGGTGGGTGTTAATTTGGGAGGAACGGGTTCGGTGATTGGGTCACTGGCAAACTTCATAGCGGTCAGACTTTCAAAGATAGAGATCGGTAAGTTTCACAGGGTATCGATACCATACTTCCTCCTAACCCTTTTCGTCACTTTAATTAGTCTAAAGCTATTTCCAGTGAATCCTTAGAAGCTCTTATCTCCCTAACCCTCTTCCCAACTTCGAACCTAACCTTCTCCGAAAGCCTTTCGGATGGGAATCCCAGATTCGACAGTATGTAGCTCATCAGAAGCGTGCTGTTCATAAAGAGCAAACCGGCCAATCCTATTTCCAAAAACATCTCGAAGTTCTCCTTACCCATCCTCCTGTCGTATCCTCTCTCCCTCAACCAATCTTCGAAGTCCTTTAAGGTTAGCTGGAGTTTCATGTTCAAACTTGGAAAACGTATTTATAGAACTATCCAATTTCACCCATGCTCCTCATGATTCCCGGGCCAGTTCAACTGCACGAGAGAATAATTAGAGCTATGGCAAGGCAGATGATAGGGCACAGAACTAAGGATTTCTCGGAGATACTTCAATACTGCACCGAAGTCTTAAAAAAGCTCTTCGGAACCAAGCACGACGTCTTCATAATATCCGCATCTGGAACGGCTGGAATGGAAGCTTCGATAGCGTGCTTTTCAAAAGTTAAGAGGATAACGTGTATAGACAACGGAAAGTTTGGAGACAGATTGGGTAAGATTGCGGAAAGATACGTCAAAGAAGTTGACGTGGTTAGATTCGAGTGGGGCGAACCTATAGACCTCGAAAGGGTTGAAAGGTCTTTGGCTGAAGGCAGTGACGCTTTGGCTTTCGTTCACAACGAAACGTCCACTGGCATATTGAATCCTGCAAAAGAGTTGGCGAGGTTGGCTAAAGAGTACGATGCCCTTACGATAATGGATGGAATAACTTCTGTTGGTGGGGACTACGTTGCAATGGACGATTGGGGTATAGATGTTGCGATTGTGGGGAGTCAGAAGTGCATTGGTGCCCCACCCGGTTTGTGTGCCGTAGCTGTTAACGATAGAGCTTGGGACTTCTACAACGAGAAGTGCCCGTTCTATTTGGATTTGAAAGCATACAAGAAGAAGCTTGAAGATTGGCAAACCCCATACACCCCGGCGGTATCGCTATTTTTCGCACTCGAAGAGGCTTTGAAGATAATAGAGGAGGAGGGTTTGGAGAACAGGATAAAAAGGCATAGAGAGCTGTCTTCCTTCGTCAGGGAGTGGGCTTTGAAGGCCGGGCTTGAGCTCTTTCCGAAGTTGAACGAGTTTAGCAGTTACTCCAATACCGTTACAGCAATAAAGATGCCCGAAGGCATTACGGATAAAGAGCTCAGGGGAGAGCTTAAAGATAGATACGGAATACTCATTTCCGGTGGACAAGAGCATTTAAAGGGCAAGATATTCAGAATAGGAACCATGGGAAACGTTACTATGAGAGAGGTCGTTACAACGCTCTCGTGTTTGGAGAGGATACTCGTCAAAAGGAATATTATTAGACCGGTGCTAAGTGAGATATGAAGGTTGGAATTGCGGACACGACATTCGCAAGGATAAACATGGGGAAGATTGCAATAGACGAGTTGAGAAAGATTTGCTCTCTCCCCTACGAGAGGTATACCGTTCCGGGAATAAAGGATTTGCCAGTTGCAGCGAAGAAGTTGATAGAGGAGAGGGGTTGCGAGATAGTTATAGCTTTGGGAATGCCCGGGCCTAAGCAGATAGACAAGCAGTGTGCACACGAAGCATCTTTGGGTTTGATTATGGCACAGCTCATGACGAACAAGCACATAATAGAGGTTTTCGTTCACGAGGACGAGGCGAAAGATGAGAGGGAACTTTGGGAGATAACGGAAAACAGGGTTAGAGAACACGTGAGGAATGCTGTCGATTTAATTTTAAATCCGAAAAAACTGCAGAAGCTGGCTGGAACTGGTCAGAGACAGGGTTTTCCAGACGTTGGCCCTTTGCTCCGTTAAGCTTTTATCCATTCTTTGGAAATTCCGTTTAATGAGGTTTGCCGTGATATCTTACGGCCTGAGGGATGTTGTCGAAGAGGTCTTGAAGGAGTATCCGAACGCCGAGGTATTCGACAGCTTTGACGATTTGGATGAGAGTAATTACGACTTCCTACTTTTTACTTCCGAATTGGGAGATGAGAGGGGAGATAGGATGATAGCGGAGATAAGGGGATTAAAATCCAAGTTCTTGGTGTTTTGCGTGACGCCCACAAACCTCAAGGAGCTTCAGAAGAGCAGGCATCAGGCCTACGACATAGCAACGATGGAGAACTTTGAAGGTGCGATAGTCAGCGGATTTTTAAGGTTTGAGGAGAAGGTGGAGGCTTTAAAAATGGTTTTGGAAAGCTACCTCGCATCGAAGTAGCTCACCTCAACCACGTCAGCTTCCGTAGTGTCGAGTATGTCCGTGTTGTAAACCCTAACAACCCTTCCAAACCCTTTAACTTCAAGTTTCAATCTAACAACGGTCATCTCGCTTTCCTGTATCATCGTAGGCGTCGAAAACATGAGAGAGTGCGTGTAAACTTCTTTACCGTTCACTATGGCTATTATCCCCAAGGTCCCCCTATCGACATCGAACGTTTTTGCGTTCGTTAGAAAAACGCAGTCTCCAACCTCAGCTTTTAAAGCGGTTGCGATGTTGTGGGCACTTCTCAATTCGATCGTCCTTATCCTTCTGTTTATCAAATCGTCCAAAACCTCCTTCGATATACCTGTTAAGACCAGACACCTCATAATCTCACCCATACATGGGCAACTCCTCCCTTCTACCAACCTCCTGCATTCTCGCCTGCTCGGCCAACTTCTGCATCTGGGCCTCTATTACTTCCGCTTCTTTTATCAGTTTCTCAACGCTAACGTTCCATCCGAAAATCTTGTTCAAAGTCTTTATTAATTCTGCAGACGCTCTCGGATCGGGATTGAATCCCAACGTCTCTCCCAGCAAAGCCAAACCGGGGAATTTCCTAACAACGCACTCGTTTAAAATGCTTCCAGCTATACCCGATATCGTTCCGCTCTTGAATATTTCGACGTAGTCCTTTATCTCATCCAAAAGTTCCTTAGAAGTTGCAGCACCGAAGACCCTCTTCTTATCTTCGAATGTTGCAACTCCAGCAAGAGAGTATATCCTCCTGGCGTTTATTTCAATGACCCAGTCAAGTATCTTCTCGCTCATTTCGTATGCTATGTGGGGAAATATTGGGACATCGGAGTGTATCAAAACGAATTCGAGCGTTCTGCTCTGGTAAATCCTCACGGGTGGTAGTATCACTCCGTCCATCAGAGAAGCTACGGGAGGCAAGTCCTTGGATTCCACAACACCTATCCACTCCAAGTTCAGCTCGGTTATCAAATGCGAGCTCGCAATAGTCCCAACGAGCCCAATTCCGGGAAAGCTCGTGAAAACTATCGGATTTTTTACGTCAACCCTCTCAACTACAACCTTGGTTTCCATAAGTAAACTCCGACAGAAAGTATATAAGGTTTTTAACGATCGATTTTCATGCGAGAGTACAGGTTTAAGAGGGGTTACAAGGCGAGCGAGGAAAGGCTTGAAGAGCTCTTGAAGAAGTTCTTTAAGGATTACAGGAGGGAAGGCAAGTTTTACTTCGCAAGCTTTGGAGCTATGGAGGTTATGAAGGTTTGGATTGAGAACGGGAGGCTATGCGTCGAAACAAAAACCAATCCCAACGTTCCAGAAGATGTTGCAATTCAAACTATAAAGACCTACAACAAGTTTTTGGAGGAACTGACGGGTTACACAGCAAAGGAGAGGGCGAAGATGATGAAAAAGGAGGTTGAATCAGAATAGGGGCTTTTTTACAAACTCCCTAAGCAATACCGTCGCATAACAACCCTTGGGTAAATAAAAGCTGAATCTAACATCTTCGTTCAACTCGTATTTGAAGTTCGTGTGTTCTATCAACATATCCGCCACCCTGTAGCTACCCTTAGAGGAGAACTCCCTAAACTCGTGCTTGAAGTCTTTTAAAGTTATACCGTCTCTCTCCAAGTAATGCCTTATCCTTTCGGAAGTCCAGTCATCCCCCAGTTTTGTTTCGTAACCCGGTAGGGGTATGGCCAGAGAGCACATACCCCTTTCAACGAGGAACTTCACCCTCTTGTAGTTGTAGTCGTGAACCCTAACGAAATCCTCGGCAAACGTGTAGTGTTCGTTTAATTTGACGAAATCAACCCAATCACCCTTCTCAACGACTTTCAGGCTTTTAAACTCCTCTATTCTGTCGGAAAGAACGTTGTTGAATATGTATGATTGGTAGGCGTGGACGAACATCATCTTAAGGTTGTCAGGCAAAGATAGTAGGGCTCTCTTCTCGTCTCCACACTCTCTCAACTTCTGCAAGAGAACTCTCTCGTATCTGAGGTATTTGGGCAGTTCTCTCAAACCGAACTTGACATCCCTCGTCTCCCAAAGTATCTCTCTAACCTTTCTCGCCTCCTCGTTTTCACCTTCGAACGGCTTTGCAACGTAAATCCAGAAGGCGTTTTCGTAATCCCTCTTGAGTATGCACATACCAACTTCGTGGGTTACGAACCTTATGGAACCGAAACGCTGTAATCCGAAGAAGTTTGGAGTTCCCCTTGCAATCAGCTCTTCCTCTATCTTTGGAATGTTCTCGACGTTTTTGGCTTTCCTAATCTTCACCCTAAACAGGTTACCCCTAAGCTCTCCCAACTCGATCGGTTTAGGGCTGTATCCAACGATCTCAATTTCCGCATCCTTGATTTTAATATCCCTCAACCTCTCAACTTCGCTCTTATCTTTAACTCTGATTGAGAAGTATTGAACGCTTACGGCCCTTTTATCCTTCGTTCCCGCAAACTTAATCCTCTTTTGGCTTATTCTGAGCTTGTTAGAGAGGACCCTGACGAAGTTCATGGTATCCCAGTTCCTCTTTTTGACCCTCACGATTACCCATTCACCTTCCCCCATTTTCAAATCCGCTACCTCCTCAACGTAAAAGTCCTCAACGTTCTCCTTAAAGCTCCCGTTTATACCCTCATACCTCGTGATGTAGCACCTAACTCCGACGAACTCCTCGACGTTCACGATGGGAAAAGTTTGAAAAGTGTTCTTAACGTTATTCACGCGATGATGGGTAACACGATTGGAGTGCTCTTCAGGGTTACGACTTGGGGTGAGAGTCACGGGAAAGCTGTAGGTTGCGTCGTTGACGGTTGTCCAGCTGGCTTGGAGTTGAGCGAAGAGGATATTCAGAAGGAGGTGGACAGGAGAAAGCCGAAGTCCTCCATTTCCACGTCGAGGAGGGAGAGGGACGAGGTTATCATACTCTCAGGCGTCTTCGAGGGAAAGACCTTGGGAACGCCGATAAGCATGCTCGTTTACAACAAAGACGTAAACTCGAAACCCTACGAGGAGATAAGGCATCTCTTCAGACCGGGACATGCGGACTACACTTATCAGGTCAAATTCGGATTCAGGGATTGGAGAGGTGGTGGTAGAGCATCTGGGAGGGAAACCGTCGCGAGGGTGATGGCCGGAGCTATAGCCAAAAAGATACTTGAGAGGTTTGATGTGAAGATCGTTGGATTTACGAGGGAGATCGCTGGAATTTCGTGCGATTTCAAAGCGGAAGATTACGACATCAAAGAGATATACGAATTGGCGGAATCCAACCCAGTTAGGTGCCCAGATGAGGATGTTGCAAGAAGGATGGAGGATGCGATTTTAAAGGCTAAGAGTGAAGGGGACAGCGTCGGAGGAGTTGCGGAGATCGTTGCGAGGGGGGTTCCTCCCGGTTTGGGTGAACCAGTCTTTTTAAAGCTCGACGCCTACTTGGCTTTTGCCTTGATGAGCGTTCCAGCTGTTAAAGGTGTGGAGATAGGTGCCGGGTTTAAAGTCGCCAAAATGAGAGGTAGTGAGTGCAACGATCCAATCGTTTTGAGGGACGGAAAGGTTAGGTTTGCTACAAACAACGCTGGAGGTATATTGGGTGGAATATCCAATGGAGAGGACATAGTGATCAGAGTCGCGATAAAACCAACACCGTCCATTTCGAAACCGCAGAGAACGGTCAACTGGGTTGAGATGGTTGAGGACGAGATAGTGGTTAAGGGTAGGCACGATCCGTGCATAGTTCCAAGGGCAATTCCCGTTCTTGAGGCGATGGTTGCCATAGTTCTTGTGGATTGCATGATGATGCAGGGTATGATACCGAGGTTCTTGGGATGATCATTTTCTAACGTTCAGAACCTCGTAAACAATTTCCTTAAGGTTTTCATCAACGATTTTATCTTTAATTTTATCCGATGTTAAAACCTCTCTAAGCGATCTATACCTTAACCAGTTGTCGAGAACTCTAAAACCGAAGTAGAATCCGAAGACGGACATTACAACGTAGTTCAGACCGTCCAAGATTCTGTCAACAGCGTAACCTCTTGAAATGAAGTTTGAAACGGTTAGGATGTAAAAGACAGTTATCGATACTGCCAGAGACCTCCTAACCTCACCCTTCGTCAGAACGAAACCACTTTGAGTTGAGTTCAGGCAACCTTGGATTATCAGGAGTGCGAACAAAACCGATACGGAAAAGGTTCCGATTGAGATGAGTGTGCCCGCTAAGATTTCTAAAAAAGCCAAAAGTAATATTATAATTGCTCCGATAATCAAAATCGAATGGAGTTCCACCTTAGAGCTCATTTCATCAACCCAGTAGAGGTTTCAATATCACAGCATTCTTAACCGCTCTCTTGAACTCCCACGGATCCGCTTTCAAACCTATTTCGCCGTAGTGCATTGGAACGAAGACCTTGGCCTTTACGTCCTTCGTGGCTTCTATAGCCTCCTTAACGTCCATTGTATATGTTCCACCGATTGGTAAAAGGGCAACGTCAACCTCTATACCCTTCATCTCCGGAATTCTGTCCGTATCTCCAGCGTGGTATATCCTAACGCCGTCAACGTTTAAAATGTATCCAACAACCTCTCCCTTCTTGTGATAAGGTTTGTTCACGTTGTAGGCTGGAACGGCCTTCACCTCGATACCCTTAACGTTCCTGCCCTCTCCTATTGAGAGGCCACAGCTCTCGTAACCTTCGACTATACACCCGCTCGGGTGCACCATCACGGTGTCTTCCTTTGAAAGCAATCTAATCGACTTCAAGTCCATGTGATCGAAGTGATCGTGAGTTATCAAAATCAAATCCGCTTTCTCAAGCTCCCTGTTTATACCGTAGGGGTCTATATAAATGACAACGGATCCCTTTATCCTAAACCCTGCATGCTTCAACCAAGTTATCTCAACCCCGTTGCACTTCAACGTGCTCTCATCGATAACTTCGCACATATCTGTAAGTTTATTTTTATCAATAAAAACCCATCGGTGGTATCTTTAAATTACGACACTCGAAGTGCCCCCATGTATGTTACGGACAACCACATGCATCTATACAACCACCTCAAGTTCAAGGCTTTGGAGCAGTTTAAGAACGCTGGAGGAACTCACGTCTTTTTGGTCAATTTGCTGAGCAAACACTACGGATTGAAACCTACGAAGCCAGAAGACTACTTGGAAATGTTCAAAAAACACATAAGTATGGTCGAAAAGGCGAACAAGATAGTTAGGGCTTTTGCGGTTATCGGCGTTCATCCAGCGGAGATAACCCTCTTGGGGGGTAGAATGAAAGTTCAAAGAGCTGCTGAAATAATGAAAAAGGCGATAGATTTGGCTGGAAGGCTGATAGAAGAGGGGAAAGCTGTTGCCTTAGGTGAGGTTGGAAGGCCACACTACAAGGTTTCAAAGGAGATATGGGATTTGAGCAACGAAGTTTTGTTACACGCATTTGAGGTTGCGAAGGACGTTGGATGTGCCGTTCAACTCCACACCGAATCCTACACATACGAGGGGATCAAGGAGATTGCAGAGATGGCCGACAAGGTCGGTTTGAAGCGTTACAAGGTGGTCAAACACTTCTCCCCGCCGAAGGTGAAGGAGTTCGAAGAGGTAGGAATTTTTCCTTCTGTTATATGCTTAAACGACTACGCTTTGACAGCAGCGAAGCAGGGTGATAGGTTTTTGCTCGAAACGGATTACTTGGACGATAAAAATAGGCCGGGTGCGGTTTTAGGGCCAAAGACTGTTCCAAGGAAGGTTAAAGAGCTCTTGGAGAAAGGTTTTGATGAAAAATTTATATATAAAATTTGCGTAGAAAACGTTGAGAAGGTTTACGACGTGGATATAGATTGAAGGAAATCCATCACCGCTTTTTTCATTACCTCTATCGGCGGATCGAATCCGAACCATATTTTGAAAGCCTCAGCCCCTTGATAAACGAGCATATCTAAACCGTAAACCACCTTACAATCTCTCTTTTTGGCAAGCTTTATGAGTGGTGTTTCGATTGGATTGTAAACCGTATCGAAAACGACGACGTTTTCTACGATAGATTCCGGGACTGGCAACCTGCTCTCAAATCCCCTCATTCCCAAGGGAGTGCAGTTTATCAGTATGTCAAACTTACCTCTAAGCTCTTCCAACCTGTCGTAGGGATGAAACACGCAATCTCCATAAACTCTAACGTCTTCAACCAACTTCAAACCTCTCGACTCAGTTCTGTTGGTTATTATGAGGGTGGACTTACCCGCCAAGGCAAACGCTATCGCCCTTGCAACGCCCCCAGCTCCGACTATCAAAACGACCTTGTCTTTGTAATCCACATTATAACTTTCGAGAGTTCTCAGGGCACCTGTGGCATCCGTGTTGTATCCTTCAAGACTTTGAACGTCAACGGTGTTAACGGCCCTTATCCTCTCAGCCAGACCCCTGAGCTTTAGGTATTTGGTTATCTCCTCCTTGTGCGGTATCGTTACGTTCAAACCCTTGAAACCCAAGGCCTTGGCACCGAAAAGTGCTTCTCTCAAGCTTTCTGGTTTCACGTCGAACGCCAAGTATATGGCGTCGATGTTGAGTGTCCTAAAAACTGCGTTGTGCATCACCGGTGATGCGGAGTGGGATATGGGATGACCTATTACGCCGAAGTAGAGCATAGAGGAAGTTCAAAAATTTGTTTAAAAATTTACTTGAGTCCCACCAACTTTTCAAGTTCTTCCAAGTCTTTCTCCATCTTCCTGATTTCCTCCCTCTTCTTCTCTATGAGCATCTTCGCAATTTCTTTCAAATCCATAGTGAGCTTGTAGCTCTTTAATGGCCTACCTTTACCCTTCTTCTTAAGCTCCCTCTCCTTAACCCATCCCTTCTCCTTGAGTTCCTTCATGGCCAAGCTTACCTCTGGCTGTCTCAAGTTCGCTGCTCTCTCTATATCCCTCGATATAGCTTCTCCTACCTTTGAAAGGTAAACTATAACCCTTGCAATGTTCTTGTTCAGTCCCGCTTCTATCAGCAGTTGCACTATCCTCTCGTCCTTCTCGCTCAACTCATCTACCATATCCATCACCCGATAAAGACTATCTATATTGCATCTATATATATTTTTTTCCATTCTGGAAATTATCTAATTGATCAAGATTGAGCAAATTTTAAAGTATATCCTCAAAGATATCATGGTAAGCAACGCTTATATATTGATCGGTTTACGAAGGGCATGGATTTGCAAGCGAAAATTAGAGAATACATTAACGTGCTTAAGATGGCGAGAAAACCGGATAGGGAAGAGTTCATAGAAACCGCAAAGATATCGATAGCGGTCATGTTCGTAGTTGGATTCATAGGTTTCGTCGTTTACGTCCTGATGGAGATAGTTCCTCAGATGGTGAGATGATGGGGAAGTTCTTTGCGGTAAAGACGACGGTCAATCAGGAGAGGATAGTTGCAAACTTGATGGAGTTGGCCGTGAAGAAGTATAATTTGGAAGTTTATTCCATATTAGCTCCTAAGGAGATAAGGGGTTACGTTTTGGTTGAAGCTAAGGACGTTCAGAACGTCAAAAGGGCGATAACGGGAATACCTCACGCAAGGGGAATTTTAGGTGGTGAGATACCTTTCAAAGAGATCGAGCACTTTCTAACTCCAAGAAGGGCGGTAGAGCAGATAAAGGAGGGATACAAAGTTGAGATCATAGCTGGACCTTTCAAGGGTGAACAGGCCATAGTTAAGAGGGTCGATCCCTCTAAAAACGAAATTACGGTGGAGTTGGTTGAGGCCGTAGTTCCCATTCCCGTAACGGTCAAAGCGGATCACGTTAGGGTGATTGAGAGGGGTGAATGAGTATGCCACAGGTTGTTGAGGTTTTGGTTCCGGGAGGAAAAGCGACACCGGGTCCACCTTTGGGGCCAGCGATAGGTCCACTGGGTTTGAACGTTAAACAGGTTGTGGATGCCATAAACAAGGCCACAAAGGAGTTCGACGGATTGCCCGTTCCTGTGAAGATAATAGTCAAGGAAGACAGGAGCTTTGAAATAGAAGTGGGTGTTCCGCCCGTTTCAGCACTGGTAAAGAGGGAACTTGGGATTGAAAAGGGAGCACACAAGCCGAAGCACGAGGTTGTAGGTAACTTGACGATGGAGCAGGTTATTAAAATTGCAAAGACGAAGAAGAAACAGATGCTGAGCTATTCACTCAAGTCCGCTGTGAAGGAAGTTCTCGGAACGTGCGTATCTATGGGTGTGACCGTTGAAGGAAAGCATCCGAAGGAGGTTATAAGGGAGATAGAAGAGGGTCTCATAGAGGTTCCAGAGGAATAACACTTTTATTTTATACGTTTCGTAAGCGTAAGCGTTATATTTTGAGATGTTTAATTACCGTTGAGTGGGGTCGTGGCGTAGCCAGGAAGCGCGGCGGGCTCCAGCGGTGTGATGACCAATGGGTCTGCTGAGGTGTGATGACCCGTTGGAGCTCTGACCGAAGAGACCCGCTGGTCGTGGGTTCAAATCCCACCGGCCCCACTTTTTTAACCGAATCTCTAATATAATGCAAGTCAGGTTGCACCTCCATGAGAAACAGAATTCTGAAGGTATTGAAGGACTACGATCTCGACGAAATAAAGATTGGGACGTTGGGAAGTCATTCCGCCTTAAACATACTGAAGGGGGCAAAGGATGAGGGATTTGAGACTGTTTGCATATGCAGACCCAAGGAGAGAATAATTTACGAGAGCTTCAACGTTGCGGATTTCATAATAGAGGTTTCGGACTTTAAAGAACTCTTAAACGAGAGTTTGCAAGAGAGGTTAATTGAAGAGAACGTAATATTAATTCCACACGGCTCTTTCAACGCTTACATCGGGAATCTCGATAGGATAAGGGTTCCCTTCTTCGGTAACAGAGAACTGATGATTTGGGAAACGGATAGAGCTAAACAGAGGGAATGGCTTGAGAGAGCTGGATTGAAGATGCCGAGAAGTTTGAAACCTGAAGAGATAAAGGGAATAGCTATAGTAAAGTATCACGGGGCGATGGGGGGGAAGGGTTACTTCCTGATCACTGGCAAGGATGATTTCTACGCTAAATTTGAGGAGTTAAAGAGAGAGGGCTTTGTCAAGTCTTTGGAAGATGTTGAAATTCAGGAGTATATAGTTGGAGCAAACGTCTATCTTTCATTCTTCTACTCCCCAATGAACGAGAGGATTGAACTGATTGCCATCGATAGAAGGTATGAGCCCGTCGATGGACTTGGAAGGATTCCAGCGGAGATACAAATTAAATCCAAAGTTCAACCTACATACACGGTCATAGGAAACTTCCCAATCGTTTTAAGGGAGAGCCTGCTTGTAAAGGCTTTGGAGTCTGCAAAAGCTGTCGTTGAAGTTTCTAAGGAGATAGCATATCCCGGTATAGTCGGGCCCTTCTGCTTAGAGGCTGTTTTCGATGACAATGCGGAAATGCACGTCTTTGAAATTTCCGCGAGAATAGTTGCCGGAACGAATGTGGGAATTCCCAACTCCCCTTACTCCTACATCCTCTGGGGGGAAAACATGTATATGGGGAGAAGGATTGCAAGGGAGATAAAGGTTGCAATAGAGAAGGACGCTTTGGGAGAAATCGTTTATTAGCAAACCCTCGGAATGGGATCTGCTACAGGTGGAGGTAAAACTTTCCTCGTTCCAATTTCAGTTTCCACAACCACTTCTTCAAACTCCTTCGTTGCGTAACCTATTATCTCCGCATCCTTCTGACCCGCTCTGTGCAAGGCTTTTAAAACGTCTTCAGCCAAATCTTCAACTACGCCCATCACTACTTTCCCCTCGTTTGCCATGCTCAAAGGGTCTAAGCCCAAAACCTCACAGAATCCCTTAACATCCTCCCTTATAGGTATCTTCTCCTCCTCAATGAATATCCCAACTCCGCTCTTCTCGGCCATTTCATTTAAAGCGTTTGCCAGACCACCTCTCGTGGGGTCTTTCATTGCAGTTATCCCCCCAACCTCCAAAGCTTCTTTAACGAACAACCAAACTGGATAAACGTCCGATTGAACGTCAATGTCGAATTCGAACTCCCTTGAGAGCATAATCGCTACTGCATGATCTGCAATGTTTCCACTAACTATGATGACGTCTCCCTCTCTCAAACCGCAATCCCTAATCCAATTGTATGGGTAATTCCTATACTCCCTAACGACAGCCAAGTTGTTCTCCAAAGCCTGATTTCTCACCCCTATTCCAGACGTGTTGATTATTATATCGACGTTCGATGAAACGACTTTGGTGTCTCCAGTTATGAGCTTCAAATCGACCTTTTCAACCCATTCCTCTACATCTTTCATAATCCTATCGAAGTCTTTAACTTTAAAGCCCTCCTGAATTATCAATGAGAGGGAAACTATGTAGGGTTTTGCACCCATTACGGCTAAATCGTTCGACGTTCCACAAATCGCCAAACTTCCTATACTCCCCCCTCTGAATATTGGGGGTGAAACCACGTATGAATCTGTTGTGAAGACGTAGCTGTCAAAGTCGGAGGAGTCGTCCATATCCTTTAAAGCGATCTCTCCAACCCTATGATCGCCAAATCTTGAGATTATGTGCTTTTTCAAGAATTCCGCCATGTATTTACCGCCAGCCCCATCCTCCCTTCTTATTATCATGTTGATAAATGGTTGCTACGTGTTTAAACGTTTCCGATGAACTTACCCACGTAAGCCTGACCGAAACTTATCCCGTTGTCTCCGCAGGCAACCTTTTCGTTGACGTGCACTTTAACATGTTTTTCTATTAGTGGTATCAAGTAGGAGTTGAAGCACACACCACCACTCGCAATTACGGGTAGATCGTAATCCCTTACGATTTCAGCGAACGCTTTTGCGAAATAGCTTATTACTTTAAAGGCGATTTTACCTTTGCTTTCACCCTCTAAAAACTCCTCCATGCAACTTGCAACGAATTTGGAGAATCTTACAACCTTAACTTCACCCGATTTGACTTCAAAATCCTCTTTAATGTAGGGAGAAGAATACACGCTATCCTCTCTGACGACATCTATCTCAGGCTTTACATCGCACTCGTAAGGTTCAACTACGCTCTCAAGCTTCATTGCTGGCTCTCCTTCGTAAGTTCTCTCAAAGCAAATCTTCAGCATTGCGGAAATTGCATCTAAAACCCTACCCATCGAAGTTGTGATAACACCTTTATCGTGAATCTTTTCAAAGAGATCAAAACTTTCGCCTTTAAGCAGAAATCTTTCGTAGCCTTCAAGCAGATCTGTTCTTTTGGCTTTGTGAAGTATTGAAAACAGAACTCTCAAGGGATACCTTGTCGCTAAATCGCCACCTATCAATCTGAACCTTTCAAGCCTTCCAACCCTTTTGAATACGTTGTTTTCAAAGTCTAAGAGTAGGATTTCGCCACCCCAAATAGTCCCATCAAATCCGTAACCGACTCCGTCAATTGTGATAGCTATCGCCTTGTTCAATCCCCTTTCAGCCATCACAGACATAGCGTGAGCGAAGTGATGCTGAACCTTGTATATTGGGACACCTAACCTTTTGGACAGCTTTTCCGCGAAGTTGGTGGTGTTGTAAAGGGGATGCAAATCGCACGCTATGAACTTGGGTTTTAAGTTGACGAAGTTCATGAAGAAGTTGACGGCCCTTTTGAAGAACTCGTTGAAAGTTTTGAAGTTGGAGGTGTTCCCTATGTATTGAGAGACTATGGCCTTTCCATCCTTCACAACAGTTATCGAATTGTAGAGTTCAGCCCCAACGGCAATTCCATCCAAGCACTCTCCAACATCTATGACCTTGGGAACGAATCCCCTCGACCTCCTTATTATCAATCTTCTATTACCTACGAACTTTACAACCGAGTCATCGACCCTGTTGAATATCTGAAGGTTGTGCCTTAAGTAGGCATCGAGCTCCAAGCTGAAAACTCCATCGTCTATGAACATAGGCTCTCCAGGTTTGTTTGCAGAGGTCATCACAATGAAGTCCGATTTCAAGTAGTTGAAGAGGATGTAGTGCAGAGGGGAGTAGGGTAGCATAACTCCAATCGTGTTCAAATGAGGTGAGACAGCAAAGAAGTCGTCGGCGTTTTTCTTTTTGAGTATTGTGATCGGTCTTATGTAGCTCAACATCTCCTTTTCTTCCCTTTCACTAACATGAGCTACTTCCTTAACGACATCCAAATTCCTCGCCATTATTGCGAAGGGTTGCTGTGGTCTGCCCAACTTATCCCTAAGCTTGAAAACGATATCGTCGTCGGTTTTACATGCGATGTGATACCCACCTATCCCCTTTATTGCGACGATCTTACCGTCGTCTATCAACTTGGCGGTAACCTCTATCGCTTTTAGACCTCTGACAACCTCACCGTCAAGTATCAACTCGTAGTGTGGCCCGCATTTGGGACATGCTATTGACTGAGCGTAGTATCTCCTATCTAAAACATCCCAATACTCCCTACTACATTCATCGCACAATGGGAAATCTTTAAAGGTTGTGTTCTCCCTATCGTATGGAAGTTTTATTGCAACTGAAAAACGTGGACCGCAGTCGGTGCACGAAATGAAGGGGTAGAGGTAACGTCTATCCTTAGGATCAAATAGCTCCTTAAGGCAGGATTTGCAAACCGCAACGTCTGGTGGTGGGAGAGACAAACCCCCCTTCTTCCCTCCACTCTTTTCGATCACAAAATCTTTCAACGGCAAATCGGGAATTTCCTCCACGTTTACATCGTAAATTTCGGATATAGGCGGTTTCTCCTCCTTCAAACGCTTTACGAATTCTTCAACATCTCTATCGATTACGATTTCAACAGTTCCAGTTCCAGTGTTCTTTACGTAACCTCTCAAATTCATGGATTTGGCAAGTCTGTAAACGAACGGTCTAAATCCCACACCCTGCACAACTCCTCTAACTACGATACGATACACAAGAACAGTTGGTATTTGGATTATAAAGAGTTAACCGTGTAGAGGTCGTCCCCAGTTTATGCCTGGGACCGGTCAGCTTCGGGCTTTAGTGACCGCGGGCTGAACGGCTCGCCCTTTCGGGCTCGCCGCTTACACCCCGGTCCTATCAAACGGGTCTTCTACCCGCGCCCTCAAGGGCGGCTCTTTTCGGGGACGGCTTCAGGCTTAGATGCTTTCAGCCTTTAGCCGCATGGCGCGTAGCTGCCCGGCAGTGCCCTGCCGGACAACCGGTCGACCAGTGGCGCCGGAGGCCCGTTCCTCTCGTACTAGGGCCTCCTTCCCCTCAGCCGCCCAGACACCCCCGATAGATAGCAACCGACCTGTCTCACGACGGTCTAAACCCAGCTCACGATCCCCTTTAATAGGCGAACAACCTCACCCTTGGCCGCTGCTGCACGGCCAGGATGGGGAGAGCCGACATCGATGTAGCAAACCCCCGGGTCGATATGAACTCTCGCCGGGGACAACTCTGTTACCCCTGGGGTAGCTTTTCTGTCGTCACCCGGCCTCACCAAGAGGCCAGGGTGGTTCGCTAGGCCCGCCTTTCGGCTCGTGACCCCTTATTGTGCGGGGTCACGTCAGGCCGGCTTTTGCCCTTGCACTCTACGGCGGAGTTCTGACCCGCCTGAGCCGACCTTTGGGCTCCCCCGATACCTTTTCGGGGGAGTGGCGCCCCACCCAAACTGCCCACCTACCGATGTCCCGCACGAAGCGGTTAGCCCCACAGCTGGAGGTGGGCGGTGTCTCATGGACGGCTCCACCCCGCCCGGAGACGGGGCTTCGACGCCTCCCGCCTACGCTGCGCACCCCCAGCTGTGAGGCAACGGCAGGCTGCAGTAAAGCTCCACAGGGTCTTCGCTTCCCATCGGGGGTCCCCAGACTCTTCACTGGGATGTCGGGTTCGCCGGCTTCCGGCCGGGGACAGTGGGGGGGTCGTTAATCCGTTCATGCAAGCCGCCAATTAAGCGGCAAGGTATTACGCTACCTTAAGAGGGTCATAGTTACCCCCGCCGTTTACGGGCCCTTCGGCCGGTTGAACCCGGCTTTCAGGTACCCGCACTGGGCAGGACTCAGGGGCTGTACTAACCCTTACGGGGTTGCAGCCCCCTGTGTTTTTAGTAAACAGTCGCCCCCCCCAAGTCACTGCGACCTGCGGTCCCAGCCATAAGGCCAAGACCGCAGGCACCCCTTCTACCGAAGATACGGGGCCAATTTGCCGATTTCCCTCGGCCGGAGTGTTCCGCCACGCCTTAGGCTGCTAACCCAGGGCACCTGTGTCGGTTCTCGGTACGGTCCTCCCGCCCTCCTTTTCACGGGCCCCAGGAGTCGGCCGACTTACGCCATCACGCCTTCACCCCCTTCTCTCCATTACGGAACTCCGGGGGCTTCGGCGCTTGGACCGGCTGGCAACACCGGCTCGGCCTATCCCGAGGCGTCGGACCCCTTTCGGGGAACCTCCCTTAGCGGGAGGCCGGGCGGGCGGCGCCGGAATATTAACCGGCTTCCCTTTTCCCCCGCGTCCAATTAGGAGCGGGGTTAGGACCGGCTAACCCACGGCTGACGAACATAGCCGTGGAACCCTTGCCCTTCCGGCGGTCGGGATTCTCACCCGACTACGCTGCTACTACCGCCAGGATTCTCGTTACCGACGGCTCCACCCGAGCTTACGCCTCGGGCTTCTACGCCATCGGCACGCCCCCCTACCGGATCGCCTTTCGGCGCCCCGGGGTATCGGCGGCCGGCTTGAGCCCCGTCCATTTTCGGCGCCCCGAGCCTCGGCTGGTGAGCTGTTACGCACTCCTTAGAGGATGGCTGCTTCTAAGCCTACCTCCCAGCTGTCTTCGGCCCGGGACCTCCTTTATCGTTTACACTTAGCCGGCACTTAGGGGCCTTAACCCCGGTCTGGGTTGTCTCCCTCGCGGACACGGAGCTTACCCCCGTGCCCCGACTCCGCCCATCTACGGCGGCGGTGGATTCGGAGTTTGACAGGGGGGCGAGGGTTTCACCCCCCGGCACCCCCAATCAGTGCTCTACCCCACCGCCTACCTCCGGGCGGGTCATACTGCGGTATGTTTCGGGGGGAACCAGCTATCCCCGGGCTCGATTGGACTTTCACCCCTAGACGGGGGTCAGAGGAGCGATTTGCACATCAACACCCCTGCGGGCCTCCACGGGTCTTTCGACCCGCTTCACCCTGCCCCCGCCTAGATCGCCCGGCTTCGGGTCGTACGGTAGGGACTATAGGGCGAGCACACCCCGCCCCTCGCCCTTACGGGCTGCGGGCTATTCGGTTTCCCTTCGGCTTCGGGCTTTCAGCCCTTAGCCTCGCCCCTACCGTACACTCCCTGGCCCGTTTTTCAAAACGTACGCAGTGACCCCGGTATACCGGTCCTCGTACTCGCGCCTCTCGGCGCTTTCCTTCGGACCGGTTACCTTTCGGGCCACTGCTCACTATCCCCGGCCGGTTTCAGGCTCTTTTCACTCCCCTTCTCGGGGTTCTTTTCAGCTTTCCCTCACGGTACTAGTGCGCTATCGGACTCGGGACGTATTTAGCCTTGGGGGTTGGTGCCCCCCAGCTTCCCGCGAGAATTCCAACCCGCGGTACTCAGGTAACTCCCCACACCCTCGGGGCTTACGCCTACGGGGCTATCACCCTCTACGGCGCCGCATTCCAGCGGACTTCGGCTTCACCCCTCGGGTGCTAACGGGGAGCACCTGCAACACCACATCCCCCTGACCTTTCGGCCAGGGGTTCGGTTTGGGCTCTGCCGCTTTCGGTCGCCCCTACTCACGGCATCGCGTTTGCTTTCTTTTCCTGCGGGTACTCGGATGTTTCCTTTCCCCGCGTTCCCGCTCCCATACGGGAGCGCCCCCGAAGGGGCAGGATTGCCCATTCGGGGATCCCGGGTTCTACGGCTCCATGCGCCTCCCCCGGGCTTTTCGCAGCTTGGCACGCCCTTCGTCGGCGCCCGAGCCCAGCCATCCACCGGCCGGGATACGCGCTGACCGGTCCCAGTCTGCATCTGGGGACGACCTCTACACGGTTTCACTTGCCCCATATAGGGGCATCAACCCTTCCCCGACGACTTTCATCGCCGGGTGCATGTAATAAATGGACTCGTCGGGATTTGAACCCGAGGCCTCCGCCTTGCAAAGGCGGCGCTCTACCAGGCTGAGCTACGAGCCCATGGGCTTGCCAGCAATTGGGCCCGGTGGGCGTGCTCCGTTAGGAGGTGATCCAGCCGCAGATTCCCCTACGGCTACCTTGTTACGACTTCGCCCCCCTCGCGGACCCTGGGCTCGACCCGCCCCTTGGGAGCGGGCCTCGCCCCTGGCCCACTTGGGTGGCGTGACGGGCGGTGTGTGCAAGGAGCAGGGACGTATTCACCGCGCCATTTTGAGGCGCGATTACTACGGATTCCAGGTTCACGAGGGCGAGTTGCAGCCCTCGATCCCAGGTGGGGCCGGGTTTAGGGGATTACCTCCCCCTTTCGGGGTCGGTACCCATTGTCCCGGCCATTGTAGCCCGCGTGTAGCCCGGGGGATTCGGGGCATACGGACCTGCCGTTGCCCGCACCTTCCTCCGGCTTAGCGCCGGCAGTCCCCCCAGTGTGCCCGGCGTCCCCGAAGGGACCCGCTGGCAACTGGGGGCGCGGGTCTCGCTCGTTGCCTGACTTAACAGGATGCTTCACAGTACGAACTGACGGCGGCCATGCACCACCTCTCAGCTACTCTGGTAGGGTCTTCAGCCCGACCTTCATCGAGCTGTCTCCCCCGGTAAGCTTCCCGGCGTTGAATCCAATTAAACCGCAGGCTCCACCCGTTGTCGTGCTCCCCCGCCAATTCCTTTAAGTTTCAGCCTTGCGGCCGTACTCCCCAGGCGGCGGGCTTAACGGCTTCCCTCCGGCACCGGGCCAGCTCGTGGCTGGCCCGACACCTAGCCCGCATCGTTTACAGCCAGGACTACCCGGGTATCTAATCCGGTTCGCTCCCCTGGCCTTCGTCCCTCACCGTCGGACCCGTTCCAGCCGGGCGCCTTCGCCACAGGTGGTCCTCCCGGGATTATAGGATTTCACCCCTACCCCGGGAATTCCCCCGGCCTCTCCCGGTCCCTAGGCTGGCAGTATCCCCCGGAATTCTGACGGTTAAGCCGCCAGATTTCCCGGGGGACTTACCAGCCCGGCTACGGACGCTTTAGGCCCAATAATAGTGGCCGCCACTCGGGCCGCCGGTATTACCGCGGCGGCTGCCACCGGCCTTGCCCGGCCCTTGCTATGGGGAGCTGTTTAGGCTCCCCGACAGCCCCTGCGATGCAGGGGCACTCCGGCTGACCCCGTCGCGGTTTCCCGCATTGCGGAGGTTTCGCGCCTGGTGCGCCCCGTAGGGCCTGGACCCTTGTCTCAGGGTCCATCTCCGGGCTCCCACTCTCATGGCCCGTACGGATCTTCGGCTTGGCGGGCCGTTACCCCGCCAACTACCTAATCCGCCGCAGCCCCATCCTCGGGCTGTGCCGCCCCTTACGGGAACGGCACACTTTCGGGGATGGGGGAATTCCACCACCCATCCCCTATGGGGGTTTAGCCCCAGTTTCCCGGGGTTATCCCCCTCCCGAGGGTAGGTTGGCCACGTGTTACTGAGCTGTCCGCCGGTGCGCGAACCCCGAAGGGCCCGCGCCCCATGACTACCATGGCTTAGTCCCAGCCGGATAGCAGCGGCCTCTGGCAGGATCAACCAGAATTGGCGGGGGAGGGACGGTGAATACGTCCCAACGCCCACCGGTTTGCCCTGCTGGCAAGCCCATCTTGGGCGTGCGCCTTTGCACGCCCTCACCACTTATACCGCGGGTGGGAACTCTACCCCCCATCCCGGGCTTACGCCCTGTCGGGGTCCTTGCCGGACCCGCGGTTACTATTGTCTTTACACCTCATATGTTTATAAGGCTTGTGCTTGACCTCTCACGGACGTGTTCTCTTTTTACATCGATAGGATATATAAACGTTTTCGTGCAAGTTACGTTAGATACAAAAAACCTCGTTTAGGATGTAAGGACATGATGGACCTCCATGTCCATTCTGTGTTTAGCGATGGTGAACTCATACCCTCCGAAATAGTCAGGAGGTGTGCGGAATTGGGTTACGAGGGTGTTGCAGTTACAGATCACGCAGACTTTTCCAACATACCCGTAATACTAAAAGAACTCGAAAGGCTGAAGGATTTTAGAGACGACTACGAGATACCGATGCTGTTCGGCGTTGAAATAACGCACGTCCCACCCAAGTTGATAGGTAAAGCTGTGGAACTCGCTTGGAAGGAGGGGGCGGAAATAGTAATCGTTCACGGGGAAACGATAGTAGAGCCAGTCAAGGAGGGAACGAACTATCATGCGGTTCAGGAGGAGATAGACATCTTGGCCCATCCGGGGATATTAGATTTAAAAACGGCCGAACTTGCAAGGGAAAACGGAGTTTACCTTGAAATAACGACGAGAAAAGGGCACTGCTTAACCAACGGCCACGTTGCAAGGATCGCCGATGAGGTAGGATGCGATCTGGTTTTAAACAACGACGCTCATACTCCAAGTGACTTCGTCAGCGTTGAGATGGCGAGAAAGATTTTGATCGGAGCGGGCGTTGAAAAAGTCGATTCGGTCTTCGAAAACTCCAAGAGGATACTGAAGAAAAGGCTGAGGTGAGCAAAAGGCTTAAGGTATGTATGAATACGTATTGACATGGAAAGGAGGAGACTTCAGATCGTCGGCGGTTCGAGTTACATGATAAGCCTACCGAAGAGCTGGATCAAAAGAAACAATTTAAAGAGGGGAGACGAACTGATTCTTATCGAGTTTGACGATCATCTAAGGATAATGCCCAACAACTCAAAGAGTAAAGTTGTGAAAGTCAGGCTACCGAGGGTGGGTGACGAATTCATAAAGCGACTCTTCTACAGCCTCTACATACAGGGATCGGACGAGATAGTAGTTGAAAACGTTGACACGAATTTGAAGGATAAGATAAAGGATAGCATCAAGAACCTCGTCGGAATGGAGATAGTTGACGTCGATTCGGATAAGATGGTTTTGAAATGCCTGACGACATCTTTCGATGTCGAAAAGGCGGTAAAGCGTTTGTGCCAGATCGTTGTGGAGATGTTTGAATGCGTTGAAAGGTTTGTAAATACAAGAGAACTCTTCAACTACATCGAGAAACTCGAGGAGGAGGCCGATAAGTTCTACATACTATCCCTCAGAATGATATACAAAAAGGTTTTCGAGTATTCCAACACGAGCGAGCTGTTTACGAGCGTTGAATCTCGATCATTCGTCAAGCTACTTGAAGAGATTGCGGACTCGCTCTACGATATGGCTACGAGCTTCTGCATCTGTCGGGAGTTTTTAGAGACTCTGAAGAACTTGAAGAGGCTGTTCGAAATTGCGGTAGATTCTTACTTCAAGAGGGATAGCTTCATGAGTATAAATCTGATTGAGATGGCCAACAACGTGGAGAATCAGATACTTTCCCTATGCTATCCGAAAAACTGCCCCGTAAGGAACAGATACTGTGAGGTCAGTCCCCTCTTAGAGGTTTGCAGATGTATAAAGTCGATGGGGGAGATGTCTTTTAATACAGCGGTGTGTAGGGATGTGATGTTATGATAACGGATAGAGTCAGGAAGTTGGTTGAGGATTACAGAAACGTGACGATCGGCATATTCGGATCTCATTCGGCAAAGGAGATAGGAATGTCCGCAAAGGCTTGGGGCTTTAAGACGGTCGTGATAGTTCAGAGGGGGAGAGACAAGCTCTACACTAAGTTCAACCGCTGGCTATACGACGAATTCATAATTTTGGATAGGTTCAAGGACATGGTCAACGAGGAAGTTCAGGAGAGGTTGAGGGAGCTGAACACGATATTCATACCCAATAGAAGTTTCGCAGTCTATGTGGGTTACGATGCAATAGAAAACGAATTCGAAGTCCCGATATACGGTAACAGATACCTCTTAAGGGCCGAAGAGAGAAACTACGAGAGAGGTCAATACTATCTGCTCAAAAAGGCTGGAATCAGAATTCCAAAGGAGTTTAAGTCGCCAGAGGAGATAGATAGGTTGGTCGTTGTGAAGGTTCAGCAGGCAAAGAATCCGTTGGAGAGAGCGTTCTTCTACGCAATTTCTCCAGAGGACTACTACAGACAGGCTGAAGAACTGATAAAAGCTGGAGTTATAGACGAAGAGGGTTTAAAGAATGCGAGGATAGAGGAATACGTTTTGGGAGCGAGGTTCAACGCGAACTTCCACAGCTACGCTCTGAAGGATGTTTTCGGTGATTTCGACTTCGTGGGTTTCAGCGATAGAAGGCAGGTGAACCTTCAAGGATTTCTAAACTTACCGGCGAGGGATCAGTTGAAGATAAACGTTCCGGTTAAAAACGAGGAGATAGGACACTTCGGAGTTACGATGAGGGAAAGCAAGCAGGACATGGTTTACGAGACTGCGGAGAAGTTCATAAGGATTTGCGAGAAGGAGTATCCGCCCGGTATCATAGGCCTGTTCGGTTTGCAAGGTGCCATAGCCTATTCGCCAGAGGACGACACTAAGCTTGAGTTCGTCGTCTTTGACGTTTCGATGAGGGTTCCGGGCGATCCCTGCATAGGTCCAACATCGCCAGAGATGAGAAACCTCAGCCTGAAGCACGGGGTGAGAATTGAAGACCCACTCGACTTAACGATGATGGAGATCAAAAGGGCTTTAGAAGATGGGAGATTGCCTGAAATAGTAACTTAAATCGTGAAGAGCTTGTATTTAGTGTCTGGATTTTGCAACTCGTGTATGATTCTTTGGACGATGCACTTAATCGGATCTATCTTAACCCTCTTTGCTATGTCCTCAAAACTCTTGAAAGGCTCTCTCTTCCTCTCATCTATTATCGTCCACATCGTCTTCTTACCTATACCGGGTAAAAGCTCGAGCTGATGTAACTTCGTCGTTATTGACTCGGATTTGTTGAAGAATTCAACAAACCTCTCCTCCTGTTCCTTAACGATTTGTTCCAAAACGTAGGGCAACTCAGACTTTGCGGTTGCAGTCAGATCCTCGTATCTGAGCCTCCTCTTTATCTTGTTCACAACATCCCTCTTGTCCAACTCCTTTCCTATGTAAACTTTATCACCTACGAGGGGATTTTTATCTTTCTTCACACTAACCTCCAAGAGTGTAAAGAACTTCTCACCAACGACGTGAGCCAAAGGTTCCCTCTTGTGTATAGGCCTTTTATCGTCTGGATGACCGTATGGTAGGAAGTCGAGAACGTAAGCGTAATCCTCAAGCTTTTCCTTATCCATCTTCCTTTTTCTCATTTCATCACCTATACTTGTTGATGACATCTAAAATCTGCTCTATCTCGTCCGGATTTAGAGAAGTCTTCTCCTTGGCGTATATCAGCCTAACCTCGTCTGGAATCCTCGGCATTATGTCGGCCAACTTCACCGCTATCTCCTTGTTTGGAACCTGAGGCAACTTCAAAAGCTCCTCCACAAGCTCTTTCGCCTTCTCAGCGGGTAACCTTGCAAACGTCCTCAAGTGTTTCAATGCCCTCCTCGTTTCGAAGAGCAATTCCGCCCTCTTCTGCCTTTTTTCGGCTATCTCCTCCATCAACTCTTTAGCTTCAGCTATTGTGATGTAGTCAAACTCTTTAACCTCTTTAAACATAAAAACACCTCCAAAAAAGTTAAGATTTCTGAGGTTTGAGGTGTTCGGGTCTTACGAAGAGGATTTTGTAGGAGTTGCCGTCTCTAACCCTAACGAGGTAGGCCCTTCCTCTCTGACCTACAACAACACCCGTCCTACCCTGAAACCTTGGGTGGGGCATACCCTTGTGAACCGCGGGATCGATATCTATATGCACTCTATCTCCAACCTCAAAGGTCTGCAAAGCCCTACTTATCTTAATCCCCTTCTCTCTGATCTTCTTCCTCAACTTCCTCCCCGATTTGAATCTGAAGCCGTGAGACTTCCAGCCCATCGTATCACCCAACGAACTTGACCTTCATAAGTATTTAACCTTTTAGTATCTCCTCGAACATGTCCACATACTTGGAAGGCCTGTAGAGGAATTCGAGCCTATCCAAATCCTTGACGAGCTTATACATCTCCTCGTTTTTTCTCAACCCCAAACCTTTAGGGATTTTAGGTTTGACGAACCTCAAATCTGGAACTTCACCGTAGTTCGGATTTTTGATCCATCCGTCTTCCGTGTAATAGTAGCATGCTCCTCTCCTAATCCTGTAAGGTTCGTAGTTCGATTTGAAGTGCCTGTAAACCCAATTGGACATCCAAAGTTCTTTGTTCGATGGATTTATCGTTACGTGACCGTAGTTTGGCGGGACTATTACCTTATCACCTTCGAAAGCCTTGACAGCTACGACGTCAACAATTCTACCGTTTTCCTCCCTCTGAAGGAGGTAGATCGCTTCCCCCCTCAAAACCTCGTATATTTCGGTGTAGCTCATGTTCTTTTCCGCTATGGGATGGTAATGTCCGAAGGTCTTTACGAACTCCTTTCCGATTTTTGCGGGAGGAATTACGGTTATGTCGTATCTCAGACCGTGATCCCTTATCCTTTCGTGATCCCCTTTGCTGTAGTAAACGTCTCTAAACATGTAGTAGGCCGGGAAGTTTTCTTTCAACTCCTCCGGATAAGCCAGAACGGGTTTCAGGTCGAAAGCCCACCTAACTTCGGCCTTAAACCTCCTCCCCCCTACCTCGATTTCCATAACCCAAGTTACAAGCTCAATTATAAGACTAACGACAAACGTTTATACAACGAGCGAAATCCATCTTCATGATAGTTGCACACACACCAGATGCAGATGATGCTTTCATGTTCTACGCCATGGTTGAGGGAAAAATCGAGACGAATTTGAAGATAGACCACCTCATAGAGGACATAGAAACTTTGAACAGGATGGCCTTCGAGGGTAAGTTGGATGTAACCGCTTTGTCACTGCACGCCTACGCTTACCTCGACGATAGGTATAGAATACTATCGTCTGGTGCGAGCGTCGGTGAAGGATACGGCCCTATAGTCGTTGCAAGAGAAGAGATGAGTCTTGAGGGTAGAAGGATAGCCATCCCGGGAAGATACACCACCGCAAACCTGCTCTTAAAGATGGCTTTAAAAGATTTCAAACCGATTGAGATGAGGTTCGACGAGGTAATAGATGCTGTGAAGTCTGGGAAGGTGGATGCTGGCCTGTTGATACACGAAGGCCAGATAACCTACGAAACTCACGGTTTGGTAAAGGTCTTAGACCTCTGGGAGTTTTGGAACGATCTAACGTCCTTACCTCTGCCCTTGGGAGTCAACGTTATAAGACGCGATATCGAGGAGGAAAAACAGAGGGAGTTCTTGAGGGCTATGAGGGAGAGCATAAGATACGCTTTGGATCACGTGGATGAGGCTGTCGATTATGCTATGAGATATTCGAGAGGAATGAGTAGGGAGCTTGTAAAGAAGTTCGCTCTGATGTATGTGAACGAATACACATACGAAATGCCGAAGAAAGTCGTGAGGGCAATCGAAACTCTGTTCGAGATTGCCGAAGAAAATGGAATTCTGAAAAAGCCGAAGTTAGACATTCTTTTTTGATGCGGTAACTCTAAAAATCCTCTTTGGAGGAGGGGATATCTCGATCGTAATCTCTTTGACGAGTCTGTAAACTCTTCTCCTACCAACGTATTCGCCTTCGATCAGTCCAGCCTTTTCGAGAATGTCTAAATGATACTTCGCCGTTTTCCCGTCCATTCTGAGTTCTTTCATTATTTCGCTGACGCATTTTTCCCCCCTCGTCAAAATTTTGAGTATCATCAACCTCTTCTCCGACCCCAAGGCTTTGAGGATCATCGAGTATAGTTTTCCTAAGAAGTTTTATATGTAATTTCCTCTGCAAGTGAACATGGTAGAACTGATCAGCAGGAGGGACAAGAAGTTGATAGAGAGCGGTGAGTTCGAATTCGAAACGCACATGAGCAGAGATGAGGTTGCCAAATTCCTTCGAGCCTTGGCGGATCACGTCGAAAAGGGTGAGATAGAGGTTTCCTCCGAAGATTGGATAATAAAGTTCAGATTCACCGATCCGATCGAGGTCGAAGTTGAGTTCGATGCTGATGCCAAGAAGCTTGAGTTCGAAATCGAATTCAGAGATAGAAGGAAAGTAGAGGTGGGAAGATAGACGTTGAAAAGTTAAAGAGGTTCGTTCTTGAGAGGCAGAATAAAGATGGTGGTTTCTGTTTCTGTAAACCCCTCGAATCCACTCTACCAGAAACTTTCTACGCGGTGTCTATACTCAAAACGATAGGATGCGAAATTCCGAGAAGAGAAAACCTAATGGATTTTCTCGAGAAGAACCTCAGAAGGGAGATTTATCCCGTATTCTACGTTTTCAAAACTCTCGAAGTCCTCGAAGTCGAACTCCCAAAGGACTACGGAGAATGGATACTGAACAAGATAAGAAGTTTAACGAAGATACCTCAAACGAAACTCGAAAGTGGAGGTATTACCGCAACTTACCAATTCGACCTACCCAACGTTCTAAAGGACATCTACTCTTTGTCTGAATCTCTCAAGGTCTTGGGATTAAAAATTCCGAAAGATGTCGTTGAGTTCGTGTTGAGGTTCAAGAGGGGCGAAGGTTTCGGCGTGAGTTCGCCAAACTTAAAGGACACTTTTTACGCTTCAAGCGTTGTCGATTGCTACGACGGACTGGTGACTTTTGTCATGAAGCACAAATGTAACGGAGGATTCTCCAAGAAACCAAACTCCTACCCGCCATACTTGGAGGATACGTATTACGCCCTCTCCATCTTGAGAACGTGCAAAAAGGATTGCAGAGATGAGGTTACTCTGGAGTTCGTATTGAGCCTTCAGAATAGGGATGGGGGATTCAGGAGAAGCATTTATTTAGGGGTTTCAACCCTTGAGTTCAGCTACTACGCTGTGGAGTGTCTGAAATGCTTAGGGATGTTTTGATAGTAGGTTTGGGTGGATTCTTAGGTGCGGTAGCGAGATACGTCGTCTCTGGATTGGTTCAGGACGGTTTCACATTCCCAGTTGGAACCCTCTTCGTCAACGTCCTCGGTAGCTTTCTGCTTAGCTTGATAATGTATTTTACGGAGTTCTTAGGTCTTTTCAGCGACGAAACGAGGATATTTTTAACCGTTGGATTTTTAGGTGCCTTTACCACGATGTCAACTTTCAGCTACGAGTCTTTCAAGTTGCTCGAACACGGAGAGGTTAAGTCTTTTATCCTAAACGTAACACTAACCCTGACCCTGACGATAATCGCTGTGTTTTTAGGTAGAGCAGTAGCGATAGCGGTATGGAGAAGGGCATGAAAAATCCGGTTCTCCTTAGGATATACGTCGGTGAGAACGATAGGTGGAAGGGGAAACCGTTATACAGGGCGATAGTTGAACTCGTCAAGGAGAACGGTTTGGCCGGTGCAACAGTTCTCAGAGGTTTGATTGGCTTCGGAAAGGAGAGCGTTTTGAGAACCCCATCGATACTCAGACTGTCAACGGATTTACCGGTCGTCATAGAGATAGTTGACGAGAGGGAGAAGATAGAGAGGGTTAAGCCGAAGATTCTTGAAATGGTTGAGAGGGGGTTGGTTTTGGAGCAGGAAGTTAGGGTTTTGTTCTACGGCTGATCAGCAAAGCTCTTAAACTTTCCAGCGTTTATGTATTCCTCCACCTTCCTTATGAATCTGTCGTTGGTCCTCAAGACTGGTATTATCGTCATATCACCCCTTATGTCCCTTATCCTATCGACGTATTCCACCACATCGTCGTTACCGTAGTAGAGAACCCAGTTCTTGAAATCTCCAACCTCGCAAAACGAGGCGTAGGTTATCAACTCCACTATCGCGAATTTGCCGTCAATTATACCGTGCAGAGTTTCGTAATCTATCAAAAACAGCCTGCCGTTTGAGTAGAACAGCCTCTCAGCCTCTAAAGCTATCGCCTGTCTAACGAACTCGTCCAAACTGAACTTCTCAGGCTCGTCAAGCATCACTGGCCCTATGTAAACAATCTGCTTCTGTTCCATGAATTCAAGATCATCCGCAATTAAAAAACTTTTATCGCCAAGCCATCTTCACACAAAACCTCCATTTCCCCGTCGTATCCTATCCTCGTGTATCCCTCGTAAATTTCAACCCAATCTCCAACATCCAAATATCTATACAAACTCGCATTTTCACCCACAAGAACGACCCTAATCCTACCGCTTTCGTCGGATAGGTATATAACAGCGATCTTCTCCCTCTTAAATCTCTCCCCGAAAAGCCCGCTTACCCTACCCTTCAAGTTGACGATCCTTAAAGGCTTTAAGTCTCCTATCCCGTCCCAAACGTCTCCAACGTTCCCCTTTCCCAAAACCTCGTATCTCAAAACGTAAAAGTGATTTTCCAATTTGAATCCGTTGATCCTCAACAAGTCACCCCTCTCGCATTTAACGTCTCCGATGCAGATGGAAACAGACCTTCCCACGCTCAAAGCGAACCTCGACCCGTTCCTACCGAGAAAAACTCCTTCGATAATTTTCGAAACGTTACCAACGACTTCGAAGTCCCTTTCACTCCTTATCACGTCCGACCTAATCCTAACAACGTCTCCAAGCTTGAATCCGAAGGAGCACTTCAAGGGAACTTCAATCAGCCCTTCACTACACATAACCTTCAGACTATCTCCAACTCCAACGACCACGCCAGAAAGTCTCCTTCCGACATCAACATTCTCACCTCTGGCATATCTGGAGAGAAGCTCAAGAGTTTCGTCATCAACCAAACCTCTGAAGTGCTCGACTACGTCGTCCATAGTTCAATTTCGTCAACGTTTTTAAAGATGATCGCCATGTTAAAATCATGGATACCATCACAAGTGAAGAGATGGCAGTTTTAGATGTAAACTGTGAGTATCACGGCTTATCAAGGCTACAGCTCATGGAAAACGCCGGAAGGGGATTGGCCGAAGAGATATTGAAGAGGTTTGAACCCTGCAACGTTGTGATATTCGCTGGCTTGGGAAACAACGGCGGAGATGCATTCGTTTGTGCGAGGTTTTTGAAGAACTTTAACGTAAAGGTGTTTCTGCTCGGTAGGGAGAGGGATATAAAGACCGAAATCGCAAGGAGAAACTTCGAGATTTTGAAGAAGGCTGGATACGAAATCCACGAGGTTAGGGATGAGATACCAGAGTTTGAGGCCGATGTCGTAATAGATGGAATCTTGGGAACCGGAGTTAGAGGCAAGCTGGGGGGTTTGTTTGCCAAGGCCGTTCAAATCATAAACGATTCGAAAGCCTACAAAGTTGCGGTTGATGTTCCAACTGGACTGAATCCAGATACTGGAGTGTATAAGGAGTGCGTTAAGGCTGACTTAACCGTAACGTTCCACAAACCGAAACCGGGTTTGTTGAAAGCTAAGGAGGTTGTTGGAGAGCTCGTTGTGAAGGACATAGGAATTCCAAGCGAGTTTGAGAGGTTAACGGGTGTAGGAGATGTTAAAAAGGTTTACAAGAGGTTTGATGGACACAAGGGGGTGCACGGGAGAATTGCGGTTATAGGGGGAATAGGTTACACCGGAGCTGTCGCGTTAACTTCTTTGGCATGCTACAAGGCTGGAGCGGATTTGGTGACAACTTTAGTTCCGAAGGAGATAAAGAACGTTGTGGCGAGCTTTTCACCGAATTTAATAGTGAGGGAGTTGAATTTGAAGGATTTGGATGGCTTAAACGAAATGATGAAGAGGCATCACGTGGCAATCGTGGGAATGGGTGTGGAAAGTAGTGATGAATTCACGGACTTCGTTGAAGAGTTCCTCAAGCTTGAAAACGTTAGAAAAGTAGTTTTGGATGCTTCAGCCATTACGAAAAACGTTCCAGAGGATGTCGAATGCGTAATGACACCCCACGCTGGCGAATTTAAGAGGGTCTTTGGTGATGTGAGCGTCGATAAAGCTATGAGGGTTGCGAGGGAAACCAATTCGGTTATCTTGCTCAAGGGGAAGGAGGATGTGATTACGGATGGAGAGAGGGTCAGGTTCAACAGGACAGGAAATGTCGGTATGACCGTAGGCGGAACTGGAGACGTTTTGGCTGGGATTGTTGGGGCATTCTTTGCCTTGAACGATGCTTTCTGGAGTGCGAGTGCTGGAGCTTTCGTGAACGGTTTGGCTGGAGACATTTGCTGTGAGGAGATGGGTTACAACTTCACCGCAGTTGAATTAATTGAGAAGATACCCATCGCCATAAAGAGGTGTTTGGAGTTTGGGTGATAAGATGGCGAACTTCAAGCTTGTGGAAGAGTCAGCTAAGAAGATAGTAAACATGGAGGTTAGAGGTGCGAGTAGAATTGCGAGGTTCGTTGCCGAAACTCTAAGGGAATTTGCGAAAACCGTAGAGGATAGATTCGATGAGAACATGAGGAGAGCGAGTGAGATTTTGATGAACACCAGACCAACAGCTGTGAGCCTCTTCAATGCGGTAAATTACATCATGATGTATAAAGGGGAAAGCGATGAGGAGAAGAGGAGGGATGCTATAAGGAGGGCGGAGGAGTTCATAAAATGGGTTGATACCGCAAAGCGTAAAATTGGGGAGATAGGGGCAAAGAGGATAAAGGACGGCTGGACCATTTTAACGCACTGCAACTCCTCAACCGCTCTGTCGGTTATAAAAACAGCCTTCAGGCAGGGTAAGAGTATTGAGGTCATAGCTACCGAATCCCGTCCGAGGTATCAGGGGCATTTGACGGTCAAGGAGTTGGTGAGGGAGGGAATACCCACTACCCTAATAGTTGATTCCGCTGTAAGATACTTCATGAAGGATGTCGATTGCGTTGTAGTTGGTGCGGATACTATAACCGCAAACGGTGCTCTGGTTAACAAAATTGGAACTTCCCAAATAGCCTTGTGTGCGAAGGAGGCGAGGGTTCCCTTTATGGTCTGTGCTGAAACCTACAAGTTCAGTCCAAAAACCCTCTTCGGAGAGCTCGTTGTTATAGAGGAGAGAGATGCGAGAGAGGTAGCTCCGGAGGAGATAATAAGTTTGGGCGTTAAGGTTAGAAATCCTGCATTCGACGTAACTCCAAGGGACTACATAGACTTGATAGTTACCGAAATAGGGGCAATACCTCCAGAGATGGCCTACGTAGTGATTAGAGAGAGGTTGGGATACGGTTTGGAGATGGGAGAGCTGAAGGTTTCCGCAAAGCATTTTGACTGAGGTGTTCGCATGGACAGAAGGATATACGTCGTGGTAGGAATAGCTGTTGCATGTTTGTGCATTCTAACCCTGTATTTCGTAACAAAACCAGTTGAGCTAACTTACAAAATTGAAAAGAACGGGAAAAATCAAAATCTTTACTTCTACGAAGATGGAAGATTGATTGCAACGTTGTCCGTTGAAGTTCAAGGTAGGAAGTTGAGGTTTTGTTTATCTCACGACGAAAACACGTTCGTCAAAACGTTGAAGTTGAAAATTACGCCCGACAACACTTCCGAAATATACCTCCTCACCCCTTATGGAGATTGGAATACCTTCGAATTTCATCAATCCAAGGACGGACTTTCAAGCGTTTTCTATGCGAGAGATTTGGGTTTACAAGGTAGAGGAACTGTAACCCTTGAGTTCCTTATATCGAGAAACGCTTCGATATACTACACCGTATCCTTCGAAATCGATGAAGGATTTAAGAGGTATGTCTGTGAAGGGGAAGGAGTTCTAAAGGTTTGAAAGGAGATCGTCCAAAGCCCTTAGAAATGCGTTGTTTTCATCTGGCTTTCCAACGCTAACCCTAACGCTGTAATCATCGCATCCCAAAAAGTTCGAGCAGTCCCTAACGATCACCCCCCTCTTTACAAGTTCCTCAACGAACTCTCCAGCCTTTATGGGAGATTTCATGAAGAGGAAGTTCGCCTGAGATTTGTAAACCTCTATATCCCTACGTTTTAACTCTCTGTAAATCCTCTCCCTCTCAGATTTTATCGTTTTAACGCATTTCAGCATGTAGTCCAAATCCCTTAAACATTCCAAGGCACAGAGCTGAGCCAGAGTTGAGACTGGAAAAGGGGGAGTTACAGACTTGTAATACCTTACGAGGTCTTCGTGCATAACGCCGTAACCAACTCTAAGGTTTGCAAGACCGAAGGCTTTTGAAAAAGTTCTCGATACTATCACGTTTTCGTAATCCAAAAGGCTGAGCATGTTCCAATCGGAAAATTCCGCGTAAGCTTCGTCGATGAAAACTGGACAATCGACGCTCTCAACTATTGCTTTGACATCCTCCACCCTCTCAGCGTTTCCCGTGGGATTGTTAGGGGAGCAGATTATTACGAGCTTCGTCTTATCGCTTACAGCATTTAAAATCCCTTCGACGTTCAGAGAGTAATCTTCCCTCCTTTCAACGTTCACGACCTTGGCGGAGTAAACGCTTGCGAGCGTGTGGTAGTAAGAGAAGGTGGGGATTGGGATTACAACTTCATCCCCCCTATCGACGAACATCTTGAAAACGGATTCCATCACACCATCACTGCCACAACCCAGAACTATTCTGTTCTCTTCAACACCCAAGTAATCCGCAATGGCTGTTTTCAACTCTGGCAACTCCTTCGGATAGGTGTTGAAACTCCTAAATTTTTTCAGGACGTCGTAAACCCTTGGAGTCGGACCGTAGGGATTTTCGTTCGATGCCAGCTTTACCGCCTTAACACCGTATCTTCTTTCAACCTCTTCAACGCTCAAACCAGACTTGTATTCAACTACCTCTACTTTTCTGAGCTTTCCGAAGACCTTTCTATCCTTACCTCCACGACCTTCCATCCTTCAACACCCTTCAAGTTCGAAATCATCGCCAAGTTTACATCCCTCAATATCGACTGAACGAACTTGTTGAGGGGTATCCTCTTCCCATCGACGTAGAGCTCCACTTTCATGTTTCGGCCTTGAACCTATTTCATAAAACCTTTACCATAGAAACAAAAATTGTGAAAGCTGTTCCTATCAGATCTGCCAACGTGGTTATTGAGGGGACTGTAACGTTATCGGGATCAAGTCCGAACTTGTATGAGAGAAACGCCAAAGAGTATCCCAAGAACATGACGACAAACGCAAACATCGGGTAGAGGGCGAAGAAGATGTAGTAAATACCTACAGCCTTACCCAAATTTAAGGATACAACGTAACCCAGAAAATACATTATCAGGCAAAGGGGAAGGGAGGTAGTCGTCAGAGATGCTATGTCTTTCAAGGTTCTGTAGTCCAAAAACCTCTCTATCTCACCCAAGTGCAACCTCGTCGAAGTTTTAGATCCGATTACGCATCCGTAGTTACCTAAGCTGTCGAGTATTGCTGGATATATCACGCTGAATATGAAAGCCCTATGAATAATCTCGCTGTAACCCTCAAGCAGGCTACCGGAAACGCTTTCAATGAGAGACAAAACCATCAAAACGGGTAAAAGTTGAAATAGAACCCTCCTCTCTATACCGAACTTTAAAAGCAAAATTACGAAGATTGCGACCAGAGTTATTAAGATCACCCTAAAAGCGCAGTTGTAACGTTCGAACAGTAAGATGAACATGATCATACACGGTATCGTCAGTATGTCCGCCACGGATGTTATTACCGGAGACGCAACGGCATCTGGATCCAAACCCTTTTTAAAGGGAAGCACGGATACCATTGCGGTGGCGTAGCTCAAAAGGATACTCACAAATATAGTTGAGGCGGAAAGTATCAAAAGAACGTCCAAAGCGTTCTTCTTCACTTTAAAAAAACCGACTACCCAAAGCACGATCAATACGAGATAGGTAAGCACGATTCCAAGAACCACTCCCTGATGAACTATCCTCTCCCTTAAACTCGGCTTCATCTCACCCAGAAAGAGGGCGGTCGTGAACCTCGAAGCCAAGGCACCGTATATGTTACCCCTCAAACCCATCACTCCAGGTAGAACCACAAGAATTATGGGATAACTAACCATTATCTTATCGAAGTAGGCACCGAGAAAAGTTCCTCCAACGAAATCGAGGAGTAAGCAGAAAACCAAAGCCGGAAAGGTTACCTTCCAAGCACTTCCCTCCAACTTAGGTCTCATCCATCTCGAAATTTTTAAAAGGTTTATTACGTTGTCGATCAAAAGATTTTTCATCTCGAGAAATTAAAGCGACGGTGTTCGGCGAGTATCCCTTGGGAGATGTTAATAGTCTCATTTATGATAGCTTCGGTAATACTTGCAAAGGTGGTTGCGACAAATTTGAGGAGGGCTCCATCTGACAGGACAAGGAGAGATCAGCTTGAAATCATCGTGAATAGTCATAGGTTTCGCAAATCAGACGAGAAGACGTTTACCTCCGTTATTTGGTTTCGAACGTTGCGAGGTGGATGGAATACGCCGTAAGTTACGGCGACGATGCGGATAAGGCGAAATCAAGGGTGTTTTAAATAGAGAGCCCTTCGTTCTTAGGGAACCAAAACCTGATGTTTTCGCAACTTGGGGGAGAGTTGCTTTGGAAGACAAAGGTGGACTTGAGAGAAACGGTGTAGAGATACCATTCCCTCAAAGGTTTGCGAACGAGTTGAATGTAAGGAGTTAAGCCACGGCCGGGATTTGAACCCGGGACCTTTGCCTTACCAAGGCAACGCTCTGCCAGCTGAGCTACCGTGGCTCGAAGTCTAATAGCACGCACATATTAAAACACTTTCGATACCAAAAGGTTTAAAACTGAATTTTAAATTTAGGTGCATGGAAGATATCGAGGACATGATGATTGAGGAAGATTTCGAAGACATAGACGGAGAGGACGAGGAGAAGTTGGCCGAAATTTACAGACTTTCAAACAGGCTGTTCAAACTGCTTGAGAACCTCAAGAGTCACGAGTTGAGAGAGGCGACAGCCTTGATGATAATAAGGGAGCTCGTCGAGGAGGACAAACTCCTCTTGGGTTTGGCAAGCAAGATGCTACAGGACATAGCCTACGGTTTTGAGGAAGATGAGAGTTACGTTTCCTAAGCTCGTTTTCTTCGATTTGGACGGAACGATAGTAGAATCGATGGATTTCAACAGAGTTCGATCACTTTTGGGAGTTAACGGTCCAATCCTTGAGAGTATATGGGGCGATGAGGAGAAGCTCAGAATTCTGAAGAACTTCGAAGTGGAGCATGCGAAAAATGCCAAGTTGATGCCCTACGCAGATTTCGTTCTAAATTATCTTGAAAGTTTAGGTGTTGTTCGTGTTTTGATAACGAGAAACTGCTTCGATTCCGTAAAGATCGTTTGCAGGAGATTTAAATTGAAATTCGACGAAATCGTGACGAGGGAAATGGGACACTGCAAACCGTCTCCTTATCACGTAGTGAGAATAATTGAGGAAAGGGGATTTGACAGAAGAGACTGTCTAATCGTTGGAGACCACGAGTTCGACGTTTTAACTGGAAAAAATGCGGGAATTAAGACCGCTTTGCTGGGAAACAGCTCCAAGGCAGACATAAATTTGAGAAATCTAAAAGAGCTATTGAGCTATGTCGCTTTTGAGTAAAGTCAAAGATTACGCTGAATTCGTAAAGATCGAACACACACTGTTCGCTTTGCCCTTCGCCTATTTGGGTGCTTGGATTGCACAGAGGGGTTGGTTCGGTTTAAGGTTGTTCTTACTCATAGCTCTCGCCTTTACCGGAATGAGAACAGTTGCAATGACCCTCAACAGAATAATAGACAGGCATATAGATGCTCTAAATCCGAGAACCGCCAAAAGACATCTCCCCTCAGGCAGGATGAGCCTTAAAGAAGCTTACGCGATATTGGCTGTATCACTAATCGTATATTTAGTTTCCGCATACCTCATAAACGAAACAGTCTTTAAGCTCTCACCCATACCTGTTTTGATAGCCTACATCTACCCATACCTAAAGAGATACACCTGTCTCTGCCACTACGTCTTAGGCTTAACGCTCTCCTTAGCTCCTCTGGGAGGATGGATTGCCGTAAAGAACTCCCTGAACTTGGATCCGGTTGTGTTTTTGGTTTCTTTGGCTGTGATATTTTGGGTTGCTGGATTCGACATAATATACGCATTGCAGGATGTCGATTTCGATAGGAGATACGGTTTGCATTCCGTAGGGGCCTGCTTCGGTTTGAACTTTGCATTCAACCTTTCACTCTTGAACCACATCCTATTTCTCTCCTTAATCTCCGTTTCCGCCATACTGTGGAGTCCATACACCGTGATAGGTTTGGCGGTAATAGCGGTGTTGATAGCATACGAGCACGCCTCCGCAAGGAGGGGTGATATAGGAACTGCGTTCTTCAAGGTCAATGCTGTAATAAGCTCGGTGATGTTGTTGACATTCCTCTTAACCACGTAATCGATGACGTTATCGAAATTCTTTTATTTTTCAAACCGCAATTTTTAGCATGAACGATCTCGAATCGAAGATACTCGACGTTTTGAAGAGGGAGGGCGTTCCTCTCGTAACCTCCGAGATTGCGGAAAAGGTGGGTGCGGATAGGAGGGTCGTTTTGAGGAGGTTGCAAAAGCTTGCGATAGAGGGAAAAATCAAGGGGAGGAAGATAGAGGTTGCAAACGGAATATGGATATGGTGGGTTTAGAAAAGCTTTAAATTTTGTCATCTAATTTAAAGCATGATAAACGCAATAATAAATGGTGAAGTGATAAAAACAGCGGTAAAGGCAATTGTAGCTCTGGTTAGCGAGGCGAGGTTTCACTTCAAAGAGGAGGGATTACACTCAAGGGCGGTCGATCCTGCAAACGTCGCGATGGTCATAGTTGACATACCGAGAGAGTCTTTCGACGTTTACACGGTCGAAGAGGAGAAGACGATAGGAGTGGACGTTAACAGGGTGAACGACATTCTGAAGACTGTTAAGAAGAAGGAGCTCGTTGAACTTAAGGTTGAAGACGAGAGCATGCTTAAGATAAAGTTCGGTAGCGTTGAATACAGCGTCGCTCTGATAGACCCCTCAGCCATAAGAAAAGAGCCGAAGATTCCCGAGTTGGAACTGCCTGCTAAAGTCGTTTTGGATGCTGGAGAGTTCAAGAAGGCGATACAAGCTGCTGATAAGATTGCGGATCACGTCGTATTCAGAACGGACGAAACGGGATTCTACATAGAAGCTAAGGGAGACATCGACAGAATAGTTTTCCACATGGGTGAGATGGAGCTCATAGAGTTCAACAGAGAGAAGGCGAGGTCCATGTTTAGCATAGAGTATCTGAAGGAGTTCGTTAAGATAGCTGGGAGTGGAGACATACTGACGATACATCTGGGCGACGATTATCCGGTTAGGTTGGTCTTCGACGTTGCGGACGGAAAGTTGAAGGTTGAATACATACTCGCCCCGAGAATCGAAGCGGAATGAGGAGACCCTTTTTACCAATTTTACCGTATTTGGAGCGTTATCCCTTTTTGAAGATCGGATCAAAGCTCTTCAAGTTTTCCAAAGATGAAGTTCTCTCGAACGTCGAGAAGGCAAGGGATTTCGTTGAAAAGGTTTTGGAGGATAAGGTCGAATTCGACTTCAAACCTATCGATTTCCTCTGCTCGAACTGCGGGATAAGAGAGGAGTGCGAAGGTTACGAGGGATGCAGTTACAACATTTCAAGTGCGGAATACCATCTCAAGTTGAGCAGGGCTAAGAAGGCGGTTCTAAACTGGTTGAGGTGTAAAGTTGTGGTTTCGAATTTGGACGAATTCTTGAGGAGGAGATTTGCGGTAAAACTGGCGAGGCTCTATAGGGATTTAATTTTGAAGGAGTGCGACGACTTCATACTCTTCATGGCAGACGATTTCGGATTGAATCACGAAGGATTTTCAATTCACGTTGCGGATTACCTTAAATACGCGGTCAGAATGAAGTCGGACGATTGGAAGCTTGTAAACAGATTTTTGAGTAAAGGATACGTCGATCTAAGTAGAAACGAATTCGTGAGGTTGATGGAGAAGGTTATCAAGGAGATTTTAATGGAAAAGGTTCAAATCAACTTGAACGTTAGGTTGAAAGTCGATTTCAAGAGGAAAGAACTCGAAAGGTTACCTTTAAAGGTTGAATGCTTTCCAGAGTGCATGAAATCAATTCTGAGCGATTTGAACGAAGGTAAAAACGTCCCGCACACTGGTAGATTTGCAATAGCGTCCTTCCTCATAAACATCGGTTACGACGTTGAGAATGTAGTTGACGTTTTTAGAAACGCTCCAGACTTCGACGAGGATAAGACGAGGTATCAGGTCGAACACATAGCGGGTTTGAGGGGGAAAGGTGAGAGATACGTAGCACCGAGTTGCGAAACCATGAAGAGTTGGGGTTTGTGCGTTTGGAGTTGCGAAGTGGATCATCCAATAAAGTTCTACAGGAGGTGTTTGAGTGGAGGTGATAAGGGCAAGAGGTCATCCAAACGTAAGGGCGACTCACAGGACTACGCTTGAAGTGACCAAGGATAGAGAGCTAACTCCGAGAGGGGACTGCATAATAGGAGTTGGAGCGGATAAATCCGTTGCGGATTTGAATGAGGATTTGAAGAGGTGGCTGAAATCTGGTAGAGCCATTAGGGTTGAGATAGTTCTGCCAGACTACGGTCTCAAAGACGAACTGATAGCTTTTGGAAGCTCCAAACTGACATTTAAGCACGAGAGGGACGTGGTGATAAGGAAGAGCGATTACGTTTGCGACAGAACCCTTGCGATAAGGTCGAACAAATCCGCGAGAGATATAGACAGGGAGATTGTTGAGCTATTGAAGGACGAAAAAACTGAGCTAATTTTGATAATTGAAAAAATTTAAATCTTCTCGAACCTGTTTGCAAGCTTTTCGAGGACCTTTGGCAGAGTTGTGTATTCCATCTCCTCGTGTGGCAATCTGTGAGGCTCGAACGGGCCGTGTCTTCTCATGTAGTCGCAAATCTCCATGGCCTTTTGTCTAGTGTAGTCGAAAGCGGGATCGTCGAACATGTCCACAGGTCCTATTAACCTACCGTTGCAGAGCTGGAATCCCGCAGCTATAACCCTTGGCGGGCCGTCAAATCTTGTGCACTTGCTGTATCTGAAAGGAACGGGCATAAGAGGACCGTTGTGGCTACCTCTCATCCATCCGCTTACCAAATGAGGGAATGCAAAGGCCTCGAGAACTTCACCTACAGCAGGTAAACCAGACTGAGCTCTAACGATTGCAACGGGATCGTCCTTACCAACATACTTGTGGGCTATTTGGAAGAGCTTTTCCGTGCTTATGACCGCAACAGGCTCGTCAGCTGGCAGTTTGCCGTTTTCCTTAGGATACACCCTCTTTATAACGTATCTACCCTTACTACCTATCAGGGCCAGTATGTCGTACATCTCCTCGGGTGTGCTCATTAAGACTCTCTTGTGCTCCATTATGTCCCATATCTCAAATCTGAATCCCTCGTGCATTGAAGGGTCTATGACCAATCCGGCGGTGTTGAATGGGTCTGCGAACATCCTGAATATCGGTAGGTTGAAGGCCCCGGGCTCGGTTTTGTCCATCATGAAGACTACTATCGGCTCCGCAGGTCTTTCCGTGAATTCCATCTCAGCCACACCTGGACCTAAACCCCTGACGTTGCCCGAAAAAGCCTCCTTGAGTAAATCTTGTCCAGCTGCGTAAAGCTTTAACTCTTTAGCTCTTTCGGCACAAGCTTTGAAAGTTTCCCATGCCAATCCGTGAATTTCCTCGCTATCAACTCCCTTTCTGTGCGTCATTACCAACTCCAAGTCGTCTCCAGCGTTGAAGACTCTAAAATCGATTATTACTCCTTTCTCCTTCGCTTCGCTCAGCTTCTTCTCCGCAAGAGCCTTTATCTCGTCGTAAACGACGCTGTGTCCAGCCACGCTACCAACGTCGGCTTTTATAACGCTAACCGTAATTTTTTCGCCCATACATTATTTTAGGATTCAAGTTATTTTAACTTATCGATTTATTAGCAAAACTTATATATTAATTATACTCGAACATCATCCGATGAAACTGGAGAGGTGCCCTTCTGGGATACCCGGATTCGACGGGCTCTGCGAGGGGGGTTTCATTAGGGACAAATCCTACCTCATATCTGGAACGTCGGGAACGGGAAAAACCATATTCGCTCTTCAGTTCATAGTCAACGGAGCTTTGGAATACAACGAACCTGGGATATTCATTGCAACGGAGGAGAGACCTCAGAACATAAGGGAATACGCCTCAACATTCGATTGGGATTTAGAGAAGCTTGAAGACGAGAACATGATCGCTTTGGTGGATGCCACTTCGACAAAAATAGGATTGCCGAGCGACGAGAAATACGTTGACATAAGGCCGTTCGACACCCGCTCCCTTTTGGATCAGGTCATATCCATTCAGGACGAGATAAATGCAAAGAGGTGCGTCGTCGACTCAACTACCGCGATAGGCTTTATGATAAACGACGTTTCCAAGTTCAGGATAGAGCTTTTAAAGATGTCAACGACTTTCGAAATTCTCGGTCTAACGAGTCTACTGACGTGCGAGATAGTTGAGGGTTCACCGGCCATATCTCGATTCGGCGTCGAAAACTTCGTCACCGAAGGAGCTATAGTTTTGAGGTTTGAGAGGAGCGGAAACGTCAGAATTAGAACGCTTGAAATAGTTAAGATGAGGGGAACGAAGCACAGCTACAAGATACATCCCTTCGACATAACGGACAAGGGCATAGTGGTTTACGCCGAAGAGGCTATACCCGGATTTTAATTGAAAATTGAATTAAAAAATTAAAAAATTACCAAGCTTCCCAGAAGTATTTTGGAGTTTTCGGATACCTATCCCTCGTCCAAGCGTATATCATTGCAACCGTCCTGTAGAGCATGTGTGCGAACTTCGAATACGGTGCGTAAACCAACAGCATGAAGACGAAGTAGAGGTGCACGAGGTATATCCAGTAGGTTGCCGTGCTCTCCAACGCTCTCGCTATTATGACACCGTATCCCGTCACGCCGACGAAGAACACAACTAGAAGGAAGAACCAGTCGTAGTAGCTACCGAACTCCTTCGTTTTCTTGTTGAATAGCCTGTTCCATATAGCAACTCCGCTTCCAAGTATTATAGCCAAACCCGCGAGTATTCCGATCAGCTTGAATCCTGAGGCAATTAGAAACATCGGATCGATCTCCTTAGCGTATAGAAGTTCCCAAGGCCACGGTAATGGGTAGTAGCCCAAGCTTATCGGCAACCTGAATTCGAGTATGTGACCCAATCCGAGTATCGCACCTAAGGTCGCTATCGCAGCACCGATGAAACCGTAGAATATCAGGAGGTGCGCTGGAAATCTCGGCTTGTTGGCTTCACATATCTTGAACCAGTTGTGATAAAGTATGTCTCTCAAAACGAAGAAGAACGCTTCAAAGAAGTAGAGACCCATGAATCCGGGTTTTCCTTTTATCTCAAGCTCCGCGTTCTCAAGCGGTTTCACCGTAAACTCCATTCCGCCTCCATCGGTTATGGCCAACCAGTATCTCCACATCCCTATGAGACCGATGAGAAGGGCGAATCCACCCAAGATGAAACCGGCAATTTCAACGTTTGTCGTGCTTATCAGCTTGCTCGTCTCTATCGTTCCACTCGGCAACTGGCCAGCGAATATTCCGGGATTCGCCCAGTATATTAGTGATAGTAAGACTATTGCTGGGACTATTATGACGAATATCGGAAATCCCCACGACCTGTTTAAGACCTTCCCTACGAACTTGGGCCATGCAAACTCCGATATAACTCTCGCCCTAATTGCGTTCATAACCTGTCCGGGTTTTGCATCCCTTGGGCAGTAAGCTGAGCAGTCCGCACAGTTGTAGCAAAGCCAGACGTTCGGGTCTTTCAGAAGCCTCTCCTTCAAACCCCAACCAGCCCAGATCATCTCCTTCCTTGGAAAAGGATCGTCTTCCGGGCTTAAGGGACATACGACACTGCAGTTCGCACACTGCATGCACTTCCTCAAATCCTTCCCGCCCAAAGCTATTATCTCCCTCGCAAAGTTCGGATCGACATTCACACCACCCATACGCTCACCCCCTTAAAATAAAAAGGTTAGAAGCCCTTGTATGGGTTGGGTCCGATCTTCTTTATCTCCTCAACGAACCCGTTTATTATCTCCGGTATCCTCTCCCAGTCGGATATCTCAACCTGCTCAATCTTAACCCTCTCAGGCTCAATGAAGAGCCTGTTCAAAGTTTCCTTGACATTCTCCATCCTTCTGTTTGCCAATTCGGAACCTCTTATGAAGTGGCACTGATAATCTTCTCCGAACTTGCATCCGAGCATTAGAACACCGTCAACACCTTTAGACATTGCGTCAGCTATGAAAACGACGTTTACACTACCCAAACACCTAACGGGTATTATTCTGACGAGCGGACTGAACTTCAATCCGTTCTTCGCAGCCATGTCTATTGCAGGATAGGCGTCGTTCTCGCATGCGAAGACGAGTATTCTCAGCTTGCCCTCGTCGCTTGGAACTGACATTGCCTTTATCATCGAGGATATCATGTCAACGCTGTACTGCTTGAACGATATTATCTTCTCTGGACAAGCACCGAAGCAGATACCGCATCTCCTACATCTAAGCGGATTGGGTTGTGGCGTTCCCTTTTCGTCCTCATCCAAAGCTCCGAACGGACATTCTTCGGTGCACCTCTTACACTGAGTGCACCTCTGCAGGAAGAACTGCGGGTAGTCTATATCGCCAGTTCTCGGGAATATCGTCGCACCCTTGGCAACCAACTCTACGGTCTGAATGGCCTTCAAAGCTGCACCTCTCGCATCCAATTCGCAGTCCCTCACGGTCATCGGAGCCCTTACGCAACCCGCAGGATAAATTCCGGTCCTCCTACTCTCGTAGGGGAAGCATATGTAGTGAGAATCCGGGAACGCATACTTCAAAGTTGGAAGTTCTGGGCCCTGTCTGTACTGCAGGTTCAAAATCCACTCCTTGTCTCTGTTCTCAAAAGCGATCTCCTTCGGGACAGCTGGTTTTATGTGCGAATAGGGTGGTTCTCCCTCATCTGGATACTCCTCCTTGACCGTGTAGAGCCCATACATCGATGAGAGCATTCCCGTAACAAGGACGACCATGTCCACATCGACCGCTATATCCTCGCCCAACAGGGTGTTTGTAACTTCGACCCTTATCTTGTCTCCGTTCTGCTTTATGCTCTTTATCTCAGCTTTGGTGAGGTATATCCCCTCGTCCTGCTGGGCGTATTTGTAGAAGTCCTCGTATATTCCGACCGTCCTCAAGTCCTTGTAGAACACGTAAACGTTCGAGTCTTTGTTTAGCTCTCTTATGTTCAAAGCCTGCCTTAGAGACGTTAGACAACAAACGGTGGAGCAGTAAGGTATGTGGTTTTCGTCCCTCTGTCCAGCACAGAGTATAAAAGCGACATCCTTCACCTTCCTTCCGTTGAACTCAAGCTTTCCATCTTTCAACATACGTTCGAGCTCTATGTTGGTAACGACCCCGTCCAAACCGTAACCCAAGTGCGAAAGCTTGGTTGCATCGTATGGCTTCCATCCAGTTGCAACTATTATGGCACCCACTTTAAAGGTCTCTTCGTTACCCTCCCTATCCACAACGACGTTGAACATTCCGGGTTGTCCCGAGATCGATTTTATCCTCGTTGACGTATAGACCGTTATGTTTTCGTTGTTCGTTACCTCCTTAACCTTCTCGTTTATGTAGGATTCTGCATCGACAGGCTCTCTATACGGGAACTTGCCCGGGAGTATGCTCTTGAACTTCTTCACCCATCCACCCAATTCGTTCTCCTTTTCAACGAGGTAAACCTTGTAGCCAGCCTTCGCACACTCTAAAGCTGCAGTCAAACCTGTAACTCCTCCTCCGACAACCAGTATGTCTTTTGATGTTTCCTCAATATATGGCTCTGGCAGTTCCGTCTTTTGAGCTTGAACTATACCCATTCTAACGTAATCCTCGGCCAACTCTTGAGCGTGCTCGTCGATATCGTGACTCCACACGACATCCTCTCTCAAGTTGACCCTGACCGTTATCACATCCTTGCCGAAGTTGAAAACGTCCTGCTTAACCCTTGGAGAACAGGCACAGATGACAACAGCGTTAACTCCACCTTCGATGTCCTTCTTAATGAGCTCCACCCCGTCTCTGCTACACAGAGCTTGGTGAACCTTTGGAGTGATCTTAAACTCGTTTTCGACAACACCCTTGATCTTCTCGATGTCGAGCTTGTCTATACCACAACCCGTGCAGATGTAAACACCCAAATTCTTCTCCATTTAAATCACCCCCTAACGACTTGGATAGCCTTAATTACCGCTCCAGTAGCGTCTCTATTGCTCGATGCAACGTCAGCTGGCATCCTTGCAACTCCACACGGTATTATCCCCTCCCTTTCGACTACGAATCCATAGTCGTCGTATTCCAATCCCTCTATCTTCTCCAAAGCGGTTGTTGGTTGCATTCCAGTTGCCAAGACCAACAACTCAACCTCCATCTGAACCTTCCTACCAGTTTCTGTATCCTCGGCGTGAACGATCAAGTTTCCGTTACTACCCTCTTCGACCTTTGCAACCTTGCCCCTGATGAAAACGACGTTCTCATCCTGATCTACCTTCTTGAAGAAGTCCTCATACCTTCCGTAGGCCCTCCTATCTATGTAGAATACGTAAACCTTTGAGTCCGGTATCTGTTCTCTGATGTATAGGGCGTGCTTCATACTCGCCAAACAGCAAATGGCTGAGCAGTAGGGCAGATGGTTTTCGTCTCTTGAACCAGCACACTGAGCAAACGCAACCACCTTAGGCTCTTTCCCATCGGAAGGTCTCACGATTTTTCCATTGGTAGGACCGTTTGGAGAGACCATCCTCTCCATCATCATGTTGGTTATCACGTTGGGATAGACTCCAAAGCCCAAAGTTTCAAGCTTCGTCGCGTCGTAGGGATTCCAACCGGTTGCTACAATTATCGCCTTTGCGTTTATCGTGATCTCCTGCGGTTGTTCGTCCAAGTTTATGGCGTCGTATCTGCAGACCTTAACGCACTCCCCGCACTTGTTGCATGCATTTGGATCTATCACGTATATCGGAGGATACGCCATCTCGTGAGGGAGGTATATGGCTTTCGTTTTATCCATTCCGAAGTTGAAGTCGTTTGACCTCTCCATTGGACAGACCTTCTCGCATTCCCCGCATGCGGTGCAGTTCTCGTTGACGAACCTCGGTGTCACCTCTACGAAGACGTTGAAGTTCCCTGCAACACCTTCAACCCTCTTAACCCTTGCGTTGGTTAGAACCTTCAGATTTTCGCAGTTCTTCAATCTCTTTAAGAATATTTCCAATCCGCAGTACGGTGGACACATCTTTGGGAAGTATTTCGTCAGCTGGGTTACCCTACCCCCCAAGTAGGGGTTTTTCTCCACAAGAGCCACGCTGTATCCGGTTTCGGCTGCCTCCACCGCTGCAGTTAAGCCAGAAACACCACCACCGATAACCAAGATGTCGACGTTCATACTAACCCCTCTCTACAAGCTCTAAGCTGGTTGGCATGGTAGTTTAAAAGAATTACTATTTATTATTTGCAGAAAAGAGGTGGAGAAGCAAAAATAAAAAAGTTTAGAGTTGCCAGTCGACGATCTGTATGTATGGAACCTTCTGCAACTCCCACTCGCCAGTCTCTGGGTTCCTCCTGCCAACTACGAAGCACTTCCAGTTCTCGTCGTCTATGTCCGGGTAGTCCATCCTGTAGTAGTAGCCGGGCCATCTTGTCTCTTGTCTGAAGAGCATGTGCTGGACGTGTGCCTCAGCTACGATGACTCTGTGCCACATCTCCCAGCACCTCATTAGCTCGTGGAGGTTCCTTGCTGCAAGCTTCTCCATGTCCTCCTTGAGCATCTGCAACCTCTCCAATGCGATCTTGAGCATTCTCTCGTTAGTTCTGTACCACATTGTTGCACCAGCTGCGTATTCGTCCATTATCTTCTGTAGTCTCCAGAGTGCCTGCTTGGGGAAGAGGTAGTTCGGGTTAACATCTTCTCTCGTTGACGCGTTCTTGAACTGCTCGTATGTTACCATCGGCTGGAATATCTTCTTCTTCAACTCCTGAACCTTAGCCTCATCGATCTCCGGGTTCGGCTGTTGTTCTACGATGTATCTTACCGCAGCCTTACCTGCGATTCTTCCTTCTGTGAACGAACCGCTTGAGAACTTGTGCGGGTTAGCACCACTGCAGTCTCCAACGGCGAACAGACCCTTGATAGTCGTCATTCTGTTGTAGCAGAACGGGAAGAGCTTCTTGTATTCCTCTGGCATCAGGTCCTCTGGCCCACATACCCAGAGACCAGCACAGCCCGAGTGTGAACCCATCATGTATGGCTCTGCGGTCATGATCTCGGATGGAACCTTCTCTGGCTCGATGTTCAAGGCAGCCCAGAGCAGTGCCTGTGAAACTGTCATGTCAAGGAAGTCCTCCCATGCTTCCTCTATGAGCTTCTTGAGGTCCTTACCCTCCTCCTGCAACTTCTTGATGGCCCACTCCGTCCTCATGAGTATCGGTCCCCTACCGTTTACGAGTTCTTCAAGCATCTGGTGGTTTCTCAATGGCGTTGGCGTTGGGACCGCATCTGCGTATGGCTTGTATTTGGCTATCGTCTCCTTCTTCTCGATGTAAACCTCGTCGTATGCGTTCGTAGCCACTGACTTGAACAGCAGGAACCATGCACCGACTGGACCGTAACCGTCCTTGAATCTTGCTGGTATGAATCTGTGCTCCATCTGGCACGTGTGTGCACCAGCCTCGATGGCCATTGCGTAACCGCTACCAGTGTTGAACACCGCGTACCATATTCTACCCATACCCTCTCCCGTGCTTCTCGGTCTGAACAGTAGGGTCGCACCTCCAGTGGCCAGTATTACGGCCTTGGCCTTAAATATGTAGAACTTCGGCTCTCTCACACTAAATCCAACGGCACCGGCAACCCTTTGTGGGTCGTTCTTGTCGAGCAGTAGGTGTGTGACGAAAACCCTCTCGATTATGTTCTCCTCACCCAAAGCCATCTTTGCAGCTTCAGCTATTATCGGCTTGTAGGACTCACCGTGAATCATGACCTGCCATCTACCCTCTCTGACGTACTTACCGTTCTCGTCCTTCCAGATTGGTAATCCCCACTTCTCGAAGAGGTGAACCGTTCCATCTACGTGTCTTGCGTAGTCCGCTACCAAGTCTTCTCTTGCGATACCCATCATGTCGAGCGTAACGTATCTAACGTAGTCCTCGATCGTGTTCGGCTTGTCACCGACCTGCTGTGCTCTGCCTGATAGACCGAGGTATGTGTTGATAGCTGACAGACCCTGAGCGACAGCACCGCTCCTCTCGATTGCCGCCTTCTCAACCAAGGTAACTTTCAAACCAGCAGCCTTGGCCCAGTACGCTGCCTCGTATGCAGCACCACAGCCCGAGAATCCACCGCCGATGATCAATATGTCCGTCTCTACTGTAACATCCTCTACATCCTCTGGCTTATAAGTTTCTATATTCTTATACACCTCAACCGCCATTCAAACCACCCCCAGATTACGCCTTCTTCTTAACCTCGGGCAACTTATCCATGTCGAGAATCTGAGGCTCACCAGCCAACAGCTCGTTCTTCAAATCCTCAACCTTCGGCTCTGGGAATCCCTCGAAGGGCTGGATCGAACCCCATGGTGTTGTTCTGATTGGGAACTTGAACCTCAGTATCTTACCGTTTCTGAACTTGATAGTCCACATAATTGCATCAGTACCTCTCATTGGCACACACTGTGCACCCAACGGAACGAAGTCTACGTAACCTCTCATGTCAATTGCACCCTGCGGGCAGATTTTGACACAGCTGTAGCACTCCCAGCACATGTCTGGCTCCTGGTTGTATGCTTTCATCTGCTCCTTGTCCAAAACCATTAGGTCGTTGGGGCAGATGTATTGGCATGCGGTTCTCTCCAAAGCCTTACAACCGTCACACTTGTCCGGGTTTACGTAACTTGGCATTCAAACCACCTCCACTTTCAAAATTTTCAAATTCCAGACTTTCCGACCCCTCATACCCAAAAAAATTTAAAAATTTTACGATTTTATTCGATCTCTGGAGGAGGTATATATTCCTCTTCTTTTTTGGCCAACTCCTGAATTTCTGGCAGTCTCTCGAGAACCTTGTCTATTACGTCCAGAGACTTGGCCTTTGCTATCTCCTCGAACAGTGCTCTCTTGAAGGCAACTGGCAAGTCCTCTATGAATCCTCTCGAGTCAATCCTCGCTCTATCGAAGGCCTTGAGAATCTTTTCGCTCTTGTCCTCTGGAACCTCGACTACGAGCATCTTTAAAGTTCCACCGAAGATGTACTGTATCTTGTTCTCAAGCTCGGTCCCCTTTATCTGTTCGTATCTCTTATCGTCCAAAATAATACCTATGTAGTGTGGCATTTCAACCACCTCACGCCTTAGGTATCTCCATCGGCTCTAAATCAACTTCAAGCTCCTTGTTTATGTATTCCAAGTATTTGTTGTTCACGAACGGGTAGTTGAAGACCTTCCACCACTTCACTATGGCTTTGTAAACCTCCGGCCTCATGACGACCTTTGGAGGCATAACACCTTCCGCAACCATTCCTCTGAGGAATGATCCACTGAACTTCTGCTTTGCATCCGTGTGGCCACAGTTCTCGCTGTAAGCTATTTCTCCACATATCGGGCAATACCAGAACTCAGCCATGTTCTGCGGTATTATCTTCAGGCCGTAGTCCACTTCGTTCGGTGGTGCCTCAAATCCAAAGCTTGGGATTCCCTCACTCCAGAGTATCTGAGTTGCGAACTTGTCGTAGTATTCACCAACTGCAGCGTGATCCCTTCCGAACATGTGATGTGTGCATCCCATGTTCTGCCTGATTATACCGTGCAGGAGTGATTCGATTGGATTCCCGTATCTCATGTCCCAGAGGGTGAAGGTGACCATGTGTCTTGAAGGCTTGATGTATCCATACTTGTTGACGGCCTCATGCCCCTCCAAGATCGCCTCGTTCGGATAGTCACCCTTCCTCTTAGCTCCTATTATAGCGTTTACCAGTATTCCGTGGCAAGGCTCTATATCTCCAGTGTAGGCGGCACACTTCATAAGCATCTCGTGACCTGTGTGAGGAACGTTTCTCGTCTGGTGTGCTATTACGGTTCTCCACTTCTTCTCGTTCTTTATAACCTCTCTGCACTTTCTCGGTGGGAACCAGAATCTGTCGTAAGGTTCTCTGAACTTCGGCGGGTTTATTATGGTCCACTTTCCAGCTATCACGTTTGGATGCATGCATCTGTATATCATCCAACCCGGATGCTTCTCGTCGAAGGGTTGTCTTACGACTTCCGGATTGTTCTCTGGAGTTCCAAAGGTTCTCGTAGCAACGTCTTTGGGATCGATCTTGTAGATTTCCTCAACGTCCATTACGGCGAAGGGCTGTCCCTTAAGCTTCAACAATAGCCTGTCACCTTCGCTAACGTTCAAAGCCTTCAAGTCTTCGTCGCTTATGTCGAAGAGAATCGGGTATGGGAATACCCATTCGTTGTCAAGCCTCCTCTCCTTTAAAACCCTCTCCAAGTCCGTTGAGGTCATCGAACCCTCGACTGGGCTGAAGAAACCGTAGCAGACTGAGATGATCTCTCTGTAAACGTGCCTTATTGGGACACCCTTTGGATCTACAGTCGGTTTGAGCTCGTATTCTATTGCACCTGCAGCCATTTTTTCCGCAACCTCTTTCTTTTCCACGACCCTTTCTACGAGTTTGCCACCATGTGGCGGAGGCATCTTAAATTTCGGCATGCGTTCACCCCCTTTAACTCCGTATCCGATACCGTCTTTAACGGCAACATATATATGCCTTTCTATTTTTGTTGATGTGG
>JALWDS010000004.1 GCA_027036775.1 Archaeoglobaceae archaeon | reverse complement strand
TCAATTCTATTAATAAGCCAGATAAAAAATGTCCGCTTATTTTTCTGGTAATATTCAGCTAAGCTAACTCTGTTTAGCTGTTCTTCTAAGCCATAGGTCGCGGGTTCAAATCCCGCCGGGTCCGCTAATAAAAAATTTTAAGAAAGAGGAAGAACCTTTTTACCCCAAACGGTGTTCACGAGCTCCGCCATAGCTATATACCATGCCAGAAGTCCCGTGATGAACGTTTCCCATCCCGCTATCGCTGGTGAGACCACACCCAGTGCGACTCCGTCGAGTAGAACGAATGCCAACAGCAGTAACCAGAAGAGAGCGGATAGAAACTTTCCTATTTTGAAGACCGCCAAGCAGAACGCGAATGTAAATAGAGTCCACATCAGGAAGAATCCAAAGAGTTGCTGGGAATCCACCTTCAACCCACCCATCGGTAGAACGAACAGTAGTATGAACACCGACCACCAGAAGGCTCCGTAAGAGCAGAAAGCGGTTCCTCCGAATATGCTCCCCTTTCTGAGGTCTATTATGCCCGCTATGAACTGTGCGGTTCCACCAAAAGCCAATGCCATTGCGAGTGTCGGTCCAGCACCCCAGAATCCGACATTGTGCAAACCCGTTGCCATTGTGGTTAGAGCAAATCCCATCAATCCAAGAACCGCTGGATTGGCCCACCATTCTCTATACATCCCCACCTCTTCGAACGGTGTTTTCAACTCGTATCTCTTCTCCTCAGACATGGTGATCCCCGCGAGTTTAAAATTTTTTGATAATATTTAAACCTTTTCTCGATATTAATCGATTTTTGATGTTGTTGTGAGGTGTTTTCAACGATACCCGTCGATGTTCGTTGTTAGTTTTAAAAACAAATGCAACACACCTGATGCGATGGTCAGAGTTTGCATAGAGACCTACGGATGCACCATGAATCAATCGGATTCGGATATAATGAGGGGGATAGTTTCTAAAAACTTCGAGTTAGTTGATGGTATAGACGAAGCTGATGTCGTAATCTTAAACTCTTGTGGAGTCGTCGATTTTACTGAGAGAAAGATATTGAAGAGGGCCAAGGAGCTAAAGGTTAAGGGTAAGAGGGTTGTGATGGCTGGATGTTTGCCAAGAATTTCTACTAAGAAGTGCGTTGAAGTTTCAGACGCACTCGTAAGTCCAGACAACATCCACTTAATAGACATCGTTTTGAGGGAAGTTTTAAAGGGGAAAAAGCCGATTTTGATAGGTAGGAACGAAATAGACAAATCCAAACTCAGTTGCGTGAAGAGGAGGCTAAGGGAGAACGTCATAGCGATAGTTTCGATATCTGAAGGATGCACTGGAAGGTGCAGTTTCTGTGCTACGAGATTTGCGAGAGGTAGATTGAGGAGTTTCAAGCTTGAAAATGTCGTTGAAGAGGTTAGGAGATGCGTGGAAATGGGTTTCAAGGAGATTCAGATAACTTCGCAAGATACCGGGGCCTACGGACTCGATAGAGGGAGATACATGCTACCCGATCTTCTTGAGGAGATATGCAAGATAGAGGGGAATTTCAGAGTTAGGGTGGGGATGATGAATCCCAGACACGCTATGGAGATGCTACCAGACCTGATAAACGCATTCGAGAGCGAGAAGGTATACAAGTTCATACACCTACCAGTTCAGAGTGGAGACGAGAAGGTTTTAAAGGACATGAACAGAGATCACGGCGTTGAGGAGTTCGTTGAAGTTGTAAGGGAGTTTAGGAAAAACTTCGATGACGTGATGGTTTCTACGGACGTAATAGTCGGTTATCCAACCGAAAGCGAAGAATCCTTCTGGAAGACCTACGATCTCGTAAGGGATGTTGAACCTGATATCGTGAACATAACGAGGTTCTCTAAGAGACCCTTCACTTCAGCCTTCAGGCTCAAGGAGATACACGGGTGGATAGTCAAGGAGAGGTCGAGGAAGCTAACGGAACTGGCGAGGAGTATAGGGTTGAAGAGGAACAGGAGATTTTTGGGTAAGAAGCTGGACGTTCTGATTACGAAGAACGGAAAGGACGGAACGAAGCTTGCAAGAGCAAACTCTTACAGACCCGTTGTTGTTAGGAGAGGTGAGTTGGGAGAATTTACTGAAGTTAAGGTTGTCGATTGCAGGTTCAACTACCTCGTTGGAGTAAACTAGTTATGCAGTAATTGCAAGGTTACGAAGATGCTTGAGATGCTTAAAGCTACCGCTAAGGAGGGAGTTAAATTCCTTGAAAAGCACGACTTCGTTAGGATATACACTCACCACGATCCCGACGGAATTACCGCCGGAGCCATAATAGCTACGGCCTTAATGAGGTTGGAAAAGGACTTTCAGGTAAGGTTTCTCAGGGGGTTAAACGAAACGGTTGAATACGATAAAGACGATCTCGTAATACTATCCGACATGGGAAGCGGATATCCAGATGTAGTTTCGAGCATAGAGGCTGATGTTGTAATCGTCGATCACCACATCCCGACTGGCAAAATTGAGAAGGAAAATTTGGTTCACATAAACCCCCTACTCTGTGGAATAGACGGAACATACGAGTTGTCCGCAAGCGGAACGGCTTACGTTTTCGCAAACGTGTTGGGGGACAACAGGGATTTATGCGGTTTGGCTTTGGTTGGGGCTATAGGGGACAAGCAGAAGATGAGGGGAGGAAACGGTGAAATTTTAAAGGAAGGTGTCGAATGCGGATACATCAAGGTTAAGAGGGGTTTAAGTTTGCATTCGATGAAAGTTAGGGAAGCCCTTATGCTCTCTTTGGAGCCATATCTCGACTTCTACGGGAATGAGGAGGAGTTAGATGAGTTTTTGAGTAAGTGCGGAATTGACGGGGATAAGGACGTAGAGGAGTTGAGTGAGGAGGAGATGTATAGGCTTTCAAACGCAGTTGCGTTGAGACTTTTGAGGATGAACGCATACACCGGTGTTTTCAACGACATACTTCAAGGTAGGTTGATCTTGAACGGAGAGTTGGTAAAGAATGCGGTAACCATGTGCGACGTCATAAACGCGTGCGGTAGGGTTTCCGCATGCAGTATAGGTTTCGCCCTTTGCATGAGGGATGAAAGCTACGTCAACAAGGCTTTAGAGATTTGGAGGGAATATACGATAGAACTCCTTGAAAGGCTGAAGAAGGTGAGGGAAAACGTTAGGGAGGGATTTTGCATTAGATACGTCGTGATGGAGGATGGAAACGCTGCAAGTCCAATAGCGACGATACTATCCCGATACCTCTATCCCGACAAACCGTTCATAGCCATAAGCGTTAAAGAAGATAAGGCCAAGGTCTCCGCAAGGGGAAACGAGAAGATAAAGGTCAATCTGGCGGAGGTCATGCAGAAGGCTGGAGAGAAGGTTGGTGGTAGAGGAGGAGGGCATAGAGTTGCCTCTGGAGCTGTAATTCCAGCGGACAAGGTTGAGGAATTTATAAGCGAGGTCGATAGGTTATGCTGTTCGCAAGGTTAAGGGTGGAGGTAGAATTTGCAGATTTGGTTCACAGATCTCTGAAACCGGACGACATGGACTGGTGTTACACGTATTTTAGAGACGGCAGATTGTTCATAGAGGTTAGAACGGAGAAGATAGGTGCCATGATAAACGCGCTTGAGGATTACTTCATAAACTTGAAGGCCTTGCAAAGCGTTATAAATTCTCTGAAGGAGATTAAGTCATGAAGAGGGTTCTGGTCTGTCCGGTCTGCGGTTCAACGGATGTTGAACTCGACACCGCAGGAATAACTGGGAAGTTCTACTGCAAGAACTGCGGATACGTGGGAAGTTTTATAATAGAAATGGATGAAAGTGAATACGAGAAGTTGAAAGAGGCTGGAGAGCTCGAAAGGTTTTTAGAAAAGAAGAAGGCGAACGTCCCAGAAGAGGAGAAAAAGCCGGAGAAGTATCCCTACGAAAACCCTTAACATTTTTGAGATGAATCTCAAAAATGTTAAATACAAACGGTCGAGTTGGTTTCATGAGGGACGTGGTTGAAATCGTGAAGTCCTCTAAACCTGTTGTCATTTACGATGAGAAGTCCGTTTTGGCTATACCGGCTGAAGCGGTAAACGTTGAGGTCGTTAAGCTCATGCTGAAACACTGCGACGAGATAAGGGTCGCACTACCTTGGAAGAGGATAGTTGAACTGGGTTTGAACAGGTTCAAGGTTTTCAACGGGAACGCAATTCCACTGGACTTTAAGAGTTTGTCCGCCGACGATAGGGCGGAGTTCATGAACATACTTGCGAAAGGTAAGTTGAACTTGGATGACGTTGTTTATCCCGGTAGAATTTTTGTCGAGGAGGCTAAGGAAGGTGGTGTTTTGGAGAGACCGAACTTTGGAGAGGCGAGTTTGGATTTGGCAAGGCTTTCGGGTTTCGAGCTGGCAGGCGTTTACGCACCGCTCTTAGACGAGGGTGAAATTGCGGACGGTAAGTTTGGAATCGAATTTGCAAGAAGGATGGGTCTAAAGGCTGTGAGCATAAACGAACTCATAGAGTTCAGGTTGAAGAACGAAAAACTCGTTGAGAGAGTCGTTACCGCAACTTTACCAACGAAGTTCTACGGAACATTTAAAGCGATTGGATACAGAACTCCGTTGGGCGAAATAGTTGCCCTCGTTAAGGGGAACGTTAGCGAAGGTTCCGTTTTGGTTAGAATCCATTCCGAATGCCTGACTGGAGACGTGTTTCACTCTTTGAGGTGCGACTGCGGAGAACAGCTTGAAAGGGCCTTGAAGAAGATAGATAGGGAGGGAAGGGGCGTTTTGATATACATGAGGGGTCACGAAGGAAGGGGGATTGGACTGATAAACAAGCTCATGGCCTACAAGTTGCAAGAGGAGGGGAAGGATACAGTCGAAGCAAATATAGAGCTTGGATATCCACCAGATTTGAGGAGTTACGGAATTTCAGCACAGATTTTAATGGACTTGGGGGTTAAATCGATAAGGTTGATGACGAACAACCCGATGAAGATCGAGGAGCTTAGGAAGTATGGATTTGAGGTCGTTAGAGAACCCATAGAGGTCGAACCAGTTGAGGAGAACAGGAACTATCTGAGAGCTAAGAAGGAGAAGTTGGGTCACATGATATGCATAAACGACTGAAAAGTTTTTATTCCCTCAAAGTTTAAGTAGTAACGTGGCCCGGATAGCTCAGGGGTAGAGCGCAGGACTGTGGATCCTGTCGTCCCGGGTTCGAGTCCCGGTCCGGGCCCTCTTAAAAACGTTAGGGGCACGGGGAAAAACTTCAGCCCCTTAAATATCTTTTCTGAGAAAGACAACAACGTGGGTCTAAAAGTCGCAGTCAACATGGAAAAATGGAGATCAATCGACTATGAAAAAGAGTTGAAAAGAGAACTTAAAAGAATAGATAAAAGTAGCATTTCTGAAACCAATAAAAAATTAATCATCAGATATAAGAACTACAGACTTGCAAACGGCATAAGCGTCGCAAGGGTTTGCAGAGAGATCAAATCTCTGAGACTGCTGTGTGAAAGATGCAACCTTAATCTGAGCGAGTTAAACGAAGATATCCTCGACGAACTGCTTGCCGAGCTGGAGCTGTCAAATCAGTCTCTGAATACCATTAATGAATACAAGAATGAATACAAGAAGATCTGAAATACTTTTTTCCGTTCCATGTTCTTCAGTAAGTTAAGAGAGCTTTAATCCCTTAACGGATCGACCCTTACAACCCCTTCAACCTCGTCAAAAAGACGGTCGGTTGACAAAATTCTTTCTCCCTCCAAAATCGTATGAGCCAAATGAATAGAATCAAAGATATTCAGTTTAGGATATTTGGCTAAGAGCTCTGTCGATTTAATCAAAACGTCCTCCGTCAGTGGTAGAATTCTCAGTCCGAGAGGTTTAATTCTCTCCATAACTTTAACAGCCTCATTCCTTCCTCTCGAAACAGGACAATCTGACACTCCACAATTGTGATAGCTGATGTTTTCAGCTCTTCATCGATCTTCGAGAGCTTACGTTTAACGATCTCTTTAAGCCAATCCCTCTCCTTAATCTGTGAGAGAACGATGTCAGTGTCAAGATACACCTTTTTCCCTCCTTTCGAGTCTCTCCTTGATCATCTCATAAGCGTAATCCTCTGCCAACTTATGGATGCCCTTTTCGAAGAGAACGACGAGACGTGCTCCGTATCTGAGTGCTTCAGACCTTGATGAAAATTTCTTTTTCTTGACAAGCTCGTCTATCTCCCTAACAAGCTCCTTCGGAAGCGATACTGGAATTACAACTCTCTCCTTTGCCATTAACTTTTCTTTTATACAATTGTATATAACCATAGCGGTTGCGAACTTAGAATTTCATAGTGTGAAGGTTTTGAGCGTTTCAGTTTAGCTTATATAACACCACATATAAAATCATGTGAAGATGAAAATAATATTCGTTTGCTCTCCCTTTCAAGGAAAGCAAGAAAACATCGAGAAGGCGAAGAAATACTGCAGAATGCTCGTGGACATGGGTTACATTCCAATAGCTCCTCACGTCTACTTTTCCCAATTCATGGACGATCACAATCCAGAAGATCGCAGAAGGGCTTTAGAGATGAATAAGAAATTGCTTGAATTTTGCGACGAGCTGTGGGTTTTTGGAGATGAGATCACGGAAGGAATGAGAGAGGAGATTGAATACTTCAAGAAAATAAAGGGAGGAGGTAAGATTAAATGGATAAGAGAGTCAAATGATGTCAAATCGTTCTTCTGAGACGTTTGTAGTATTCTTCCAGCATTCCTTGAGGATCATCTGATCCAATTACCTTTATAGCAATCCTACCATTAGCAAAATCGAAAGAATACTCCAGCAGGAAATCTTCTCCCTTGAAAATGGCATCGTATAATTGCACATTTCTATTCTCTCTACACCCTTATCTTCAACTATTTCCCGTATGAATTCGAAGGGGCTTTAGCTTGTCCTCTTTAAACGCTTTTAGAACTTCCCTTCTCGTCAGATCCGTTGGGATAAACGTGTCAAGGACATAGACAAACACGTCCGTCAATTCCGACACCTCATCTTGACTTCATTTATCGAATTTAAACAGAACTAATCACGTAGATAAGCGATCTTTTAGCCATTCGTTGTATTCCCTGAAAGTTTTTTCTGGAATTGGGTTTACAATAGGAACGTCTCTTACCTTTCGCATTAGCTTTAGATCGACGGTATAAATTGTGGCTTTGAACTTTTTAGCTAAAGCGACGATGTAGCCATTCCAAGATTCGATGTTATAGCCTAAGGCGTTTGTTAACGAGCTTAAGGCTGTGTCGATGCTAATATCTTCGTAAAAGGCTGGAGATCTGGTTTCCAACGTTTTCTTAAGAGCTTCGTATGCTGAGACTTTCTCAACCCTTAGATATCTCGTCATGATGTGGTAAGCACCTAAGATAGTTGACGTTGGAATTATGCACTTCTTTTTCCACTTTAGAATGTCCGATAAGAATTCAAGTGCAACCTCTTTAGCTGGATTCTCGAAGTGAGATATCACTATTAGCCCAACATCCACTACTCCTTCAATCCGATCTTTTCCAAGCCGTACTTTCTCGTAATCCATTTTTCATCCTCCTCAATGTCAGAAACAAAAGCTTTTGGCGCATTATTCCTCAAAAATTCAATTAACTTATCTACTCTTTTCTCAAGATCTTCCCTTTGAACCCTAATCACTATCTCGTCGTCTTTTACGTCGAGTATAAGTTCGGTATTTTCGTGAATGCCTAATCTTTCCCTAACTTCCTTCGGTAGAACTATTCTTCCATATCTGTCAACTTTTACCTTCACGTTAATCCATTAACTTGGAAATTTATAAAACCTTTGGCAAACGGCAAATTCAATGGCAAAAATCAAACTTCCAAAATAACGCAAACGTGATTCCATGATCGGAACATTCAATCAGAAGATGTTTGAGAAGAGATTAATCCCATCCTGTCGAGTATTAGTTAGCCGATTACAATATATGGATACCCTACCTAATTCACTCTTACTTACTTAATTTTCAACAGAGCAATCCGCTTTTTCAAACTTATATGGATGATCGTTCGTCACATCCCCAGTCCTACTGAGTTAGGTTTAAAAGAAAAAAGAATATTAACGGGCATTTAACTTCTAAAATTATGCACGGTCCGGGCCCTTCTCGTTTTTAAAGTTTTTAAAGAATTGAAAGAGTGCCCCCGCCGGGATTTGAACCCGGGTCTGGGAGTCCGCAGCCCCCAAGGATATCCAAGCTACCCCACGGGGGCTTTACCTCTTTTTCCTCTTCTTTTTCGGTTTGTCGTTTAACAGCTCCTCGAATTCCTCATCCGTTACGGGCTTTAAATCCATCTCCTCCTTCAACCTCTTGTCCCACCTCATCTCCGAACTTTTAACCGTATAGAGCTATAAAACTTTAATGCATGAAATGTGTGACTACTCCTTAAACACGGGTTTGTTCTTATAAAGTGGGTATAGAACCGAAAACTTTATATGTTGCTGACGACACCGAATGCCAATGTCGTTCGAAACCGCGACACGCACAACTTGGAACCTCTTCTCCTTCTGGTTTAGCTTCTAAACTCAACCCTTAGGGGGTGTTCTCCATGTCCAAGAGAAGGCGTTTGAAAAGGGTTTTGCCGGACGGTAGGACGGTGATAGTCCCGATGGATCACGGAGTCAGCAAGCCGATAGAGGGCTTAACCGAGATCGATAGAGTTCTTAGAGAGATTGACGGAATTGCAGATGCTGTCGTTCTGCATAAGGGGATAGTTAAGAATGTGGGTTACGTGGACGAAATGGAGATGGGTTTAATAGTCCATCTGAGTGCATCGACATGTCTTAGAGAGCCAAACGAAAAGGTTTTGGTAACGTCTGTTGAGAAGGCCATAAAACTTGGGGCAGATGCTGTGAGCGTTCACGTCAACATAGGAAGTAAAACCGAGAGGGATCAGTTGAGAGATTTGGGAATGATTTCGGAGGTGTGCGACGATTGGGGTATGCCCCTCTTAGCTATGGTTTATGCAAGAGGAGAAGGGATAAACGACAGGGAGCCGGAGCTGGTTAAACACTGCGTTAGAGTTGCATACGAACTTGGGGCGGATGTCGTGAAAACGAACTACACCTCGAACTTCGAGGAAATTGTAGAGTATGCGGAAATTCCCGTGGTCATAGCTGGGGGCAGTAAGAGGGACGAGTTGGAACTTTTGAAGGAGGTTATGGAGGCTATGGAGAAGGGGGCGAGTGGAGTTGCGATAGGTAGAAACGTATTCCAGCATAGAAATCCAAAGGCCATGGTAAGGGCTTTAAGGAGGATAGTTCACGAGAATGCCAAGTTGGAGGAGGTGGTCGTTTGAAGGAGATTTGGCTCTTGGCTTTAGGTGAAGATTGGGAGGAGGAGAAGGAGAAGATAAAGGACGCAATAGAGATAGGATTTACTGGAGTCGTCGTTAGGAGGAAGTTTGAAGATTTGGCTAAGAAGCTCGGTAGGATAAAGGTCTTCGGTGTCGAAAACGGAGTTGGAGAAAACTTCGCCTTCGTTGAAGTGAAGTCCGCTGAGGATCAAAACAAGGCGATAGAGCTTTCCGAAAGTTACGATTACCTATTCCTTAGGTTTTCGGACTGGAAGATAATTCCGCTCGAAAACCTGATAGCTATGAAGAAGAGGGCCAAGCTCATAGCCATAGTTAACGATTTAGATGAAGCCAAGGTGGTTTTGACTACGCTTGAAAAGGGTGCGGATGGCATTGCCATCCAAGAGAGCAGAAGGGACGTAATGAGAAAGTTCTACGAGATTGCAAGCGGTGAAAGAGGATTTGTGGAGCTTAAAAAGGCTAAGGTTGTTGAGATAAAGCCCTTGGGGGTAGGAGATAGGGTTTGCATAGATACCGTAACTCTGATGAGAGTTGGTGAAGGTATGTTGGTTGGAAACAGAGCTGGATTCATGTTCTTGGTTGCGAGTGAGAGTGAGGAGAGCGAATACGTATCTTCGAGGCCTTTCAGAGTGAACGCCGGAAGTGTGAACGCATACGTAAAGGTTGGAAGTAAGACGAGGTATCTGGCGGAACTCAAGGCTGGGGATGAGGTTGAGATCGTGAATTACAAGGGAGAAACGAGAAGGAGCTACGTCGGTAGGGTTAAGATAGAGAAGAGACCTCTGATACTTATAAGGGCAATCGCAAACGGTGAGGAGGGGACTGTGATACTTCAAAATGCGGAAACGATAAAGCTCGTCAATCCTGAGGGAAAGCACGTTTCAGTTGCAAGTTTAAAGGAGGGAGATGAGGTTCTCGTTTGGATTGGTGAGAAGGCGAGACACTTCGGAGTGAGCGTTGACGAGTTCATAATCGAGCGTTAACTTTTTATTCCATCTCTATGAGTAAAAGATTTATATCGACATCGTCAAACTTTGCACGTGGGCCCGTAGCTCAGCCAGGTAGAGCAACGGGCTTTTAACCCGTTGGTCGCGGGTTCAAATCCCGTCGGGCCCGCTATCAACTTCGGTGATGTAATATGAAGATAAGGCTTCAAGATCACATCCTCGTCCCGAAGCATGAGATATTAAGTGAGAAGGAGAAGGAGGAACTCCTAAAGTTACTTGGCATTAGACCGGAGCAGTTGCCGAAGATCAGGGTGGACGATCCGATAGCCAAAGAAATCGGAGCTAAGGTGGGGGATATAATAAGGATCGTTAGGGAGAGTCCAACCGCAGGCGTTAGCGTAGCTTACAGGTATGTCATTCCCCCCGTTGCGGTTAAGGTTGAGGAGGAAAGAAGTGAGGAAGAGGAGTTTGAGGAGTAAATTCGGTGATGGTTATGTTGGATAGGCGTGTTCTCGCAAGAGCCTATTTTACGCACGATCGATTGGTGAGGCATCAGATAGACTCCTACAACAGATTCCTTGAAGAGGGACTTCAGAGAGTCATAGACGAGCAGAAGATCGTGGAGTTGGACATACCGAACACCTACATAAGGTTCGGTAGAGCTCGGGTTGGCAAACCCATAGTTAAGGAGGCTGATGGAATAAGGAGACTACTACTGCCAGCAGAAGCTAGATTGAGAAATCTGACTTATGCTGCGCCAATCTACGTCGAAGCTCAGGTTGTCGATGAGGGAAGAGAAGGGGAGTGGGAGGAAGTCGAGATTGGAATGCTTCCAGTCATGGTCAAATCGAAGATCTGTAACTTGCATCCCGACAACATAGACGAAGCTTTGATGTCCTTCAGGAGGGTTGAAAACCTGCCAGACGACTACGAGAAGAAACTCTGCATGGCTGGTGAAGACCCATTAGATCCTGGGGGCTACTTCATAATAAACGGGACCGAAAGGGCTTTGGTAACCTTGGAGGATTTGGCTCCGAACAAAATCCTTTTAGAGAAGGAAGAAAAGTATGGGGAGGAGTTCGAAGTTGCAAAGTGTTTCAGTCAAAAAGCGGGTTACAGGGCTTTGGTTGTTGTTGAGAGGACGAGGGGGAACATTTTAGAGGTTACTTTTCCACAACTACCCAAGCCGATTCAGTTCGTAGTTTTGATGAGGGCCTTGGGTGTCGAGAGTGATAGGGAGATAGTTGAGATGGTCAGCACGAATCCTGAGATAATGAAGTTCATGCTTGAAAACATAGAGGTTGCCGAAGTTGAAACCCAAGAGGAGGCTATAGATTATATAGGAAGGAGAGTGGCACCGGGTCAAAGTAGGGAATACAGAATTCAGAGGGCAAATCAGGTTTTAGATCAGCACTTCCTACCTCATTTGGGAACGGAGCCAGAGGCGAGGAGGGCTAAAGCGTTCTTCCTTGCGAGGATGGCTGAGATGGTCTTCGAACTTCACTTGGGTTTGAGAAGGGAAGACGATAAGGATCACTACGCAAACAAGAGGTTGAAGTTGGCTGGAGATTTGATAGAGGAGATTTTCAGAGTTGCGCTCCTTAGACTCATAAAGGACGTTAAGTATCAGCTTGAAAGGGCTAAAGCGAGAGGTAGGCCCATGAAGATGGCCACAGCCGTTAGGTCTGACGTTTTAACCGACAGAATAATGCATCCAATGGCAACCGGTAACTGGGTCGGTGGTAGAACTGGAGTTTCACAGCTCATAGATAGACACAACTACATGTCCATTCTTTCCCATTTGAGGAGGGTTGTTTCTCCCCTCTCAAGATCACAGCCTCATTTCGAGGCGAGAGACTTGCACCCAACCCAGTGGGGTAGGTTGTGTCCAAACGAAACTCCAGAAGGCCCGAACTGTGGTTTGGTTAAGAACTTCGCACAATACGCTGAGGTTAGTGTGGGTTGTAATGAGGAAGATGTGAAGAAGATGCTGTTTAGCTTGGGAGTTGAGCCCATAAGGGGTGGTTGAATGAGGAAGTGTAGAGTTTACGTTAACGGTGCTCTGATAGGTTTTCACGAGGACGGTCAAAAGTTGGCTGAGATGATTAGGGAGCTTAGGAGGAAGGGTAAAATTTCGGATCAGGTTAACGTAGCCTACTATCCCGACTCAAACGAAGTTAGAATAAACACGGACCCCGGAAGGGCGAGGAGACCGTTGATAGTTGTTAAGGACGGTAAACCCTTAGTAACTGAGAAGGACATAGAGAGATTAAAAAAGGGTGAAATAACCTTTTACGATTTGGTTAGACAGGGTAAGATAGAGTTTTTAGATGCTGAAGAGGAGGAAAACGCCTACATAGCTGTAAACGAGGAGGATTTAACTCCCGAACATACACACCTTGAGCTCGATCCTTCGTTGATAGCTGGAATATGTTTAGGTTCGATTCCCTATCCAGAATACAACGCGTCTCCGCGTAACACGATGGGAGCTGCGATGATCAAACAGAGCTTAGGCCTACCATATTCAAGTCTTCACTGGAGGACGGACACGAGAGGTCATCTTATGCACTACCCACAGATTCCAATAGTTACAACGGACACTCAGAGGGAGATCAGATTCGATGAGAGGCCGGCTGGTCAGAACTTCGTTGTTGCAGTTCTGAGTTATCAGGGATACAACATCGAGGATGCGATAATTTTGAACAAGGCGAGCGTTGATAGGGGTTTGGCGAGAACGCACTTCTTCAGAACATACGAGGCGGAGGAACTGAGGTATCCCGGTGGGCAGGAGGACAGATTTGAAATTCCTCCTTCAGATGTAGCGGATTACAGGGGTGCTGAGGCTTACAAGGATTTGGATGAGGACGGTTTGATATTTCCAGAGACGGAAGTTGGGCCAGACGACGTTTTGATAGGTAGAACCTCACCGCCGAGGTTCTTAGAGGAACCTACAACCCTCGGTATTTCGCCCCAGAAGAGGAGGGAGAGCTCAATAACGATGAGGAGCAACGAGAAGGGAATAGTAGATGCGGTTTTCCTAATGCAATCTGAGGGTGGTTCGAAGTTGGCCAAGGTTAGGGTCAGAGATTTGAGAATTCCGGAGTTGGGGGACAAGTTTGCTTCGAGACACGGACAGAAGGGTGTTGTCGGTTTGATCGTGCCTGAAGAGGACATGCCTTGGACGGAATCTGGAATAGTCCCGGACATGATCATAAATCCTCACGCCATCCCATCGAGAATGACCGTAGGTCACATCCTTGAGATGATAGGTGGTAAGGTAGGTTGCTTGGAGGGAAGAAGGATAGATGGAACTATATTCCACGGAGAAAAGGAGAAGGATTTGAGAGAGGCTTTGAAGAAGTTTGGGTTTGTTCACACTGGTAAAGAGGTGATGTACGACGGAATAACTGGTAAGAGGTTCGAGGTGGACATATTCGTTGGTGTGATATACTATCAGAAGCTCTACCACATGGTGGCAAACAAGATCCATGCGAGGAGTAGGGGGCCTGTGCAGATTCTAACGAGACAACCCACTGAAGGGAGGGCGAGGAAGGGTGGTTTGAGGCTGGGTGAGATGGAGAGAGACGTTCTGATTGGTCATGGTGCAGCTCTGCTCTTGAAGGATAGGCTCTTGAACGAATCGGATAAAGTTGAAGTTTGGGTTTGCTCCAAGTGTGGGCACGTTGCAATTTACGATTACAGAAGGAACATGGCTTACTGTCCGGTTTGTGAAGACGACAGCAACGTTCACAAGATAGAGATGAGCTACGCATTCAAATTGCTTTTGGACGAGCTCAAGTCCATGCTTATAGCTCCACGTTTGATATTGGGAGATAAGGCTTGAGGTGATTGTTATGGTTCCGAAGAGAATTGCCGGTATCAGGTTCGAAATCTTATCCCCTCAGGAGATAAGGAGGATGAGCGTAGCCAAGATAGTTTCCGCTGAAACTTACGACGACGACGGTTTTCCAATAGAAGGGGGATTGATGGATCCACGTTTGGGTGTTATAGATCCGGGTTTGAGGTGCAAAACCTGCGGAGGAAAGGCTGGCGAATGTCCGGGACACTTCGGGCACATAGAATTGGCTGCACCAGTAATACACGTCGGTTATGCAAAACTGATTGCAAAGCTCTTGAACGCCACCTGTAGGGAATGCGGAAGGCTCAGATTGCCTGACAAAGTTAGGGACAAGTTCTTGGAGGAAATTGAGAAGAGGAAGGAGTTGGGGCAGGATTACGAGGAACTCGTCAAAGAGGTTTACAGAAGGGCCAAAGCGGTTAAGAAGTGTCCCCATTGTGGGACAGAAGCTGTGGAGGTGAAGTTCGAAAAGCCGACGTTCTACTACATAGACGAGCACAAGCTAACTCCTTTGGATGTTAGGGAGTGGCTTGAGAAGATACCAGATGAAGATTTACCCGTTTTGGGAATAGACCCCAAAGCCTGCAGACCGGAGTGGTTGGTTATAACGGTCTTACCAGTCCCACCGGTTACCGTAAGACCTTCTATAATCCTCGAGACTGGACAGAGGAGTGAGGACGATTTAACTCACAAGCTCGTCGATATAATAAGAATAAACCAGAGGTTTTTGGAAAACAAAGAAGCTGGTGCACCTCACCTAATTTTGGAGGACCTCTGGGAGCTCTTACAGTATCACGTAACGACATACATAAACAACGAGGTTAGCGGAATACCGCCGGCAAGGCACAGGAGTGGAAGACCTTTAAAAACACTTGCACAGCGTTTGAAAGGTAAGGAGGGGAGGTTTAGAGGTTCTTTGAGCGGTAAGAGAGTGAATTTCTCCGCAAGAACGGTGATAAGTCCCGATCCCTGCATAAGCATAAACGAGGTCGGAGTTCCATACGAGATAGCTGAAGAGCTCACAGTCCCAATACACGTTACCGAGAGAAACATAGACGAGGCGAGGGAATACATACTCAGAACAGAGCATCCCAAAGCAAACTACGTTGTCAGGCCTGATGGAAGGAGAATTAGGGTAATGGATACAAATAGGGAGGAGTTGGCTGAGAAACTCGAACCGGGATGGATCGTTGAGAGGCAGTTGAAGGATGGTGATATAGTTCTGTTCAACAGACAGCCCTCCCTGCACAGAATGAGTATCATGGCTCACTACGTTAGGGTTTTACCGGGCAAAACCTTCAGATTGAATCCTGCTGTGTGCGTTTCTGGAGATACGAAGGTTTTGCTCGATGGCGTTCAGATGGAGATAGAAAGGCTCGATTGGAAGAACAGGATGGTTTCAACTTCAGACGGATTTGAGAGGACATTGACTAAGCTTACTCACTACTGGAAGCTCAAAGCGAAGGATTACGGAAAGATTTGTTACAGAATAGTGACCGAAACTGGTAGGGAGATAGTTGCAACTGAAGACCATCCGTTCTATACGAGTAATGGTGTAAAGCCAGCTGGAAAGCTTGAGATAGGCGATGAGGTTGTGGTTTATCCGATGGACTTTCCAAGCGTTGAAGTTACCGATGGTGTAGTGGTTACGGAGGAGGATGTAGTCAAAATAGCGGGAAATTCGAGGATTAAGAAGATAATCAGAGAGCTGAAGGAGAGGAATTTGATACCACTAAAGCTATCCGATCCGAGAATTACAGCCATAGCGAGGTTGGTGGGGCACATATTTGGAGATGGAAGCTTAATAATTGGTAAGAACTCAAGGGCGGTATTCAGAGCAAAGCCCGAGGACTTAGAAGATATAATCAGAGACATAAGAATGCTTGGCTATGAACCCGGAAAGGTAATCGTTCACGAATGCGAGAATAAGATAAGGAAAGCCAACGGAGAGATTTTAGAAGTGAAAGGTAAGGGTTACAGCGTAGAGGTTAGGAAGAAGTCGTTCTGCCTACTTCTTAAAGCCCTCGGATGCCCAGATGGGGATAAAGTTAAGAAAGCTTACGGAGTCCCGGAGTGGATCAAAAGATCTCCAAAGTTCGTTAAGAAGGAGTTTCTCTCATCCTACTTCGGATCGGAATTGACAAAACCCATCTTAAGGAAGAGCTGTCGTAAGTTGTTCAAGGAGTTGACGTTTAAGGTTGCGAAGGTTGAAGAAATGCTCGATCACGGAATGAAATTCGTTGAAGACGTAAGGGAAATTCTGAGAGAGTTCGGAATAGAGACGAGCGTTAGAGTTGAGAACAGTAACGTTAGAAAGGACGGGAGTAGAACGAAGATAATAACGGTTTCGATAAAGTCTCAAAGGGATTTCTTCGGAAAGATCGGATACTCATACAACAGAGAAGCGGAAAAGCTTGCGAGACTCGCCTATGGATACCTGACGTTTAAAGAGGTCTATCTGAGGGAAAGGAACAGACTACTTAAGGAAGTGTTGAATGCGAAGAGGGGTGAAGTAGTCCAGATAGCCAACTCAAGCGGTAAATCCCTCTCTGCTCTCTACTCTTGGAGACAAAAGAAGCCAAGCTTTGCGAAGACGTCTAACGACTTTCCGAACTTTGAGGAATGGGTTGCCGAAAGACACGTTGGGGGTGGATTTATAAAGGAGAGGATAGTTAAAATAGAACCCACGGAAGTCGAGTGGGTTTACGACATAACCACAGAGATGCACACTCACAACTTCATAGCGAACGGTTTCCTTACTGGAAACTGCCCGCCCTACAACGCTGACTTTGACGGAGATGAGATGAATTTGCACGTTCCCCAAAGCTTGGAAGCTCAAGCTGAGGCTAAGATACTGATGGCCGTGCAACAGCACATACTCTCTCCAAGATTCGGAGGGCCGATAATCGGTGGTATTCACGATCACATCTCCGGTCTGTATTTACTGACGAGAGGAGAAAGACTCTTCACGAAGGAGGAGGTCATGTATCTCTTAGGCTTTTACGACTTGAAGGAACTTCCAGAGCCAAAGGTCGTTAAAGACGGTAAGAAGTATTGGACCGGAAAGCAAATCTTTAGCGTAATTCTACCGGACATTTCCTTAGAATTCAAAGCTGAGATATGCAGGGGTTGTGGGGAATGTAAGAAAGAGAACTGCGAATACGATGCCTACGTGGTGATAAAGAACGGTGAACTGATTAAGGGGACTATTGATGAGAAGGCTGTGGGTGCCTTTAAGGGTATAATCATAGACGAGATCGTTAGGAAGTATGGAAACGATAAGGCCAAGGAGTTCATAGATAACTTAACACATCTGGCGATTAGGGCCATAATGCTTACTGGATTCACCATAGGAATCGACGACGAGGATCTGCCAGAAGAAGCTATAGCTCAGGTTAAGGAAATAATTAGAGAGGCTGAGAAGAGGGTGATGGAGTTGATAAAGGCTTACAGGGAAGGAAACTTGGAACCTATGCCCGGTAGGAGCTTGGAGGAGACTCTGGAAGTTATGATTATGAGAGAATTGGGAAGGGCGAGGGATAGGGCTGGTAGGATAGCTGAAAAGTTCTTGGGTTACAACAACCCGGCGGTAATAATGGCAGTTAGCGGTGCGAGGGGATCGATGCTGAACTTAACCCAGATGTCCGCCTGTATCGGACAGCAGTCGGTTAGAGGAGAGAGGATAAACAGAGGTTACACTTACACGAACAGAACCTTGCCACACTTCAAACCCGGTGACTTGAGTGCAAGGGCGAGAGGGTTTGTTGAGAGCAGTTACAAGAGGGGATTGAATCCGATAGAGTTCTTCTTCCACGCCATGGGAGGTAGGGAGGGTTTGGTCGATACCGCGTGTAGAACCTCTATAAGCGGATATTTGCAAAGAAGAATGATCAACGCTTTGCAGGATATAAAGGTCGAATACGATGGAACGGTTAGAGAGCAAACTTCGGAAACCGTTGTTCAGTTTAGATACGGTGAGGATGGAGTAGATCCGATGAAGAGCTTTAGAGGAAAGTCCGTCGATATAGATAGAATCGTTAAGGAGATAATGGGTGGTTAAAATGTATGACGAACTTTTGAAAGACGTTCCCCTTCCCAAACACGTTAAGGACAACATAAAGAAGAAGTTGGAAGAAATTAAAGCCGATGAGGAAACCGCCAAAAAGATAATCGAGAGATGCGTCGAAGTCTATTACAGAAACTTGGTCGAACCCGGAGAAGCTGTTGGCATAGTCGCAGCGCAGTCCATAGGTGAGCCAGCAACCCAGATGTCCCTACCTTACGATGAAAGGGTGGTTATCTTGGAAAACGACAGGGTAAGGGTAGTTGAGATAGGTAAATTCGTCGATAACTGCTTAGAAAAGTTCGAATTCAAAACCGTAGGAATTCATGAGATATGCGATCTGCCCATCGACGTTTATGCACTGAGCTTGGACAGAGATGAAAAGGTCAGGTGGAAGAGGATAAGGAGCGTTGTAAGGCACAGATTCAAAGGAAAGCTGATAAGGATAAGGACGAGATCGGGTAGGGTTGTAAGGGCAACTCCTTTCCACTCCTTCGTCGTTAGAAGGAACAACGAGATCGTTCCCATAGAAGGTAGGATGTTGAAAGTTGGGGACAGAATTCCAGTTGTAAGGTTCACTCCTTTGAACTGCATATCCAAAGTTGATGTATCCCAGTTCACAGACTGCAAGGTCGTTGGAAACTACGTAACACCGACAAACGGTAAAAGATTTCCGAAGGAGATCGAACTCGACTTTGAAGCTGGTTACTTCTTCGGAATGTATTTGGCTGACGGATACTCGGCAAAGTACTTCGTTTCGATAGCTAACAATTCAAGAGAGATAAGGGAGGTTATCAAAAGATTTGCGGAAAGGTTCGGCTTGAATTATGCTGAGTATGTAAATAGAAACGGTTTCTCAGAAAGTGTTGATGTAAGAATATACTCAAAGGTTCTAAGCGATTTGGCAAGGTCCTTTGGTAACAACGCCAAAGATAAGAGAATTCCCGAATTCGTCTATTCCGCGAACAAGGAGTTCGTCAGAGGGTTGTTGAGGGGTTACTTCGACGGCAATGGGAACAGTGTTGAAAGAAAGGCGATAAGGTTTTACTCCTCATCCAAAGAGCTGATAGATGGAATAGCGTTTCTATTAACGAGATTTGGAATATTCGGCGTTAAGAAAAAGATGGGGGGTCAATACGGATTGATCATATACGGTAAGTATGCAAAGAAGTTTGCGGAGGAAATAGGATCGTTTGTAAAGGCGGACAAGCTTGAAAAAATCGAAGTCAATAGAGCTGATATCATAGACGTCATACCGTCCTTCGGTAAAACCCTTACGGAATGTGCAAAAAAGGTTGGCTATCCATTGTATCTCGTCAGAAAGTTCGAAAGAAAGCAGAAGATTGGGAGGGTCACACTTGAAAAGCACTTGAACGCTATGAAGAGGTTGGGATACGCTGAGGAGATGGAAGTCCTTGAGAGGGCTTTGGATTCCGATGTCGTTTGGGATGAGATAGTCGAGATAGATTACGTTGATTACGACGGATACGTTTACGACTTCAGCGTTCCAGATTCCGAAACTTTCACAACTTTCGAGGGAATAGTGACCCACAACACGATGAGAACTTTTCACTACGCTGGAGTTGCGGAGATAAACGTTACGCTCGGTTTACCAAGGTTAATCGAGATTTTGGACGTTAGGAAGAAACCTTCCACTCCGATGATGACCATAAGGTTACTGCCAGAGTATGCTAAAGATAAAGAGAAGGCGAAGGAGGTTGCGAGGAGAATAGAGGCAACTCACGTCACCGACGTTGCGGACATATCGGTTGACATTTACGGTTTGAAGATAGTAATTAAACCAGACGACAAGGCTTTGAAGGAGAAGGGGTTGACACTTGAAAACTTAAAGAAAACGCTTGAGAAAAAACTGAAAGTCGAAATAGAGGAGGAGAATGGAAACCTCGTAATTCAGGTTTCGCCTGATGTGGATAAACCCTACAAAACGTTAATGGACATATTCGATAGGTTGAAGAGGGAGGTAATCGCCGGAATCAAGGAGATAAAGAGGGTTATAATAAGAAAGGAGGGAGACGAATACGTCCTGTACACCGAAGGATCGAACCTCAAGAAGGTCATGAAGGTTAAGGGTGTGGATTACACAAGAACCTTAACGAACGACATATATGAAATATACGAGGTTTTGGGGATTGAAGCTGCGAGGTCTGCGATAATAAAGGAGGCAAAGGAAACCTTGGAAGAGCAGGGTTTGGATGTTGACGTTAGGCACATAATGTTGGTCGCGGATGTGATGACCGCAGATGGTTATTTAAAGCAGATAGGTAGGCACGGTGTTGCGGGTGGTAAGCAGAGCATACTGGCGAGAGCTGCGTTTGAAGTGACCGTCAATGTATTGCTCGATGCGGCTGTGAGGGGAGAGGTGGACTACTTGAAGGGCATAACCGAAAACATAATAGTTGGACAGCCCATAAGGTTGGGAACCGGTGATGTAGAATTGGTTTACAAGCCGAAGAGGTGATGCGAATGGATGTTGAGAAGATACTCAAGAAAGCTTTAAGGGGAAAGGTGTATTTCGGAAGTAAGAGGACGATCAAGGCTTTAAAGAAGGGAGAGGCGAAGTTGGTGATAATCTCAGCGAATTGCCCCAAGGAGATTAGGGAAAAGATAGATAGATACAAGAAGGACGTTCCTGTGCTGATTTATCCCGGAACCAACATGGAACTTGGAGCCCAATGCGGTAAACCTTTTAGCGTTGCATCCCTTGCGGTGATAGAGGCGGACATATCGGATATCGAGTTGATGAAAGCTTAATCAATTTTTTTGGGGGATTAAAGATGGGAGTTAAGCTCTCGGAAGAGAGTATAAGGTATCTTGCCCTTTTTGAAAGCTTAACAGGTGCAAACATCAAGGACTGCATAGTTGAGGATGATAGGATAATCTTCGTCGTTAAAAAGGGAGATATGGGTTTGGCAATCGGTAAGGGTGGAATAAACGTCGAAAAGTTTAGAGAGATCGTGGGTAAGAAGGTGGAGTTGATAGAGCATTCCGATAAGCCCGAGGAATTCATAGCCAACATATTCAAACCCATAAAGGTCAACGTGAGGATAATCGAAAAGGGGGGAAAGAGGATTGCAATCGTAAGTGTAAATCCGCAATACAAGGGTTTGGTGATAGGGAAGGGCGGTAAGAACATAAACAAGGCTAAGGAGCTTGCTAAGAGGCATTACGACATAGACGACGTTATCGTTAAATAACGGGACAAGATTTAAAAAGTGGGTAGGGAGGTGATGCTCATGGGATACGGATTATTCGCTGCGAGGAAGTTGATAGAAAATAGGAAGAAGTTCAGGTGGAGCGATAAGAGATTCGTCAGAAGAATTTTGGGATTGAAGGAGAAGGCCGATCCCTTGGAGGGGGCACCACAAGCAAGGGGAATCGTGTTGGAAAAGGTGGGTATTGAGGCGAGACAACCGAACTCTGCGATAAGAAAGTGTGTAAGGGTTCAACTGATAAAGAACGGAAGGCAGGTTACAGCTTTCTGTCCCGGGGACGGAGCTATAAACTTCATAGACGAACACGATGAGGTGATAATAGAGGGTATCGGTGGTAGAATGGGTAGGTCGATGGGAGACATCCCGGGAGTGAGATACAAGGTCGTTAAAGTGAACGGTGTTTCGCTTGAAGAACTCGTAATGGGTAGGAAGGAGAAACCTCTAAGGTGATAGCATGAAATACGGCTTTACAAAGGAAGAGCTAAAGGTTTTCGGAAAGTGGGATGTTGAGGAGGTTGTAGTGAACGATCCAGCGTTAAAGAACTACATATGCCTCAAGCCGAGGTTCGTCCCACATACACACGGAAGGCATGCAAACACACCCTTCGCAAAGCAGAACGTGTTCATAGTAGAGAGGTTGATAAACAAGGTGATGAGGAAGGGGAGAAACACTGGGAAAAAAATGCTCGCATACGATATAGTCAGAAGGGCTTTTGACATAATATACCAAAGAACAAAGAAGAACCCAATTCAGGTCTTGGTAGATGCGATAATAAACGCTGGACCGAGGGAAGAGGTTGTAAGATTAAAATACGGTGGAATTGCTGTTCCAAAGTCTGTTGATACTTCATCACTCAGAAGGGTCGACGTTGCCCTGAGAAACATTTGTGAAGGTGCAAGACAGAGGGCGTTCAAGAATCCTAAGAGTATTGCGGAGTGTTTGGCTGAGGAGTTGATACTTGCATCAAAGAACGATCCGAAGAGCTACGCTGTGGCTAAGAAGGAGGAGATCGAGAGAATAGCCAAGTCCGCAAGGTAACCTTTTTAAACTCACTTCGAAAGGTGATCGGTTATGACCAGGGCAAAGAAGATGATTGACAAGATCAAGGAACTGATGTACATGCCCGAAAGGATAAGGAACATGGGCATAGTTGCCCACATCGATCACGGTAAAACGACATTGAGCGACAACCTCTTGGCTGGAGCTGGAATGATAAGCGAAGAACTTGCAGGACAACAGCTCTACTTGGATTTCGATGAGCAGGAGAGGGAGAGGGGTATTACGATAAACGCAGCAAACGTTTCGATGGTTCACGAATACAAGGGTAAGGAATACCTCATCAACTTGATAGACACACCCGGTCACGTTGATTTTGGCGGTGACGTAACGAGGGCGATGAGAGCAGTTGACGGTGTCATAGTCGTAGTTGATGCGGTAGAGGGAGTGATGCCACAAACCGAAACCGTTCTTAGACAGGCTTTGAGAGAAAACGTGAAGCCCGTTCTGTTCATAAACAAAGTTGACAGGCTTATCAAGGAGCTCGAACTCACTCCAGATCAAATGCAGGAGAGGTTGATCAAAGTCATAACGGAGGTAAACAAGCTGATAAAGGCGATGAAACCAGAGAAGTACAAGGAGTGGATGGTGAAGGTCGAAGAGGGTAGCGTTGCCTTTGGTTCCGCCCTTTACAAGTGGGCCGTAAGCGTTCCGGCGATGAAGGAAACTGGCATAGGATTCAAGGAGGTTTACAAGTATCTGAAGGAAGACAATTGGAAAGAACTTGCCAAGAAATCACCTCTACACAGGGTAGTGCTTGACATGGTCATAAGGCATCTACCTTCACCGATAGAAGCTCAGAAGGAGAGAATCAGTGTGATATGGAAGGGTGACATAAACAGCCCAGAGGGGCAGGCGATGGTTAAGTGCGATCCGAAGGGGCCGGTTGCTTTAATGATAACCAAGATAATAGTCGATCCTCACGCTGGTGAAGTGGCTGTGGGAAGGCTTTACAGCGGAACTTTGAAGCCCGGAATGGAGCTATACATCGTCGATAGAAAAACGAAGAACAGGGTTCAGACGGTTGGAGTTTTCATGGGGCCTAAGAGGGTTGAACTCCCAGAGGTTCCGGCTGGAAACATAGTGGCCGTAGTAGGTTTGAGAGATGCAGTTGCTGGTTCGACATGCTCAACGCTTGAAAACTTTACACCCTTCGAATCGATAAAGCACATAAGCGAGCCTGTTGTTACGATGGCGATTGAGGCGAAGAATCCGAGGGACTTACCAAAGCTAATAGAGGTTTTGAGGCAGTTGGCCAAAGAAGATCCAACCCTACAGGTTACCTTGAATGAAGAAACGGGGGAGCACTTGATAAGCGGAATGGGTGAACTTCACTTGGAGGTTAAGGTTGAGAAGATAAGGAGAGAGAAGGGAATAGAGGTTATAACGTCACCGCCCATAGTCGTGTTTAGAGAGACGGTAACCAAAAAATCTCCAGTTGTCGAGGGTAAATCGCCCAACAGACACAACAAGTTCTACATAGTTGTCGAACCTCTACCTCAAGAGGTAATTCAGCTCTTCAAGGAGGAAAACATAGACATTAGAAAGGCGGACAAGAAGGAGTTGAGGAAGAAGCTCGTTGAAGCTGGGTTGAGCAAGGAGGAGGCTGACGGAATTCAGGATTACTATGAAGGCAACGTGTTCTGCGATGTCACAAAGGGTATTCAGTATCTGCACGAAACGATGGACTTGATAATTCAAGGATTCAGAGAGGCTATGAGTGCTGGACCCTTGGCTAAAGAGCCCTGCATGGGCGTTAAGGTTAAGCTCGTTGACTGTAAGTTGCACGAAGATGCTGTCCATAGAGGTCCTGCCCAAGTTATTCCAGCAGTGAAAGGTGCAATATACGCTGCGATGCTACAAGCGAATCCCACTCTGCTCGAACCCTATCAGAAGGTGTTCATAACGGTTCCACAGGACATGTTGGGAAACGTCACAAGGGAGATACAGGGGAGGAGGGGGCAAATAATTGAGATGAAAACCGAAGGGGACTTGGTTACGGTAATTGCCAAAGCTCCAGTAAAGGAGATGTTTGGATTCGCCAACGCAATTAGGTCTGCTACCGCAGGAAAGGCAATGTGGAGCGTTGAACATGCCGGATTCGAACCAGTTCCACAGGCTTTGCTTGAGCAGTTCATAATGGAGGTCAGAAAGAGGAAGGGTTTAAAGTTGGAGTTACCAAAGCCAGAGGACTTCCTACCTTAACTTTTTTATTGATCTTTTCTTACTATTGTTCATGCCGACATACGTGTTTAACGAGAAATCGTTTTTAGAGTTGGTTAAGAAGAACGTCGAAGGGAGTTTTGCAGTTGTCTCAAGCGATGTTTTAGATGTCGATGTTGAGGAGATGGAAACGCATTTAGGTAAGAAAAAGGTTTTCGTCGTTAAGTTTGCTATCTCAACCGACGTGTTCGATTTAAACGTTGACGAGTTCGACGAGCTGATAAAGTATGCTGTGGTCTTTGTGGGTGAAGACAATCTCAGCGAGGAGGGTAGAAGGGCGGTGCGTTAGTGGGCCCGCGGGGATTTGAACCCCGGACCTTGCGCTTATCAGGCGCACGCTCTAACCAGGCTGAGCCACGGGCCCTTAAAAAATGGGAGAGTTCACAACTTAAATAGTTTACCGTTGGTCTCAAGCTATGGAGATATACGTTTTAAGACTCGGACATAGACCAGATAGAGACAAGAGGATTTCAACTCATGTGGCTCTAACTGCAAGGGCCTTCGGTGCTAAGGGTATCTACTTCGACACATACGATGAAAAGGTGTTCAAAAGCGTTAGAGATGTCGTCGAGAGGTGGGGCGGAGAATTTTTCATAGAGCATACCAATTGGAAGAAGTTGCTGAGGGAATTCGAAGGTTTGAAAGTTCATTTAACGATGTATGGAATTCCATTAATTGAGAAGATCGATGAAATAAAGAGGCACAAAAAAATCCTCGTCGTAGTTGGAGCTGAGAAGGTTCCAAAGGAGGTTTACGATTTGAGCGATATGAACGTATCTATTGGAAATCAACCGCACAGCGAAGTTTCCGCTTTAGCTGTCTTCTTGGATAGGGTTTTGGATGGCTTGGTTTTCAAGTTAAAGTTCAATAATGCGAAGATCGAAGTCGTGCCTTGCGAGAGGGGTAAGAAGGTCATAACCAAAAACTAAAAATACCTCAACCTTCAAAATTATTACGAGCCCGGGTAGCTCAGCCTGGGAGAGCGCGCGGCTGAAGACCGCGTAGTCCCCGGTTCAAATCCGGGTCCGGGCACTAAATTTCTTCAGAAATCTTCCTGTTTTTCCTTTTCCCTCCCTCCCTAACCGCTTTGACGAACCTCTTAACCCTATCAACCGCACTGTCTATTTCAAATGCAGTCCCAATCTGAACCGCATCCGCACCGCACTCTATTATCTTTTCAGCCTCCTCTGGCTTTCTAACTCCGCCAGCCACTATGTATGGCACTTCTATTGTGTTGGCGACTTCTCTAACCATCTCTAAGGGTATGTGTCCTTCCTTAGGGTTACTTCCAGCATCTGTGACTATGAACCTGAAACCCATGAACTGTCCAGCTAAGGCGTAAGCTGAAGCTAATTTGGGTCTATCTCTTGGAATCAAATCAGCTTCTCCGACGTATCCAACGGTTCCACCGGGCTCGACTACTATGTAACCTACTGGCAGTGCCTCCAATCCAAACTTCTTAACGACAAATGCGGATTGCATCTGTGCCCTCGTTATCCAGTAAGGATTCCTCGAATTTAAGAGGGACATGAAGTATAGGGCGTCAGCATACCTCGTAATCGTTCCAACGTTTCCTGGGAAAAGAACGACCGGGATATCTACAAACCCCTTTATCTCCTTGACGACGTAATCTAAAGGTTCTCCCTGCACTCCAATGCTTCCTCCAACGAGTATTAAATCCGCACCACCCTCGTAAACCCTTTTTGCAGTTTCTACAGCATCATCCAAGCTCCTGTAATCGAGAGGATCGATTACACCAAATAAAAGCCCGCCGTTCTCAACAATCCTTTCAACAATGTATCTTTCGACCTTTCCCCTCATTTAAAGACCTCCAACAATCAACCAAATCTCTGATACCGTCCCATATTGGAGTGGGCTTAAAATTTAACTCTTTTCTCGCTTTGCTCGTGTCAAAGACCCTATCGCTCGTCAAAACCTTGAAGTGCTCGTAAAAGCCAAAGGTTTTTGCAAAAAAATTCGCAACACCCTTTGGTATCTTAACGACGAAGAACCTCCTTCTCAGCAATCGGGCGGTAAAGATCATTACGTCCTTCAACCTTTCCGATTTCCCGCTGATTACGTATAATCCCCTAACGTCCCTCTTCAAAGCGTTTAAAAAGCACTCAGCAACGTCTTCGACGTGTGTGAAGGGTATCCTGTTCGAACCGTCACCTACGATTGGAACTATTCCCTTTCCAATTAATTCAATCATTCTCAGGTATTCTTTAAAATGTCTTCCGTAAACCGTTCCGATTCTTAAAATGACGCTGTTCCTGTGGGAAGAAACTATCTCTTCAGCCTTCAATTTAGTTTTAGCGTAGAAGTTGTCCGGATTAACAGGCGTTTCCTCGTTCGCCATGAAGGGTGGATTTTTGCCGTAAACCGCTATAGAACTTGCAAATACGAGTTTAGCATCATTCGGTATCGCGTTAACGACGTTTTCGGTTAGCTCGACGTTTCCCCTCCACAAATCCCTTCTATCGTTAAACCTAACGCTACCAGCAACGTGAAGAACCGCTTTTGCATCTTTGAAGATTTTTTTAAGTTCCTCCACATCGTAACTCGTTACTATTTCCCTCTCAAACCCGCACGGTTTTCTAACCAGAGCTATTCCGTTAACCTTCTTTAAAACGACCCTTCCAATTCTTCCATTGGCTCCAGTGACGTATATCATGAGTAGTGTTTCAGAACGAAGTCTGGGTTTTTCTTACCGAAGACTCTGCAAACGTTTTCGGCGTTGACAACGAGTTGCGCTGGTGAAAAGGCTGAAGGGTCGATCTTGTAAAAGTCTTCTCCCATCTCCTCAAAGCTCTTTCCGTAGTATGCGGTCTTATCGAACGTCACGCTCTCAAAAAGGTCGCTGTCCTGTTTGGCCAAAAGATGAACGCTCCCGTAGTAGGCTATGAAGTCGTTTGCAATTACGTGCGTTTTCTCGCATATCGGTGGAATTGGGCACTTACCCATCGCGTTCTGGATCATGTTGACGTCGTAACCCAAGAGGTTCAACTTGAAGAGTGCAACCTCCACAACCCTCCCTACTATCTGTATAGCACCGACCAAAGAGTTCGGTTTCGTAACGAGCATGTAAACCTCAGATGTGTCAACATCGCACTCGTAGGCTACGAATTCCGCAACGTCCTCGTTCGGTATTCTATCGGATTCCATGGTGACTACAGCGTATTCGGTGTCGTCCTCGTATCCGAGAGTGTCGAATATCTTCTTAGGTTTCAAGGCTAAAGCCCTTGCGGGACCACTTGCGTAACCCTTAAAACCATCGACCTCTATCTTCCAACCGGCCATCTGACATCCCAAGCAGGCCAATGCTGGATAATCAGTGTAAACGTAAACGAAGGGAATTGACACGTCTCTAACATCTTCAAGCTGAACGTTAACGCCAGCCAAACCGCCCATGGAAATTTGTATGAAGAACATTCCGGCATCGTAACTTCCTTTGGCGTTGATGCCACAGTCGATTACCGTAGCACCGTTTCTAAGCTCTATCACATCCACGCAGTAATCCTCGGCAAACTCTATCAGGTCTTCGACTATCTGATAAGCCCTCTCGTTAACGCTCAGCATCTTACCACCCTCCTGCAAAACTCTATCAATCCACCGCTTTCGATTACCTCCCTCAAGAAGTCGGGAACGGGGTTTATCTTGTATTCCTCACCCTTTGTTTTGTTGACTACAACGTTCCTGTTTAGGTCTATTTCGAGTTCGTCTCCATCATCTATCTTATCCGTCTCTTTGCACTCGAAAGCGGGTAAACCTATGTTTATCGCGTTTCTGAAGAATATCCTCGCATAAGATTTCGCAACTACGTAAACACCCAAGGCCTTTAGGGATAGGGGGGCGTGCTCTCTACTGCTTCCGCAACCGAAGTTCTCACCAGCGACGACGAAATCACCCTCTTTAACGTTCTTTGCAAAATCGGGTCTAACGTTTTCGAAAACGTGCTTTGCCAGTTCTTTTGGATCGTTTATGACCAGATACTTTCCCGGGATTATTGCGTCGGTATCAACATCGTCTCCAAATTTCCAAGCCCTACCCATGCACCTAATAGTTCGGTTCGTATTTAGAGTTATCGCACAGCTCACCGGGAACGCACACGGGATAGATGCCGGTTAAACAGGCTAAGCAGAGTTCCTTTTCGTCGAAACCCACCGATTTTATCAGGCCGTCCAAGCTTAGGTATGCGAGCGTATCTGCAGAAATAGCTTTTCTAACGTGCTCAACGTCTCTACCACTCGCTATGAGCTCCTCCCTCGTGGACATGTCTATCCCAAAGTAACACGGAGCTATTATCGGGGGGCTTCCGACTCTGAAGTGAACCTCCTTTGCTCCAGCCCTTCTAACCATCTCAACTATCTTCCTCGAAGTCGTTCCCCTGACTATGCTGTCGTCGACAAGAGTTACTCTCCTACCTCTGACGTTCTCCCTTACGACGTTCATCTTTAACCTAACCGAAAGCTCTCTCAACTTCTGCTCCGGCATTATGAAAGTCCTACCGACGTATCTGTTCTTTATCAGTGCCTCCATGTATGGAACTCCAGATTCGACGGAGTATCCTATGGCACACGTGGTTCCACTGTCTGGAACTGGAGAAACCACATCGCAATCTACAAAGCTCTCCTTGGCCAGCCTCCTCCCCATCTCGTATCTCGCCCTATAGACGTTTACACCGTCTATGACCGAATCAGGTCTCGCGAAGTAGATGTATTCGAAGACGCACCTCGCACACCTCTTTGACCTTGCAATCCTAAGGAACTCAACTTCACCGTCTCTCACTATCACCGCCTCTCCGGGCTTAACGTCCCTAACCTTTTCAACTCCAAGGGTATCGAGGGCACAGCTTTCGCTCGCAATTGCAAAACCGAAATCACCCTCGCCAACGCAGAGGGGTCTAAAGCCTAAGGGGTCCCTGTAACCTACGAGGGTGTCGTTTATGAGTATGGTTAAAGTGTAACTTCCCAAGAGCTTTTGGGTTAGAAACCTGAGGGAGTTCTCGATGTCGTATCTCATTAGGAGGTTCGAAAGGAGTTGTGCTATGACTTCTGTGTCTGACGTCGTGAGGAAGACCTTACCTTCGTTTTCGAGCACCTCTCTCAGTTGGGGGTAGTTGACGAGGTTGCCGTTGTGACCTATCGCAATTTCACCCACCTTGGAACGCACCAAGATAGGTTGAGCGTTCTCGATTCTTGATTCGCCAGTTGTCGAATATCTGACGTGGCCAACTGCAACCCTACCTCTGAGCTTTGAAAGGACGTCTCCTTTAAAAACCTCCGTGACTAAGCCCATCCCCCTGTGAACCCTTACACCTTTAGAGTAAACCGCAATCCCCGCAGATTCCTGTCCCCTGTGCTGTAACGCGTAGAGTGAGTAGTAGGTTAGACTTGGCGTCAGATCTTCGTCCTCGCAGTAAATTCCGACTACACCGCACATTCAAGTCCTATCTTTCTTCTTTTTCAACCAATTGAACTTTCTGATCTTTTTGCTCCTCCCGAAACCGCAATGAGCACAGTATCCCTTTCTCTTGTGGAAGGAAACTTTTCCGCACCTTCTACACTTGACGTGGACTATCTTCCTACCTCTTTTACCCATCGCAGCCGTTCCGTCCGACATGGCACATCACTCCGACGGAGATACGAAAACAACCGTGTCTCCCCTTATAACCACACTTCCCAACTTTCTGATCACTTCACCGTTCTGAATCTCCTCCGCATTTTCCAACACTATGTTCATGTGGATGTCGTATCCGTTCAGAATCCCTCTGAACTCCCTCCCACCCTTAAGTCTGACGAGCACCGGTGTCTGCAAAGCTTTGTTCAATACATCGAGAGGTCTTTTTGCCATTGTTCAACGTTCGAGTGACTATATTTAAAAATATCGTTAGATGAGTAGCACCGCCAACACGATAGAATCGATTGCGAGCGTTAGCAGTGAATTTACAAAGACCACCTTAAATCCAAGCCTACCGAAGAGGGAGATGTGAAGCGGTAAGGAGTGCCTTGCGGATCTGACCGAGAAACTTACGACGTTACCGAGTATCAAACCTGCCAAGGCCCATCTGAAGCTCAACCCCTTCTCAATCAAATCTGCGGTGACTACTATTGCAGATCTGGTGTTGAAAATTGCCACGAGGGCTATCGTAAGTGCGGAAGGATTTAAAGGTAGAAATCCAACCTTCCCAACGATTTCATCAAATAATCCCAAGTAATAGAGAAGCTCTACGGCAAAGTAGGTTACGAAGAGCGTTATCAAAATCTTACCCAAGTTTTCGAATACGTTTAGATTCAACTTCTTCTCTACACCTCCGTAGTCCGATCCATCTCTACTCACCAGGAAGTAGCCCACAACCGTTTTTACGAAGGCAACCCCAATCCTTATGAGCGTGTAGATCACTCCGACGTATCCGAGGAGGGGGATAACGAAGGGTATGTAGAACGTGTAGAGGTGGTTGAACGCACTTGGAAAAGAGTTCAAAAGCGATATACCTATCACGTCTCTATCTCTCAACTTTCCGTCCTTCCAAGCTTGAGAGAGGAATGTGTATGAGGCTACTATGCTGAAGAAGCTTAAAGTGAAGGATGTGAAGGCTACAGAGTTCAACCTCATCAACTTTGCAAGCGATTCCAGGTGCCTCAAAAATTTCAAAAGGTATCCCCTTTTATGTAAATACCACACGATCGAATACGTGAGCACTACGAGGGGTGCGGTTTTAAAGAAGAACGCAACGGTAGATACGAGAACTCTATACATCTTTTTCCCTTATCAGTTTTGAAAGCCGCCGCCGGGATTTGAACCCGGGACCTGGTGATTACGAATCACCCGCTCTACCAGGCTAAGCCACGGCGGCCCAAAGCCCTTAACTCAACACGTTTAATAAGGTTTTTGCAAAGTTAAATATGCTGAAGAGTGTTTGCGTCGTCATGATAGTTCATAAATCGGAGATACTTGGGGTCAGGAAAAAGATAAATTGGGACGAGTTCATCGAAAAGGTCAGGCCCATTGTCGAAGACGTTAGGAAGAGGGGAGACTCCGCCTTAATAGAATACACCGAGAAGTTCGACGGCGTTAGGCAGAGATACATAAGGGTTCCCAAGGAGGAGATCGATTCCGCTTACGATAAAGTCGATGACGATTTGATAGACGCGTTAGAAATCGCCAAAAAAAACGTGGAGAGATTTCATTCAATCACAGCTGTGGATAGAGACATCAAGATCGATTTCGGGGATTGCGTTCTTGGTAAGAGATACACTCCAATAGAGAACGTCGGTGTTTACATTCCCGGGGGAAACAAGAGCTATCCATCGACTGCTTTAATGGCTGGAGTTCCGGCAAAGATTGCGGGCGTGGACAGGTTGATAGCCTGCACGCCACCCAACAGAGATGGTGTAGTAAATCCTTTAACCTTGGTCGCTTGCGACATTGCGGGCTTTGATGAAATCTACGCTGTGGGTGGTGCTCAGGCCATATCCGCAATGGCCTACGGAACCGAAACCATAAAACCCGTGGAAAAAATTGTCGGCCCGGGAAACGTTTACGTTACAGCTGCGAAGCTTCTCGTTCAGAAGGACGTTGCAATAGACATGCCCGCTGGACCGTCTGAAATAGTTGTAATTGCGGATGAAAGTGCGAAAGCTGAATTTGTTGCTCTGGATTGTCTGGCACAGCTCGAGCACGATCCCTTGGCTTTGGCAATAGTTCTAACTACATCGAAGGATTTAGCGGAGAGTGTAGATAGAATGGCTGGAGAGAATGTTAAGATTGCCATCGTCGACTCGATAGACGAGGCCATAGACATATCAAACAGGATAGCTCCAGAGCATTTGAGTATAGTGTGCAGAGACGCGGAGAGATACTTGGATAAGGTTAGACATGCCGGGAGCGTTTTCATAGGCGAATACAGCCCCGTTGCCTGCGGTGACTACGCGAGTGGAACCAACCACGTCCTTCCGACTTCAGGATACGCGAGGATATACTCGGGCTTGAGCGTCGAAACCTTTATGAAGCACGTAACGTATCAAAAACTTACGAAATCCGCCCTCAAAAGAATTGGAGATGCGGTGATCAAGCTGGCTAAGGCGGAGGGCTTCGAAATGCATGCCAAATCTGTTGAGGTTAGGCTTAGGGAAGAGTAATATATCGACGCAAACCGTTCATTTTCCATGCGGAAGTGGACGAGTGAGATAGGAGAGGAAGACGTGGGAAGGGAGGTTACTCTCTACGGATGGGTTCACGAAGTCAGAGACTTGGGGGGTTTGGTTTTCATAGTTCTGAGGGATAGGGAAGGATTCATTCAGGTCACACTGCCCAAAAAGAAGGTGTCTCAAGAGGTTTTCCAAATCGCAAAGAGGTTAAAGAGGGAGAGCGTAATTAAGGTCGTTGGCGTTGTGAAGAGGGAACCTAAAGCACCACAAGGATACGAGGTTATACCCGTAAGCATAGAGGTTTTGAACGAGGCTGAGGTTCCTCTACCCTTAGAGGTTACCGAAAAGGTTCCGGCTGAGTTGGATACAAGACTGGATCACAGGTTTTTGGATTTGAGAAAACCGAGAATTCAGGCGATATTTAGAATTAGGCATCAGATGCTTCAAAGCGTTAGAGCTTTTCTCTGCGAAAGAGGTTTTATAGAGGTTCACACGCCTAAGATAGTTTCGACGGCCACTGAAGGAGGGACGGAACTCTTTCCGATCAGCTACTTCGAGAAGGAGGCTTTTCTGAATCAAAGCCCCCAGCTTTACAAGCAGATTCTGATGTCAGCCGGATTCGAGAGGGTTTTCGAAATAGGGCCGATATTCAGGGCTGAAGAACATAATACGACGAGGCATCTAAACGAAGCTATCTCAATAGACATAGAGATGAGCTTCACCGACCACAACGGAGTTATGAAGGTTTTGGAGAACTTGATCGTTAGGGTTTACGAGGACGTTCTGGAAAACTGCGAGAGGTATCTCGAATGGTTGAACCTGAAGCTTGAGGTTCCAAGCTTGCCGTTCGAGAGGATAACCTACGACGAGGTTTTGGAGATCGCGAAGAGGAGGGGGGAGGAGATACCTTGGGGAGAAGACATACCAACTCCCGCTCTGAGAATTTTGGCTGAGGAAATCGGAGACGTTCACTACTTCATAGTTGACTGGCCTACGGAATGCAAACCCTTCTACGCTATGCCCTACGAAGATAAACCGGAGGTTTGTAAGAGCTTCGATCTCATGAAGGGTGCATTGGAGTTGGCGAGCGGAACTCAGAGAATTCACAAATACAATATGCTCGTGGAGAGTATAAGATCAAAGGGATTGAATCCTGAGAGCTTCGAGTTTTATCTTGAAGCGTTTAGATACGGTATGCCACCCCACGCTGGCTGGGGTTTGGGAGCTGAAAGGTTTCTGATGTCGATGTTGAACTTGAAGAACATAAGGGAGGCGGTGCTGTTTCCAAGGGATAGACATAGGTTGTTACCCTGATCAGACCGTCGTGAATTCATCACCTCTCAGACCATCGGGGTTTCATCATCGTATGTATTAAAATGTTGCATGTTTAAAATACGTTATGATCGCATCCGCACCGGGTAAGGTCATACTCTTCGGAGAACACGCGGTAGTTTACGGTAGGCACGCTTTGGTTTCCGCAATAAACCTAAGATGTTACGCAAAGGTCGAAAGGCATAGAGGTTTGATCATAGAGTCTCCAATGGGTAAAACGGGGTTGGATTTCAAAGTCCATCCCTACGTCAGCTGGGCGGTAAAGAGGTTTTCGGAGATAAAGGAGGTTAAAGACGTTTACATCAAGATTTGGAGTGAAATTCCTATTGCCTCCGGATTGGGTAGCTCTTCGGCGGTAACGGTTGCGGTCTTAAAGGCTCTGAGCCTATTTTACGACGTTGATTTGGATAGGGAAGATGTATTCGAGATTGCGAGGAGGGTTGAATTGGACGTTCAAGGCTTGGGAAGTGGAACGGATCCCTTCGTATCGACGTTCGGGGGAACTTGGCTGATACCTGAGAGAAGGAGGATTAACGTTAAGGATTTGGATTTGACAGTTGTAGATACTGGAAGGCCTTCCATAACTTCCGAGATGGTCAAAAGGGTTGCGGATTTGAGGGAGAAATACGGAGACGTTGTGGAGAAGATATTCGACACGATAGATTCGATAACCCTCTCCGGTATTAAACACCTCGAAAGGGGTGATGAAGGTGGCCTGTCCTTTCTGTTCAGAACGAACCACCTCCTCCTTAAGGCTTTGGGAGTTAGCTGTAGGGAGATAGACGAGGTAGTGGAGGAGCTCGAAAGGAGAGGAAAATTTGGAAAGTTGACTGGCGCAGGAGGTGGGGGAAGCGTTATAACAATCGGAGATGTCGATTTGAATAAATACAAGTGTTTTAGGGTTTCTCTGAACGCCGAAGGTGTGAGGGAGGAAAAGGTTTAAATAACCCGAAACGAATTTGAAAGAAACGAATTGGGGGATCGAGATTGGCGGAGATAACGGAAGTTAGAATATATAAGGCGAAGGGAAACGGTGTCGTGAAGGCATACGCCTCCGTGAGTTTGGACAACGAGTTTGTGGTTAAGGGATTGAAGGTTGTGGAGAACGAGAAGGGAGTTAGAGTTTTGATGCCGAGTAGAAAGGCAAAGGATGGTAGCTATCAGGACGTTTTCCATCCGATGAGTAGGGAGGCGAGAGAGAAGATAGTAGATGCGGTGTTGAAAGCCTACAGGGAACAAATTTGAAATGGGAATTGGATTTTTAAAAAGATTTAAATCATTTTTATCAAAATTTGAGCTTTATTCTCAGATCACAGATCTCTCATCCGTATCGAGAAGGTATTTCGTGATAGGCTACTTCGACGGCGTCTTAACGATCATGGGTTTCGTTCTGGGTGCTCACCTGAGCGGAGACGTTACCAACGCCCTGATAGTCGGTGCGGGATTTTCCACTTCTCTGGCTTTGTCGATTTCGAGCGGTTTCGGTGCTTACGAGGCGGAGATAGTTGAGCAGAGTATAAGGAAGAGGGAGATAGATAGAGCAATGCTCAAAGAGGTTGGGGGTGTCATAGAGTCCGCTCACAGATTTGCCATATACGTTTCAGCCTTGGTTCACGCCGTAGCTCCTCTTATAGGTGGTTTGGTTCCGATCGTTCCATACCTCCTTCTCCCCTCCCGTCTGGCCTACGTTTGCTCGATTGCGATAGGTTTTGCCTCCCTGTTCGTGGTCGGGTTAGCCTTCGGAAGGATGGCAAGATTGAACCTGATAAGCTCAGGAATCAAGTTCGTTTTGGCAGGATTGTTAACCTTAATAGCGGTTACGATATTGCATCCAGCTCAATAGCTCAGTTAGCGTAACGGTCATCATCCTTCAGAGGCGGGAGTATTCATCATCGCCTTCTTTACGGTATCCTCAACAATCCTTATAACTTTCGGTATCGCATCTTCAACTGCCTTGGAAAGCCCAATTCCAAAATCGACAGTTTCAGGTTCAACGCAGACGAACTTTATCTTCGGAAGCCTGTATTTAAACCCCAGAAACCTTAAGGCCTCTACCAAACCCACGTCGTGCAGGCTTACCAAGTTTTTATCCTTAAACTCGACCTCCTCAAAGTCGAAAACGTAAACTTCACCGGGTTTTCCTCCTCCCCTTGCGACGTCAACAACTATCGCGAGATCGTAACCCTCTATGTAGTTCAGAATTTGAATACCAAGAGTTCCCAACTCGTAGATATCCGCGGGTAAATTCCTGTCCCTCAAAAGCTCCGCAACCCTAACGCCAAGACCGTCGTCTCTCATCAAAACGTTACCTATGCAGACTACGGCAACTTTCATAAAAAATGAAAATTATTCTTCGACGACCCTCTCCTTCCTCTTACCTGTGAACATCGAAGGTAGAACTCCGAATATCACCACAGCATACATGTGCATGAACATTACCAAGCCGAAGAGATACATGCCGAGTCTGTGCAGAGCTCTCAGGAAAGCATAACCAGTCATCTGTCCGGCTGGGTTGAACCAGTTACCTATCGCCTGAGCTATGTCCACTATCGGTTTCAACTGCTCTGGATAGAGCATTGCAAATCCCGTTATTCCCATCAGAAGGGCCAGAAGGACGTAGATCCACCAGACCATCACCTGAGTTGGTATTATCTTCTCTACGTAGTCTCCCTTCTTCAAGCTGTATCCCCTTGGATCCTTCACGTGCGGACCCAAGAAGCACCAAGCCAGAGCTTCTCTCCAGAGGAACTTTATGCTGTATGGTATCCTTCCCAAGGATATCCACTTCCACTCCTTTGCTATCATGTAATAGCCGAAGAGACCCCAGAGGCATCCGAAGACGAAAGCCACGCTCACGTGTATCATGAAGACGTTTTCGCCGAATATCTTCACTCCGTAAAGCCCTCCAAGTTCCATTCCGCTTAGGGCGAGTAGAATTCCCGTTATCACTATGCTCCAGTGAACGACTCTAATAAAAAGGGAGTGACGTTTAACCTCAACGTATCTCATCTTCTCACCTTGAGCTCTATCGTGTGAACACCACAAGCTATGCACGGATCGAAGCTCCTAACGACTGCCAGAGCCAAGGAAGTGTTGAACTTTGCACCGTCCGACGGTTCCATGTTGACCTCCGCAAGCCCTAACGGAGAAATGGCCTTTGCAAGTGCGTCTCCCCACTTCATTCCCAAAACGTCCTTTTCGGGCCATATGGCGTTGCAGACCTCCGGAACGCTCATGTTCTTGGGTAACCAACAACCCTCCAAGGCCTTTTCAACTGGTCCGGGGTTTCCGAAGTCGTCTCTCGGCCCTAAATTCCACGTTGACGGAACTACGCATGCGTAGTTCGCTATAACCCTGTTCTTTATTCTGACGTAGTGCAGTAGTGCACCTCTCGGAGCGTCCCAAAGTCCCCATCCCTCTCCCTCCTGTGGAACGAACTTGTAGTCTGGTATCTTCGGATTGACTATCGGATACTCGTTCGCATACTCCTTAAGCTTTACAGCCCACTCCATTATCTTGGTCGCAAACAGCAAAGATTGAATCACCCTCGATGCAACCCTGTCTATAACGGAACCCTTAGGATTCATCACCTCCCATTCGACTTTAACGCTTCTACCGTTTATCGGATTTTCAACTTCGAACTTCCACTTCGATCCGTAGGTTACGAGCATCCTCGCCAACGGTCCAACTTCATGAACCTTGTTCTCGTATCTCGGAGCCTTAGACCATGCGTAAGCGTTTGGTTTGTCCTTCCAAACGACGTCGTTTGTCATCTCTACCTCCCATGGCTTTTTACCGCTTATCTCGTCCTTGTATCTTGAGTATTTGACGTATTCAACTATTTTGTCTCTTTCGAGTGGCTTTAGTTCGCCGTTCTGCCATGCACCAGCGTGAATCACCGCGGATTTCCTAAAGCTTGGCTCTCCCTCCTGAGCTTTAACCCAATCGTCGTAGTTTTCTGGGTCTGGGAAGAGACCGTAGCTCAAGAAGTTACCCCAGCTCGCACCTATGGTTGCGAATCCTTTGTGTTCAATTCCGAGAAGTTCGCTCACCCTCTCGCTCAAAACTTCGTTTCTCTCCTTTATGGCCATGAGGTCGTTGAGAGCTACATCCGCACACCACTCCCATATCTCCGTTATCTTTGTTAGGGTCAGGTTTATTCTGTCCCTCGTGGGCTTTACGGTAACTCCACCAGGGTATTCGCTCGTGTGGTGGGGGAACTTACCTCCCCAAAGGGCGACTATCTCGTTCGCCTTTCTCTGAATGTCTATGCATTCGACGTAGCTCCTACCTAAACCGAGCTTCCTAACACCCTCCTTACCCAAAGCTGGGGGAACCATCGGAGGATACTTGCAAACGATCCCTATCTCCGGTCCGACGAGGATGTATGTGTGTATGAGGTGGTCGTAGATGTAGTATGCAGCTTGGAGTATGTTTCTAATCAGAACGGCGGTTGGCGTGGGAGTTACGCCGAAGGCCTGATCCAAGGCCTGAATGGACGCCTCACCGTGCGGTGCAGGACAGACACCGCATATCCTCTGGGTTATGAAGAAAGCATCCCTTGGGTCCCTACCTCTCAAAATTATCTCTATCCCTCTAAACAGGTTTGTGTGGCTGTAAGCCTTGTCAACAACGTCTATCTTCATTTTTCCCGTATCGACTTCCTTCGTTTCCATCGTAACTCCCAAGTGACCCTCAATTCTCGTAATTGGGTCTACCCAAACCTTCGCCATAAATATCACTCCTCCTCTTTCTTATGCTTTTTAGAACCCAAATGCCTTACCGCATGAATACCGATACCCAAAAGCGTTGCACCGAGCAATCCCTCACCGATCTTTTCCGCACCAAATCCAAGAACCTTCGGCAACTCCGTGACCTCTGAGTAAAACGGAGAGAATTTGTCTGGCCATCCCGGTTCCGCACAGCCTATGCACATGTTCGTCTCGACGCAGTAGCTCGTTCCGTTGTTCCACTTTCTGATCGCACAGTCGGTGTTGCAGATCGGACCCTTGCATCCCATCTTGAACCTGCAACCCTCCTCACCCGGCTTCGTTATGAATATACCTCTATCGTAGTATGGCCTGTATGGACAAAGCTCCTTGTGCATGTTCCTTCCAAAGAAGACCTTCGGCCTTCCGTGTTCGTCCAACTCTGGAACGACTCCGAGCATCAGACTCGCCAGAGTTACGACTATGTGGTCGGGGTTTGCGGGACAGCAGGGGATGTTTATAACGGTCTTGTTAATTCCCACCTCGTATAGGAACTCCTGAACACCTTTTGCACCCGTCGGATTTCCTTCACCGTCCCAAGGTTTCGCTCCAGGAATTCCTCCAAAGGTCGCACATTGGCCTACCGCAATTATGTAGTCCGCAATCTCTGCAGCCTCCTTTAAGTGATCTCTGAAGTCCTTTCCGTGTATCGTGCAGAACCCCTCATTTTGCACTGCTCCCTCAACGATCAGTATCTTTGCCCTCTTCGAGTTCTTCCATCTCTCCTTGAGCTCTTCAGCCAAGGTTCCAGATGCGACATGTATGGTTTCCATGTAGTCAGGCAGGGCTATCGGTAGTCCGGAGTTTCCTACAAGTATTTCGGTCAGTATCTGGAAGAGGTCTGGGTCTGCGGATTGAGCAAAAGAGATCGTGCAACCCGTGCACGCAGCACCGTTCAGCCAGCAGATGTGCCAGTAGTCCTTTACCTCCTCAAGAGCCTTGACTATATCCGCTTTGTATGTCGTTAGAAAGGCACTCGCACCCATCGCACCAACGAGTTTCAGAAAATTCCTCCTGCTCAGCCTCATAGAACCACCTTGAAATATGTCCTAAATGTAATATTTAAGCCTTTTTCTTAATGAAGACAAAAAATTATTATTTGAACGAGTTTTAGTAACAAATTTTGTTATCAATCGAGGTATTTGTCTATAAAAATTCCAAGCTTCCTCCTGACTTGAGGCGTTATGTATTCCTTTTGGGTCGTTATGGCAAACTTCAGAGCATCTTTGCACGGACAACCTCTCTCCTCTGGAATCTTGGGTATCAACTCTTTAAGTAAGTTCTTCACCCTCTCCTCACTCTTCGCCATGTTTTCGAGAACCATCGCCACGTCAACCTCTTGCTCCTTCCAAACGTCGTAATCCGTTACGGTTGCAATCGTAAGATAGCAGATTTCCGCCTCTCTCGCAAGCTTAGCCTCTGGCAAGGCGGTCATACCGATTATGTCGAATCCCAACGCCCTGTGAACGTAGGATTCCGCTTTGGTCGAAAATTGTGGTCCCTCAATACAGACGTAGGTCCCCTTACCGTGAAAGTCGTATCCCAAATCCTTCAAAACGTCTATGGCCAAACTCCTCAGTTCCGGACAAAAGGGTTCGGCAAATCCAACGTGAACTACTACGTCTTCGAAGAACGTGTTCGGCCTAAACTTCGTTTTGTCGTAGAGCTGATCCGGTATCACTATGTCCAAAGGTTTTATCTCCTCCTTCAGAGAACCTACGGCACAAACGCTTATTATCCTCTCGACTCCGATCTTCTTTAAAGCGTAAATATTTGCCCTGTATGGAACGTGAGTTGGGGAATATACGTGCCCCCTTCCGTGTCTCGGAATGAACGCCACTTTAACACCCTCAAGCTCTCCGATCTTTATGGAATCCGAAGGCCTTCCGAATGGAGTGTCCAAGTCTATCTCTTTAACGTTTTCCAAATTCAGACCTTCGTAAATTCCCGTCCCACCTATTATCGCTATCTTGGCCTTCATGTAGCTCGTTCAAGGGTTTCGGTAAAAATCTTTCGATAACCTGTAATACGTTTTCCCATCGATTTCGAGCCTTTCAACTATCCCCTTCATCTCCATTATCTTCAAAACGCTCTCAAACCTTCCCGGGTTTGTCACTTCGAGGTAAATCGGGTCCAATTCGAACTCCCTACGAATTGCGTTCTTTATATCCCAAATCGTCCAAACATCCTTCTCCCTCATGACGGTCTTCACCATGCTCGACAAGTCTTCCACGATGTTCCACGGAAATATCACCCAAGAGAAACCTTCGAGATACTCACCGAAGTAGTTGGGTATGAACCTCGATCTCGAGATGACGAGTAGACTTGCGGTCCTAACGTCTTTGACATCTCTTTCAACCAACTCCCTCGCCTTCATCATGCTCTTACCCGTGTTAACCAAGTCGTCCACTATGAGAACGCTCTCAACCCTTTCAAGTTTCAACTCCCCAACCCTCAGCTCCTTCCTATCGTGCCCAACGTAGTGCTTCATACTGAGGGAAACGAGCTCGTCCAATCCGAGAATGTCGCAAAGAATAGTTCCCACAAACCATCCTCCTCTGGCGATGGCAACTATTGCCTCCGGATTGAATCCGTCTTCAACTATCTGCTCCGCAACCTTTCTGCAGAGTTTGTCGAGGTAGTCCCAATTCGTTACGACGCACCTCATAACCTTATCATTCTCTTTATGTATTTAGGCGGTATCTCCTTGGCTAAGGCTATAAACTCGTTGGCTTTGACTATCCTTATCCCATCCTCTCTCGCCCTTTTCGCATCTATTTCAAGAATTATTGGATCGTCCGTTCTAAGCCTCGCAACCTCTTCGCTCTTTTCAATCGTAGTCGATAGGTGAACGAAAGTTTGATTCACCGGCTTTATTCCGACTTCGAGAATCCTCTGTGCCTCTTCCTCGCTCGTTCCGTAGTATAGGGTGTCCTCTTCAGCCGTCGGATAGTCGTTCAATTCGACTTCAACGCTGTGTCCATACTTAGCCCTTATCTTACCATCCTTAAACTCGTATCTCCCCTTGGAATCGGAGTAGATCAAAGCCTTTATCAACCACCTGTTCGCCCACTTGAACTTCCTTCTGACCACCCTAACCAAGCTCTCAAAATCGACCCATCCGTTTTCGTCCATTCTCAAACCGAACCTATCCGGAAAGTGCCTAAGGATACCAGAAATAAACCTACCCAGTCTTTCAACCCTCTCCTTCTCCAAGATCAGTTCGCCCCTCTTACCGCACTCGCAAAACTCTCCCCTGTAGAATCCGTGAACGGGACAAAACCTTATCTCCTCCATCCGATCACCCTCGCGAAGTGTATCGTTGTCGCTACAACTCCCATAGCGGTGCACGTTTCCAAACTGACACCTCTCCCAGTTGCCTCGAAGTGGTATCTCGCCCTCTCCATTAAGTCTTTGGGTAAACCTCTCCTCCCCAATCCTATCAGGAATGTTGTTGACCTTTCGCTTATAACCCTTACCATCTCTTCAAAACTCAGGGCCTTCTTTCGATCTGGATTGGGTGTGGTTGCAATTAAATCTCCGAAGTGTGCTGGAAAACTGTCGATTAGGTGAATTCTGTTACCTTCAAGTAAGGTGTAGGCGTAACTCGGATCTCCTATCGTCGTGTAGTTTACGACATCTTCAACTACCTCCCTCACGTTCCTCCAGAAGGGGAATTCGTAAAGTGCCAAGTGAAAGTCGTAGGCGTAGCAGAGGGGTATCGCTCTCGCAATGCTCCTAAGATGAATCTCGTGCAACTTCAGCTTGTCGTAGGTGTTGACCAGGCAGAACACGATCACACTCTAAAGGTTTCCAAAATGTTAAAAATTCTGCCGATTCGATTAACGCGATGGACGTCATAATAGTTGGCGTGGGGGGACAGGGGATTTTAACCTGCTCGAACATACTTGCGAAAGCGAGTATAAACGCGGGACTGAACGTTCTAACCTCTGAAGTTCACGGAATGGCCCAGAGGGGTGGAAGCGTCGAGGTGCACGTCAGAATTGGTGATGTCCATTCACCCCTAATACCCTTCGGTTCCGCCGACGTTATGATAGCCTTGGAACCAGTCGAGGCTTTGAGAAAGGTGGAGTTCGTCGGAGAAGATTCGATCGTTTTGATGAACGTAAGACCGATAATACCCGTCAGTGTTACACTCGGAATGGCCAAGTATCCGAGTGTTGAGGACATTGTTGAAAGACTCAAAGGCTTGGTTAAAAGGGTAATTAAGATCGACGCTTTAGATGTTGCGAAAAGGGCGGGAGACGTGAGAAGTGCTAACGTTGTGATGCTCGGTGCCTTCGTCAAGCACACAAACTTGTTCACGATTGAAGAGGTTGAGAGGGCGATCAGAGAGGTTTTACCAGAGAAGGTTCACGATATCAACGTTAAAGCCTTAAGGCTTGGTTACGAGCATGCGTAAAGTTTATACGTCATACGTGTTTACTCATATCGAGGGCTCGTGGTCTAGGGGTTATGACGTCGCCCTGACGAGGCGAAGGTCCCCGGTTCGAATCCGGGCGAGCCCACTTCAACCAACACCTGTTCGGGCATCTCGAACAGAAACCCTTCTCCCAACACCTGTTCCAGCAAACGACTTTGTGCTTGTATGCGTTTGAACAACAAGCAGACCTGTAAACTATCAAGCCCAAATCCTTAGCGTGTTCTTCGAGGACCCTCTTTTTCTCGTAGTATTTTTTGGGCAGTTTGTCAATTCCAAGTTTCCTCTTAACAACGCTCGTCAGTCTGAGATTACCCAATATAACCCTGTCGGTGTATTCTGATATCAACTCCAAGCCTTTCTTGTAAGTCTTCAAATCGATGTTTGGAAGTATTGGCCTTAAAAATACGCAACCTCCCACCTCCTTACAGAACTCCAACCTCTCTGACGGGGGTGGTCTGTTGGGCTCAAACTTCTTGCATATTTCGTCGAAGGGTATGCACATGGAAATCAGGCAGTCAACCCTCTTAAGTATCCCTACCAAATCGTATTTGACCTCCTTGGTAGAAATCTGAATAGGATTACCGAGTTTTATGAGCTCCTCAACGAGTTCCGCCGTGTAGTCGGGATAGTCGAGCGGTTCGCAGATAGCTCCAATTGCGACAAAGCTCTTACCGACCTCAAAACGGGGATTTAAGAGGAGGGCGTAAACCAAAGCTTTTGGAGACAGCTCGTTTCTCTTAGGTTCGGAGCTCACGTAACAGTAAAGACAGTTGGCTCTACACCCCTTCGCTACGTGAACGGTAAATCCGCATGGTCTGGGCTTTCTTCTGGCGTGATCGTCCCTTTTCGCCCTTTCAATTTCCTCCTCGCTCAAAACCCTTTCGTAGTGCTTCAACAACCTCTCCTTCTCCACAAAGATAGGACGTGAAAAATGATTTAAAAAGTGATGTCACTCCTCCTTTCATGGTCAAAGTAGAGGAATTCGTAAAGAAGGCGATAGAGGAGATAAGGGAGAAGGTTGGAGAAGGTAAGGCCATAATAGCCTTGTCCGGTGGAGTTGACAGTTCGGTCTGTGCGATGTTGGCTTACAAGGCTATTGGAGATAGACTGATTCCCGTTTTCGTTGATACTGGATTGATGAGGGAAGGAGAACCCGAAAGGATAAAGGAGGTATTCGGTCACATGGGTCTGGTCTTCGTTGATGCAAGGGATGAATTTTTCGAGGCTTTAAAGGGTGTTGTCGATCCAGAGGAGAAGAGAAAGGTAATCGGTGAGCTCTTCGTGAGGATATTTGAGAGGATAGCTGAAGAGCACAAAGCGGATTACCTAATTCAGGGAACGATATATCCCGACGTCATAGAGAGCATGGGTGGTATCAAAAGTCATCACAACGTCGGAGGATTTCCGACGAAGTATAAGTTCAAGGGGATTATAGAGCCTTTGAGGGAGCTCTACAAGGACGAGGTTAGGGAGATTGCAAGATACCTCGGATTACCGAAGGAGATATGCGAAAGGATGCCCTTCCCCGGTCCGGGATTGGCTGTGAGGATAGTTGGGGAGGTCACTCCAGAGAAGGTGGAGATAGTTAGAAAGGCCAACAAGATAGTTGAGGAGGAGCTTGAGGAGTATGAGAAGTGGCAGGCTTTCGCAGCTTTGATAGGAAAGGCTACTGGTGTTAAGGGAGACGTGAGGGTTTACGGTTACGTGATTGCTATTAGGGCCGTAACATCAAGGGACGGAATGACCGCAGATGTCCTGCCGATAGACTACGAAAAGCTCAGAAAGATCACTTTGAGGATTACGAGCGAAATTCCCGAAGTGACGAGGGTCGTTTACGATCTAACACCGAAACCACCCGCCACAATTGAGTTCGAGTGACTAAATAAAACCTGAGTTCCTCAACTTTTTCAAACAACTCTCACAGAACCACCAATCCTTGTAATCGACCTCAACTATCGAATTCGAAAATCTCATAACGCACCTCCCCCTGCAATGCCCCAAACCCAAAACGTGTCCTATCTCGTGAATAGCCTCCTTCAAAGCCCTCAACTTCAAAATTTCCTTATCCTCTGGCAATCCGTAAAAACTCTGCCTGAGCCTCCTCAAAGATATTACCGCCCTCCTACCAAGGAGTTCAGCCTCACCGAAGACGAAGTTTAGGTTGTCCGCGTAGATGTCAACATCCGTAACGCCCAAAACGACGTCGCATGTCGTTGGTAGCAATTTTAAAATAACTGTAGAGTTGTATTGCCCCCTTAAGGGATTGTATGCCGTTTTAGGTATCTCCATTGGCTTCAAAACCTCGCACTCTCCAAAAAACTTCAGCTTCTCCTTCAAAAATTCCAAGACGTTTTTATCGACTTCACCCACTGGCTGAATGCATATCCTCATATACCCTCTTACCCAGCACGATCCTTATAGATATGATGCTAACCTCGAAGAACGCAATCATGGGAACCGCAACCATGAGCTGTGTGAAGACGTCTGGAGGTGTTATGACCGCACCTATTACGAAGAACGCGACGTAGAAGTGTCTTCTGTAAAACTTCAAAGTCGAATACTTCACGATGTTGTTGCTGACGAGTATGTAGAGTATGAGGGGCATTTCAAACACGAAACCGAATATTACGAGCATGAGGAAAACGAAGGTGACGAACTCCGCTATGGAGTAGTAAGCTAAAGCTCCCTGCTGAACCGCAAGCTGGTAGAGGAAGTTCATGAATATGGGTAGCATTATGAAGTATCCGTAGGAAACTCCAAGGCAGAACAAAACCGTTGCTATTACGAAATATGCGATCAACTTCGATTTGGAGAATTCGAGGTTGTTGAGCAAATCCGTTCTACTCTTTAAGGTTTCGTAAACTACCTTGACTATGTAAGGAAGTGCCACCGCAATTCCAAGGTAAAGCGAAATCTTCAGCTTCAATATGAGGGGTTCGAGTGGATACTGGTATATTATGTGCGCCCCCTTCGGAAGCAGATCGGTCTTTATCTTGTTTATTATAGCGTCCGTTACAAAGGTGAAGGATATTGCCCAAACCGAAGCTATGATTGCTACAATCTTAATGAGTTTCTTTCTAAGTCCAAGCAGGACTTCCGCAATCTCTCTTGCGGTAACTTCGGACATCGGTGTATGTCTGCACACCACTATATATCATTTGATGCTTGCAAAAATCTTATTAAGCGTGTTGAGTTAAGGGCTTTGGGCCGCCGTGGCTTAGCCTGGTAGAGCGGGTGACTTGTAATCACCAGGTCCCGGGTTCAAATCCCGGCGGCGGCTTAAGCTCTTCCGAAATCGTCCGCAAACCTTACTATGTCGTCTTCACCCAAATAGTCGCCTATCTGAACTTCTATAATTTCGAGGGTAATGTTTCCGGGATTTTCAAGCCTGTGTTTTTCTCCAACGGGTATGAACGTGCTTTCTCCCTTGGTCAAAAGAAGCTCCCTATCACCAACGGTAACCTTTGCGGTTCCCCTAACAACAACCCAGAACTCGCATCTGTGGTAGTGCATCTGCAGGCTCAGCCTCTTCTTTGGTAGGACGGTCAACCTCTTCACCTTCCAACCCTTACCTTCCTCCAAAACCGTGAACGAACCCCAGGGTCTGTAAACCGTGACGTGATGTTCCGCTCTCTCGTCACCCCTTTCCTTCAAAGCCTTAACGACCTCCCTAACCTTTTGAGAAGATTCTCTCGGACAAACGAGGGTAACGTCCTTGGTGTTGACTATGACCAGGTTTTCGACGTCTATCGCACTGACCAAACCCTCACCTATAACGAGGTTGTTTCTTGCGTTTACACCCAAAAACTCTCCCTTAACCGCATTGTTGTCCTTGTCCTTTTCCATTATCTCGTAAACCGCATCGAAACTGCCGACGTCACTCCAAAATACGTCTAAAGGAACTACCGCAACCCTGTCGGACCTCTCAAGTATGCCCTTGTCAACCGATATGGGTTCTATCTCCTCGTATCTTCCGTCGTCAACCTTTTCGATGACGTCCATTGCAAATTTCTTACACTCCTCCAAAAATAGGTCGGTATCGAAAACGAACATTCCGCTGTTCCAGAGAAACCCCCTCTCAACGTATTCCTTAGCCCTTTCGTAGTCCGGCTTTTCGACAAACCTCTCGACAACGAAACCTTTCTCCAACTCTTCGCCGGGTTTTATGTAGCCGTAACCCGTGTGGGGTTTCGTTGGCCTTATACCGAAGGTGACCAGATACCTGTCGGATAACCTTTCGGCACTCTTAAAAGCGTCAACGAACTTCTCGTTAGCCTCTATGATGTGATCGGAAGGTAAAACAGCAACTTTAGACCTTCCGAAATCCTTGACTATCTCTTTGATTCCCATGTAAATGGCAGGGAGCGTGTTTTTGGGCATTGGTTCCTTTAAAACCTTTGCTTCAACTCCAATCTCTTCAAGCTCCTTTTCTATCATGAAAGCCTGATCAACGTTTGTTACGACGTAAATTTGATCGGAAATCATCAAACCTCTTCTAACGGTCATTTGAAACAGGCTTTCACCGTTAAACCTCAAGAACTGTTTCGGATACTTAGCCCTGCTGAGGGGGAACAACCTCTCACCCACGCCTCCAGCCAGAATCAACGCAATCATATGTTAGTTTATGTCAAGGAAAGATAAAAACTTTTCCCGCAATCAAGCGACATCCTTTTATTACATTCAAAATGCGAGAGGATATGTTTGTGTTCGATGAAAACGTCGGTATAGTTTCAGAAATGAGAGAAAACTACACGATAGATATCGCCAAAAGGTTAACGGTCATAACCGCGGATAGGATACATCTAAGGAGGTTTCCCGTTTCCCCCGTTACGGCCTTCAATCCGGCCATGTATATAGGTGACGAGTGCGAGGTCTTCTTGTATCCGAGGATCGTCGTAGGCTACTACGTTTACGCGAGTGCAATTGCGGAGATAAGGATGTGCTTGGAGGACATATATCTCGACTCGACTAACCACTACTCCGCAAATCTCATTTTGTATCCGAGCAACAGATTCGACATTTGGGGCGTTGAAGACCCGAGGGCTTTTGTCATAGACGACCAACTCTACATAACCTACTGCGGTAGAACCGTAGCCTATTTCGATCCGCACGTTAGGGTCGAGAGAACGCTACCCATAACCGCAGTTAAGGACAAACACACTTGGAAGAAGGTTACGATACACAGATTCCCCTACCCCTTGAGAAACGCGATAGTTAGCGACAAAGACGCCTTCCTGTTAAAGACAAAGAAGGGTTTAAAGCTATTCCATAGACCGCACACGAGGGAGGAGAGATTCTACTTGGCCATAAGCGATGTAGAGTTGTTCGATGAAGATTTCGGGGAGAGCATGATTGAGAACACGACAGTCGTTATGACTGAGGCGAGTTTTGAGGAGAAGATTGGATGGGGAACCCCTCCGGTTGAGGTTGATGGAGAGTATCTATTTCTCTTGCACGGGCTTGAGAGGGAGTCAAAAGCTTACAAGGTCTTTGCACTTACGATGAACAAGGATTTGGAGATAACAGCGGTAACTCCCCACTACATAATGGAACCGAGAGAGGTTTACGAGATTTATGGAGATAGACCCTTCGTTGTGTTTCCTTGCGGTGCGTCGATCGTTGACGACAATTTGATAGTCTCATACGGTTGTGCGGATTTCGCGGTTGGAATATGCGAATTCGATCTGACGGAACTGATGTCAATACTGGACGACAACAGGATAGAATGATTTATTATCCCTGTCGGAAACTTTAAAAGGGATGATGAATGTGGCCGTAACTGATTCGTGATGAATAGTCCCATCACTGACCTCCAACCAAAGCTCTGATCAGTATCGGCGGAGATCCGTCCGAAACTGGAACGAGCTGATCGTTCTTACCGCAGAATCCGGGATCGAACTTCAACTCTCTCCCGATTTTAACGTCCCTCAGTATCTCAAGGGTGTTACCGCTAAGAGAGACGTCTCTAATCATCTCCCCTATCTCCCCGTTCTTTACGATGTAGCCGTATTGAGCGTTGAACTGAAAGTAGCCCGTTGCCGGATTCGTCTCACCTCCCCTCGATCCTATTAAATAGACTCCATCCTTGGCAACCTCCAAAAGCTCTTCAAAGCTGTAATCTCCAGATTCGAGGTATGTGTTGCTCATCCTGACGATCGGAAACTTCAAACCCTCTGCCCTCGCGTTTCCGGGCTTTGAATCGAACTTCGAAGCGGTTTCCCTCGAATGAAGGAAGTCCTTCAATATACCGTTCTCAACTACAACCCTCCTTTCCGATTCAACCCCCTCGTCGTCGAAGGGATAGAACCCGAACTCCATTAAGGTCGGGTCGTCGCATATCGTTACGCATTCGCTTGCAACCCTCTTCCCAATCTTATCCGACAGAACGCTCGCACCCTGCAGAACGTGATCAGCCTCAACCGCATGTCCGAAGGCTTCGTGAACGAAAACTCCAGCCAAGTGCTGATCCGCAATCACGTTCATGACACCTGAAGGGGGTGTTTTAGCGTTTACAAGCTTCAAAACGACGCTTTTCACTTCCTCGGCAACCTCGTGAGCGTTTTTCAAAACTTCGAATCCCCCAACCTTCATTATCCTCTTCGAGAAGAACTGCAGTGTTCTATCCTTGGCAACAGCTGAAATTATCAATCCCACGCGCGGAACTTCGTAGTAAACTTCGTTCCCGTTCGAATCTCGATAGCTCATAGTTCTAACGTTTTCGAAGTATGTCAAGCTCGTGCTTACGACCTTTTCATCCACCAACTCCCTCTCCACATCCCTCAAAAAGTCCACCTTCTCCTCGATCGAGATGTCTCTGAAGTCCTCCTTAGGCTTTAAGGTGAACTTACCCCTCGAATCAATCTCAAGAACTTCCGAATCTCCCTCACCTATCACGTTCTTCTCCGCAAGCCTAACTCCCTCCCTCTCATCAACATCGCCGACGAAGTAGCCCCAAAATCCGTTCTTCAAGACTCTGTATGCCTTTCCACTCGAAATGTCCAACTTGACCTTCTCAACCTTCCCGTTCTCAACGGAAATTTTAAAGCTGTAGCTCTTCAGACTTCTAACGTCGTAGAACATAGTGCCAGAACTACTTCGAAGTTTAAACGGTTGCGGTCAGAAGTTTTAAATACAGTCGAGCAATCTCGCATAAGATGTTCAAGCACATCGTCAGAATTGCGGACACGGATTTGGACGGAAGCAAACCCGTAATGGTAGCTCTCATGGGAATTAAGGGTATAAGCTTGAGGATGGCGAGGGCGATAACTAACGCTTTGGGATTGAATCCGAGAGCCAAGTTGGGAGAGCTTGACGACGAAACAATAAACAGGCTCAAGAAGTTCGTGGAGGAGGAGTTGGAGCAACACATACCCCCTTGGATGTTCAACAGAAGGAAGGACCCCTACTCTGGAAAGGATTTGCATCTCCTTTCAAAGGACGTCGATTTCGCTAAGATGCTCGACATTGAAAGGTTGATAAGGATAAAGTGCTACAGGGGGGTTAGACATGCGAAGGGTTACAAGGTTAGGGGTCAAAGGACGAGATCGACGGGTAGGAAGGGTATGACGGTTGGTGTCGTTAGGAGGAAGAAGTGAGGTGATCTTATGGGCGATCCCAAGAGGCATAGGAAGAAATACGTAACTCCGAGAAAGCCTTGGGATAAGGTTAGGCTTGAGAGGGAAGCTCAGCTTCTGATCAAATACGGTTTGAGGAACAAGAGGGAGCTTTGGAGGTTTGAAAACATACTTAGGAAGTATAGGAGGGTGGCGAGGGATTTGCTCAGCAAGGTGAACCTACCGGGTAAGGAGGGTGAGATTGCGAGGGCGAAGGCCAACGCTGTGATAAACAGGTTGATAAGGATGGGTGTTCTCGAAGAGAAAGCAACTCTGGACGACATCCTAAACCTGACCGTTGAAGACTTCCTTGAGAGGAGGTTGCAGACGATAGTTTACAGGCAGGGTTTGGCAAGGACAATAAAGCAGGCGAGACAGCTCATAACCCACGGTCACATAGCTGTAGACGGTAGGAGGGTTACGTCTCCAAGCTACATAGTTGAAAGGGATGAGGAAACCAAGATTGGATTCTATCCAAATTCCCCCTTTGCGAGGTGATCTAAATGGCTAAGAAGGGTAGGTGGGGTATAGCCCACATATTCAGCAGTTACAACAACACGATCATCACGATTACGGACATAACTGGAAGCGAAACGATTGCAAGGGTCAGCGGTGGAATGATAGTTAAGGCGGACAGAGATGAAGGTAATCCCTACACGGCGATGCAGGCAGCGTTAAGGGCTGCTGAAATAGCCAAGGAGAAGGGGATTGAGGGTGTTCACATAAAGGTGAGGGCACCGGGAGGTAACAAGCACATAACCCCCGGTCCGGGAGCTCAAGCTGCGATAAGAGCTCTGGCGAGAGCCGGACTCAAGATAGGCAGAATTGAGGACGTCACACCGATCCCGCACGACGGAACGAGACCACCCGGTGGGAAGAGAGGTAGAAGAGTTTGATTTTTGGTGAAACATGAAGGTGGAGATACTTGAGGAGAACGACCTGAAGGTGAGGTTCATACTCAGAGATGCACCCATCGCCTTTGCAAACTCCTTTAGAAGGGCTATGAAGAGCTTAGTCCCCACCATGGCCGTGGATTACGTTGTTTTTTACATGAACACATCCTACCTTTACGACGAAATAATAGCACACAGGATAGGTCTCATACCCATAAAAACCGATCTCGAGAGGTTCAACATGCCAGAGAGGTGCGTTTGTAACGGTGAAGGTTGCCCAAACTGCCAGATTTCGTTTAGGTTGAACGTTGAAGGGCCAAAGGTCGTATACTCTGGGGATCTGATCTCCGAAGACCCCGAAGTTAAACCGGTTTACGACAGCATACCCATAGTCGAACTCTACGAGGGCCAGCAGTTGATGATAGAGGCCGTTGCGAGGTTGGGGACTGGAAGGGAGCACGCGAAGTATCAACCTGTTTCGGCCTGTTACTACAAGATTGTTCCGAACATCGTCGTCAACGAGAACTGCAAAAACTGCGGTGAGTGCGTAAAGGCCTGCCCAAGAGGTGTTTTGAAGTTGGACGGTAAGTTAAAGGTTTCAAACGTTTTGGATTGTTCGATGTGCATGGAATGCGTAAAGGTTTGCGAAGAAAACGCGATAAGAATTGAGGAAACAGAAAACTACCTCTTCGTTGTTGAGGGGACTGGGGCTTTACCAGTTAGGACCGTAATGAAGAAGGCTTTGGAGATTTTAAAGGAGAAAGCTGAGGAGATGAATAAAATATTAAAAGAAATTATATAATAAACATTAAGATTGCCAAAACGACTCCGAGCATAACTATGGTGTGTTTTGCTCCCGAACTCGGATCCTCTTCACCCATTATACCCGCAACCAAGCCCGAAAATATGGCCTGAAGTATCATGGCTTGAGTTAGTATCCATACGAGCGTATCTTTGTCAACCTTGGTCTTCATAAAGCTGACAGTCGTCGTTGACATCTCGAAGAACTTTGGGAAGAGCTTTGTAAACAGAACGACCATTATCCCAACGAAGGTGAAGAAGGAGACGTATATTATTACGAGGTATATGAACATGCTAAACCTCCTCTCTCTGACCAAACTCCTTTCAAGCTCCGCATCTCTACTGCAAACGTGAAGAGTTTCGGTTATATCACCTCCTATCGTTAGAACGTCAGTTAAAATGGTTACAACCCTTGTCAGAGAAGGAATTTTCAAGTTCCTCGCAACGTCCCTAAAAGCCTCAATTAAATCCGCCCCCCACTCAACGCTCTTCTTCATTCTCTTTATCTCGTCGTATAGGTATCCACTGCCAGATTCAGCAACTATGTCAACTGCTTGCTGTAAAGTTGCACCTGTTGCCGTAACGCTCGCAAGCCCCTTTAAGACTTCGGGTATCTGATCCTTTATTATCCTCTCTCTCCTTTTCTTTGCCTCGTGAAGGATAGCCAGAGGTGACAGGGCAATTATTACGGCGGTTATTATGAGGAAATCGGGTCTAAAGGTTCTTAATAGAAGGAAAACGTAGAGGGCAGATACGGGTATGGATACTGCCAAGACGTAAGTCGGATTTTCGCGGAGTGTTCTTAAAGGATACTTTAGCTTTTCTACACTTTCCCTTCTCGCCTTAGCCTTCTTAAATCTCTCGTAAATTTCTCTGCCCTCTTCGACGTGCAACTCTGTTTTTTCCTCTTTCTTCTTTTCGACGCTCTCAGCGACTTTAAACTCTTTTGGAGTCAGAAGATAAACTATAAATGCAAAGAATGCGGATGATGCTGGTATCAGAACGTATGTAACGCCGTAAAGGTCCCTAAGGTTACCGCTACCTATAACGAGCATTATGCTTTGAAGTATTATTATAAACAGTGGTGCGGTTACAGCTATGGTCACGTAACTTTCGGCCAAAAGCCCCAAGGTTTCTATGAAGCTCTTTTGTTCGGATTTGCTCTTTTCGACGTATTGTTCGCACTTGTGAGCCAAGTAAACGGTTACATCTCCTCCGCTGTCTATAGTTGTTATCAAGCCTGCTATGAACTCCTTCATCGTGTCGGACGGTGTTATTTCGTAAAGTTCTGTCATAGCTGAATGGAAATCGTATCCAAAATACTCCATTAGGTTCACAACGAAAGCGAATTCGTTTGCAACCTCTCCATAGACGTCTTTGTGTCTCGCAAGTGCCTGAACTATCTGTATAATTCCGACACCGCCTTTGCTCAAAGCATACATGTAATTTACCGCGTAGGGTAGCATTCTGTTGATCGCCCTCTTTCTGTCGTCCGCCTTCATTGAAGGGTAAAGCTTGAAGAGTGAGAAGGTTAGGTAGTAGAAGAGGAAGAACATGAATATCGCAAAAATTATTTGAGCGAGAACGTCCGAAATCGTAAACTTCAGCGCGGGTGCGTTGGGTATGGGTAAATTCACCGATATTGGCACCGAAATCGGCAAACTCGGATTTTTTACGGCATAAGTTTTCGTCAGTTTCGATACTATCTTGTTGAGAAATAGGGAATAAAAGAAGAGTCCAAGCGTTAAACCGACCACACCCAGAATAATACTGTAAAACTTCGCTTCGGCCAAGTAAACGTCGTAGGATTTTGGAATCCTTGCGGACTTCAAAATCTTCTCGAAGTATGCGAACTCGTGTTTTCTCTTTTTGAAAGACTCTCCGAACAGCCTATATGCTAATCTCATAAGCCTTCAAAGCCCTCTCTCTGTTGGCGTTAAAAGCTTTTATGAAATCCACGAACTCCTTCGGCGATATTCCCCTTTCAGCCAAACTCTGTAGTATAACCTTTCTCAGTTCGAACTCCCTTTCAAGCTCCTCTTTGCTCCAAGCTTTGAATTCCATTATCTCTCTCATGACCTTTGAAGACCAGAGGTCGTGCAGGAGGAATCTGTGTTGATCGACCGAAGGATCCCAACTGAATACGTCCATGGTTTTGATGTTCTTCGTCACCGGATCTATGCCGACGATCTCCGAAATCTTTAGATTCCTCCTGACCCTCCTCCCTCCGACGAAGGTTTGAGCCTGAACGCTCACTATATCCAAGGCTGATATCATCGACCTCGGAACGCTTAGGGGAGGATACTCAAGTCTGTGTATGGCTGCATCTACCGAATCAGCATGAAACGTGGACATCGTCGTGTGTCCCGTAGACATGGCTTGGAACAGGGTTAGAGCCTCCTTACCCCTAACCTCACCGACCAGTATGTATTCCGGTCTTTGCCTCAAGGCCGCTTTTAGTAGATCATACATCTCGATCTTTCCCCTTTCGTCTTCGGTGAAGGTGTCCCTCGTAACGGATGGAATCCAGTTCGGATGTATCAGCTTCAACTCCCTCGTGTCTTCAATCGTGACAATTTTGGCATTTAACGGTATGAAAAGAGCCACTGCGTTCAGAGAAGTCGTCTTACCGCTTGCGGTTCCACCAACGAACAGAACGCTCTTACCGTTTTCGACCGCCAACCAAAAGTAGGCCATCTCCTCAACCGAAAACGTTCCCCACCTCACGAGGTCAACGGGGGTTATAAGTATCTCTTTGAACTTTCTAATTGTGAAGGTGCTACCCCTCGCGGTAACGTCCTTTCCAAGGGTCAATTGCACTCTCGAACCGTCTGGTAGCGTCGCATCCACTATAGGATTTGAGACGGATATGTGCTTTCCGCTTCTCTGTGCGAGTCTAATTACGAAGGAGTCGAGCTCACCTCTCGCCATTTTCACGTTGGTTTGAATGTTACCGTAGTTCCAGTGGTAAACGAATATCGGAACGTTCCAACCGTCACACGAGATGTCCTCAACGTATGGGTCCCTCATTATACCGTCTATCTTGTAGAAACCCAAAAAGTCCCTGACGATGTAGTAGTAGAACTTCGAAAAGAGTGCCTTACCTATCTTTAAATCGTATTCCTCGAGGGTTTCGTTTAAGACCTCCTCTATCACCTCGTATTTGTCTTCACCGTCGACGTTTCCGTAGAGTATCTTTTTCTTTATAATCTCCTTTATCTCCTCTAAAACTATCTTTTCTCCCTTGTCGAGCTTGGGTTCGATTAAATAGTATAGGTATTCGTTTCTGTAATCGTTGTAAAGTATCTTGACCATCGCAAAGGGTTTGTTGACCCAGTAACTTTCAATCTCCTCGTAACCGTGAGGTATCTTAAAATCCAAAAGCTCGTCTGGAGAACCGAACTTGGCTATCAGTTTTGATTCTTTAAGTAGACCTTCAACACCCTCATCCGGCTCTATTATCTTAGAGTAATCAACACCTTCAACGAGTTTGGGGCTTATGTCACCTTCAGCAACCTCCAAGGCCTTCTTCTTTCTCTTTCCAAAAAACATCGAAGTTATCTAACTCCAAGAATATATATCGTTTGCGAAACCGTTATCAAACCGTAAGAAGACGCTTGAGATGTGGAACAATAGAGGGCAGTATTCGGTTGATTTTGTAATTGCAATCGGCGTGTTCATACTCGTAACGACTTTCGCCTTTTACAGTGCCATCTCAGCCTTCACACCGCACTACGGAAGGTTCGACATATACGGATGTGCATACAGGATTTCCACGCTTCTGTCCGAAGACGCGGGATTGAACTTGACGAACATAAGATACAACAAAACCACAGGAAAGTATAACGCCACCCTCAGCGCGGACTGGGAGGTAAATGGGTCTATAAACTCTTCATCGGAGGATTGGTACGATGCGATAGGTAAAGACTACGAAATAAACACGACGATAAAGAGGATAGGATTGGCCGATCCCTACAGAATTTACACGAGTTACGAGAGGTGCAATCCGAACGTCTTGAACAAAACCAAGGTCGAAAATTTCTTCAACATTTCTTGGTGGAGCGCCAGCAATAGGTTTAGAGGTCAAGGCGGGGAGGAGCTCTTGAGGAACTTATCCATACTCCTAACCCTGAACTCCACCTACTACCGCTACAACATCTCCTTGAGATATTTAAACGGGACGGTGTGTAAGTGTGGTAAATCCACGTGTCAGATTGGCTATCCAATCCCAAGCTACGGGGAAGTTGCCAAATTTGAGAGGTTGGTCGTTTTGGACAGGGAATACTACGAGTGTTTGGACAAAGGCTCGATGAACTGCCTAAACTCTACTTCCCTAAGGAGGTTGGTGGTCTATGTCTGGTAGGGGGCAGGTTCACACCCTTGAGGCCATAATAGCTTCCGTAATAATACTGACCACCCTGTTCGTCGCGATGTCCATACCTAACCCCAAGAGCGGAATTTCCAACTACAGAAACCTTCAGCTGAAGAAGTATGCGGACGACATACTAACGCTTCTAACGATAGAGAACAATAGTTCCGAAAGCATATTGACCTACTACATCAGGCACAAGAATTGGAACGGCCTTAAAGGTTACTTCAAAGGCAACTTATCTGACCCCCTCCTCGAAAACCTCTCGATAGGAACGAACCTAACGGTATTCAACGTGAGCGACAATTACAGAAAGGTATGTTCCGCAGGATATCCACTACCCAGAAACGGTGATGTCGTTTCGAGTTTTACCGTTTTGATAGTTAACGATTCCGTTTACGAGGTGAGGCTGTATGTTTGGTTCGTCTAAGGGTCAGCTTTTCTTGACTTTCGCCTTGATCTTTTCGTTTACGGTGGTTATGCTCTCCATCTACTTGAACGAGGTGATGACGTCGGGATACGAAGTTTCCAAAGGAATTAACATACCCTACTACGAGATAAGGATGATCTTTCACGAGATCGCGAGGTCCTACAAACACGGAGATTGGAACTACACGAAAAACAACGAAAAACTATCGGAATACCTCTCCGAAATATTTGCGAGACACGGATACGACCTAAATTTGACGTTTTACAACGAAACTTTGGCTCAACGCGTAAGCATACTCCACATAAACGGTTCGCTCAGAACGGTGAACTTGAACGTAACGTTTAACAACAAGTTGATTTCGAGGTGATCGGATGGGTAGGGGGCAGGGCGTTATAATATTTCTAATCATAGCCCTAATGATGCTCTCCATGCTTTACTTCTCCGTCAAGAGTTTGAGCAACACTCTCGACGAAGTCGGGAGGTCTATAACCTTTCAGTCGGGAACGAACGACGTTGCAAACGCGGTTGCGAACAACCTCTTCGGTGCGGTCGTATTTCTACCTCACAACGTATCTTTAAGTTATAGGATGATCGTTCCGAGTCAGATCGCAGGGGAACCTTACGATGTGAAATACGAGAACGAAAGCGTTTGCGTGATTGGCGTAAACAGTTTTTGCGTTTACATGAGCGGTATAAAGAGTGAGTTGAATTCGAGTTTGAACTACACGGGGGTAGGTGTGCTATGGATAAACGTGAGCAGGTAGGAGTTTCTGAAATCTACGGATACATACTCCTCTTCGGAATGATAGCGTTCCTGCTCAGCGTCATATACATGGAGGCCATGCCGAGGATAAACGACTACGAAAACTACGCCAACTTCAAGGTCATGGAGGGTGAATTCTTAGTTCTCAAAGATATCTTTCTATCCGCATCGACGAACGTAACGCCCGAAAAGGTCGTGAACTTGAACGTTAAGAGGGGAGTCGTTTACACGGAGAAAGTAGGAAACATCAGCTTCGACTCTAAAAATTACGACGTAAACGCTTTGGTCTATCGAATGGGGAACGATAGGATTTACTTAGTTTTGGGGACGGTCGTGGAATGCTTCGGTAACGATTGCATTGCGGTAACCAAGCCCCCTTTCTTAAACGGGTCCAGGTCCTACGTTAGAATTGTAAACGTCTCGGGAAGCTTGGCCTTCAGCGGATTGAAACAGATTCTTATAAAGAACGAGGGATGCTCGCGCAGTGTTAAAAACGTGGCAAGCGTGAACATAACTTTTGAAGACGATGGTTTGCTCAAAGCTTTTAAACGTTCTTTGGATTTCAACGTTCAGCAGAATGGTAAAACTCTGGAGATTTCGTTGAAAAACGGCATAGTGACCTTTTGTAACGTTTCGGTGAGGTAAAAATAAATTAAAAATATTAAAAATTTAATTTTTAGGTTACCTTCCTAACTCCAACCGAGACGTTTGTGCAACCGCTATCGACTACCTTTGTCGAGTTGAATATGTTCGCACATACGTCGTATCTTATGGGTTTCATCGGAACGAATACGGTCTTTAAGTAGTGATTGTCGATCAATCCCTCCAATGTGTCGTTGTAGATTTCGACTCCGTTCACGGTAACGTTTACGTAATACTTTTCGGCGTTTTCACTCGTTACGTCAGTTACGTTCACGTAAATCTTGATGGCTCCCTTGAGGTTGCTGAACTCATCCTTATGCTCCTGCTCCTTGTAGTATGTCTCGTTTATGATGTAGATGTAGATCGGCTCTCCGACGTAGGGTCCACTACCAGAGATAAACGGTTTCACGTTGTCAAGAGACGGTGGAGTTGAACCTCCATTGCCTCCTCCGCCAGAACCTCCTCCATTACTACCGTTTTCTTTGGGCTTATTGACCGTTATCGTGACGTTGGTTTCGTTGATTCCACCGAATCCGTCATCGACGGTCAGTTTAACCGTGTGTTTACCTTCGCTATCGTATGCGTGCTGGAACGTTTCTACGCTACCGTTTTGTAACTGCATGGTTTTGACTTTACCGTCGCCGAAATCTAACGTGACCTTCATCGCGTCGTTGTCCAAGTCGATTACTTGAACCGTGAACGTAACGTTTTCGCTCACGTTTACTTCGCTCTTGTCTGGTGTGATCCTTACAATCGGCTTTCTGTTGACGTCGTTAACCGTTATCGTAACGCTCGTGCTGTTCTCAGCTCCGTATTTGTCCTTAACGGTGAACGTTATCGTAACCGTTTTACTTCTATCTGGATGCCTTACGAAGTCGTAGCTCGGTGTCCACGTGAACACGTTACCGTTCATGGTTCCAAACGTCACATTCTTACCGTAGGTTATGGTGTCTCCATCTGGGTCGTGTGCTATTATCTTCAGTTTAACAGTCTCCGTTTCGTTGTAAACAGTTTTACCTTCGATTTCATCTATTATCGGCGGTCTATTTACGTTGTTGACCGTAATATTGACACCTTCCGTTATCGTATCGATGCCGTCGCTGACCTTAATCGTCACTGCGTATTCTCCAGCATCGTCGTAGCTTGGGGTTCCCGTAATTTCCCAAGTTGTAGCGGTTACTTTAGCTATATTGGCCCAGTCTGGCAAGTTCTCCGCAGTAACGTTTACGTTGTCTCCGTCCTCATCATTGACCTTTATCGTTACGGGTGTCATCGATTCCCCTTCGTTTACCGTAACCGTTTTCGGAGTAATTTCTACAATCGGCTTTCTGTTGACGTCGTTAATCGTTATCGTAACGCTCGTGCTGTTCAAAACGTTGCCGTTCTCGTCCTTCAAGTAGAATGTGAACGTCACGCTATCGCTGGTCTTGGGATGCTTCACGAAGTCCTGACTCGGAGTCCAGATGAGAGTTCCGGTTAGAGTTTCCTCGTCGAAGTTGAAGTTAACGTATTTCGTATTCGTATCGTTGAGCTCTTCTGAAGAACTCCAAGTTAAGTTGTATCTTTCACCGCTCAATTCGAATTTGGACCACTTCTTGTGACAGTTGCATCCGTGCTGATTATTGTTTACGACCTTCACCGTAGCACTGCCCTCGTGGTAGTTACCTTCCGCATCTCTCCAGCTTACGGTGAACGTGTTGTATCCTACGCTGAGATAATCCCTTACGTCACTTCTGTCGAACTTTGCAATCGTCTTGATCCTACATCTCTTCGCCCAGAGGGGCTTCACGTTAACGCTCTCGCCGTTTATCTTGGTTATCGTTATCGTGCCCGTATCTACGTTGGTATCGAATATGAACACCGTAAACTCACCGCCGTTGACGTTTAACACTTTGGGCCTTACAGCGACCTTACCGCTCAACTCCTCGTTCGTGAAAACCGAGACGTTTATCCTGACTGTCTCTAATTCGTTTATCGTAGTCCTGTTAGCTTCTGCAACTATACTCTCCGGTTTAACGGGTATGACCGTCAGCTGTAACGGTTTTGATACCACCATACTCCTACCGTTCCAACTGTAACTGACGACTACATCGCCTATGTTGTATGTCGTAGGTGTGTTTGGATCGACCAACGGTTTAACGTTGAAGCTGACGTTCCAAGTTTCGTTTTCAGATAGAGTTCCGATATCCCAAACGAGACCGTTACCGCTTGGTTTTACGCTTGGATTCGAGTATTCTACGTTGTTGTTTAAGTTAACCTCAACTCTAACGTTCTTGGCTGTTATGTTCGACAACCTCTTTGCCAGCTTTTCGTATATGCTCCGTAGCTCCTCACTCGTCGTGGCGTAGTAGTATTTACCGCCAGTTATTTCCGCAATCTTCTTGAGTTCCGCATCGTTTACCGCGCCCCATCCGATCGTGTAGATTATTATACCTTTCCTCTTAGCTCTGTAAGCCTGTTTGATCGGATTGCAACCTTCGTTCCACCAACCGTCTGTGAATAGTAGTATAACTTTGACTGCGTTGCTTCTACCCCTCTTTATCAGATGATTTATGGCCAGCTTTAAGGCGTCGCCCATCGGCGTTCCGCCATCTGGGTAGAGTCTATCGATCTTTCTTTTAACGTAGTTCTTGTTCGAAGTTAAACCTACCAAGAGGCTTGCCCCTTCACCAAACCTGACGAGTCCAACTCTGTCGTTGTCCTTCAGTATATCAACGAAAGCCTTTGCGGATTGCTTCGCGGAGTCGATTCTTACTGGAGGTAGTTCAATTGCGAAAACTCTGTTCGGCTGTGTATAGTATCTATCGTAGTAGTAAAGCTTTGCGTAAACCTCGTAGTTCCCCGGTGGAACATCGATGTATCTAACTACGGAGTATCCGTAACCTATCGGTGTTGTCCAACCCTCATCCTTGTTCTTTAGGTAAACTTCGAATAGGTCGTAAGGTTCGACATACCAATCCGCACCCAGACCTCTGCCCGGTAGGGTCTGCAACATCACTTCGACGTTCGAGGTTTTGTTTAATCTGAACTCTCCGATCTTCCTCCAACTCGTCTTCAGGGTGACGTTGTAAGGTCCGCTTATTATGTTACCGTATCTATACATCGAGCCAGAGCAGTCCATTACGAGCATAACGTCCACGGGTATCGTTTGAACTTGGCTTTCCGACGCACCGCTAACGTTTATCGAAACCTTTGCCGTTCCACCCTCGTAAACGCTTTGGGGATAAATGTCCACTCCCAACTTAACCTGCTCGGCGTAAACCGCCGGAATTAACAGTGCAATCGTTATCATTGCAAAGACGAAAATTTTAAACCCCTTCATCTTCACCCACCTCCCACGGTCACGTTGGCGACTTCAATCAAGATACTGGTGTTATTGCTTTCAACGTAGCTAATTCCTTTAACAGTAATACAGCTCAACGGATCGTTGGGATTGGTTCCAACGGCCTTTTCGACAATGGTGGGCATTCCGTCACCGTCTGCATCTTCGGAAAGCACGTTATTAATCGATTTAGCCAAAACGACACCGACCGCACACAAAATCAAAAACAGACCGAAAATAGCCCACACCCTCATACGATCACCTCCCTATACTTGGACTTGAAAACCTTCACGATCAAGTCGATGTTGCCCCTGTAATCTCTGCCCTCCTTCAACACGTGTTCCGAGGCGAAGGCTACGTAGAATATCAAAGCGGTAATGGTGCAAGTCGCAACCACTGGAACGACGAAGCTGTAAACTAAGACGTGTCCTTCGAGGATGTCTGGAATACCGTTGCCGTTCGAGTCTTCCGAGAGCGGATTGAACTTTGAGACGTGCACGTTACCCAATAGCATTCCCATCACGAGCACCGGAATCACGAACCTCCACTTCACAATAAATATTATATAACCTTAAATATTTAAAGATTTCCCCCAATCGAAAACTATATCAAAACTTTTTAACCATAAACAACCATGAGAAAGCTTGCGGTGTTGCTACTTGCAATTTCTCTCTGTTTTTGCATTCAAACCACGAGCAAATTGAGCCACTCTCTCAATGCAAACCTACCCGACAACTTCAGGGCGGACAGCTATTCCCTAAAGATAATGGGTTGCCAAGTCAATTACACCTTTACTCTGGACGTTTTGGGTAACAAAACGATCGTGAGGTTTAAGGACCTGAAAACGACTTGCGAAAATCCGATGTATGTTAGGCTGAAAAGGGCAATAACAAACGCCGTTTTGATTGACGAAGGTGGCGAATACTACGTCTTCATGCCTACGGTGTCAAACTACGTTTACAGGTTCAAACCCCTCAACTCCATCGTCAGATACGAAGGCCTACCCATAGTAACGATGAAAACCGTCGTTGACTCCATCAAAAAGGCGGAAAACGTTACCTATTTAGGTAAGAAGGAGGTGCAGTTCAACAACACGTCCGTAAGTTGCGACGCATACGAGTATCAATTAAACGATCCGCTTTTGGGTTGGGTTAAGGTTAGGGTTTACGTGAACAACGGTATTCCGATCAAAGCGGAGATAGATATTCCAAAATACAAGGCCTCTATCGTTACCGCTCTGAAGAACATAGAGTTGGGTAAGGCCGAGGACTTCAACTTGACGAAGTATGAAATCGTCGAGAGGAGTTAGTCAAGTTCTGCAGGTGACCATAATTCTCGCATTAACCTTTTCATTTGCATACGTAGCGTTCCACTACGTTGGCGATTTTGAGGTCTCAAAGCCAACCTTTGTGAAAATAAAAATAGATAAAGTCACTGAGGGAAATGGGAAAATATACCACGACCAAGTGGTAATTCTAAGACACGTTGCCGGCGATCCTTTGAAGGTTAAGGATGTTAAGATTTTGTTAACAGTCCTTCACGGTGGTAAGGTTGAGTCTTGCACCCTTCAAAACTTCCCTTGGAAGTTCGGTGTTGGAATCAACAAACTGCCCGATGACTCCGTCGTAGGAGACGATCTAATCGACGAAAATCCGAACCATTACAGCAGATACTTAGGAGAGATAGGTTACAAATCGGACGGTATTTGGAGTCAAGGGGAAACCGTAGGTTTCAGAATAAAAAAGGAAGGTGTAAAGTTGATAAAAGGAGACAAAATCGAAATTGCTATCATATATAAAGGTTCGATCGTTGCGGAAGATTCTATTACAGTATGTTAAACCCCTCAACATGAAGATAGGACTGATTTCAGACATCCACGGAAACTTAGTGGCTTTGGAGGAAGTCTTAAAAAGTCTAAACGATTGCGATGAAATATACTGTGCTGGAGACGTTGTAGGATATTATCCATTTCCAAACGAAGTCGTAGAGATTTTGAGGGATAACGACGTTAAATGCGTTATGGGAAACCACGATTACGCTGTAGTTACTGGGGACTTCTTCGGATTCAACGAGTATGCAAGAATAGCTGGAGAATGGACGAGGAAAAACTTGAAAGAGGAAAACTTGGATTGGCTTTCTGAACTGCCGTTAAAGTTGGAAACGGAATGGTTTCTGATCTGCCACGGTATGCCAGCTGAAGATTTGAGGATAATTGAAGAATACATCTTTCCAGACGATCCGAGGATAGAATACATTCTCGAAGACTTGGAGGAAAACGTCGTTGTTGGTCACACGCACATCCAATTCGTAAAGTGGCATAGGGGTTTGTTCTTCGCAAATCCCGGTAGCGTTGGTCAGCCGAGGGATGGAAATCCAGATTCAGCCTTTGCAATATACGACACCGAGAAGAACGAGATAAAACTTAAGAGGGTTAAATACAACATCCAGGAGGTTTACGACGCTGTTGTAAAGGCTGGTCTGCCGGAATTTCTTGGAGATCGGCTTTTTCACGGCTATTAGAAATTTTTAAATTTTGCCGATCCTACGATTTGATGTGAGTGCTTTAACGGAGCTTTTGAAGATCGTAGAATGCGTTTACGATCAGATCAAAAGGGGTGAAATTCCAGAAATTGAGATAACTACGAGAACCAAGAGAAACATCGAGTTCAAAGAGGAGAGCGAGGTTTGGGTTTACGGTGACAGGAAATCCGTAAGGTCCGCCAAAACGCTTAAGGGAGCTTATCAGATTCTGAAGACGCTTTACCTCGTAGGTTTTCTAAAGGAGCAGTTGACTCAAAACAGGTCTTCAACTTTGAGGGAGATATACTACATATCCGAAAACTGGGGGATTGCGAAGTTTAAGGAGCAGGTTGAAAGCGACAGATTGATAGAGGATTTGGAAATTTTAACTGGATTGCAGAGGGAATCTTTCAACGTTAGGCCCGAGGAGGACGGAGCTACGGTTTTCGGAGATGTAAAGATTAGGGAGAGAACGAGGAGGGGAGTAAGGGAAATACACTGCCGAGACGACGTTGGCGAGGCAGGATATCAAATCCCTACGAACGTTGACAACTTGGAATTCTTGGAGTGCAACGCTGATTTTGTCATAGCCATTGAAACGGGAGGTATGAGAGATAGATTGGTCGAGAACGGATTCGACGAGGATTACAACGCCGTAATAGTTCACCTAAAGGGACAACCCGCGAGGAGCACGAGGAGACTTTTAAAGAGGTTGAATTCGGAGTTGGGTTTGCCTATCGTTGTCTTTACGGATGGGGACCCTTGGAGCTATAGAATTTACGCGAGCGTTGCTTACGGTTCCATAAAATCCGCCCACCTTTCGGAATACCTTGCAACCCCCTCTGCTCTCTTCGTCGGGATTAGACCCTCGGACATACTGAAATACGAGCTACCTTCGGACAGGCTAACCGATGAGGACGTAAGAGCTTTGAATTCCATTCTTTCCGATCCCCGTTTCGACAGCGATTTCTGGAGAAGGGAAGTAAAACTCCAGCTTGAGTTGGGTAGAAAGTCGGAACAACAGGCCTTAGCCAAATACGGCTTGAGTTTCGTAACTGACGTATATCTTCCCGAAAGGCTTTCGGAATTGGGTGTTTTGAGGTGATGTCATGGAGCTTTTCGAAATTGTGGATTTCTTGAACGAACTCTTGAAGGTTGACGAGTGGCAGGACAAATCGAAAAACGGGCTTCAGGTTGAGGGAAAGAAGGAGGTCAACAAAGTTGCTTTTGCTGTCGATGCCTGCATGGATGTGTTTGAGAAGGCTAAGGAGATTGGGGCGGATATGATAGTAGTCCATCACGGGCTGATATGGGGTGGGATAGAATACGTTAGGGGAATAGTTAAGAGGAGGCTCGAATTCCTTCTGAAGAACGAAATTTCCCTTTACGCGGTTCACTTGCCTTTAGATGCACACCCTTCGATAGGAAACAACGCTCAAATCCTCAAAAACTTGGATTTGGAGCCGGTTGAAGGCTTCGGAGTTTATCAGGGTAGAGAGATAGGTTACATCGGCACATACGATAAAGCCATGTCTTTGGATTCCGTTTTGAAGTTGATTGGCGAGAGGATAAATCCCAATTTAACGGTTCTGAGGTTCGGCAGTGAAAAGGTCAAAAGGGTTGGAGTCGTTTCGGGAAGGGGAGGATTCGCTTTGGATGAAGGCATAGAGAGGGGAATAGATCTGTTTTTAACGGGTGAGCATGATCACAGCATATACCACTTGGCAAAGGAGGGTGAAGTAAACGTCGTTTTTGCTGGGCACTACGCGACCGAAACCTTTGGCGTTAAGGCCCTCATGAAGGTCGTGGGACAGGAGTTTGATGTAGATGTTACATTTATAGACTGTCCAACCGGGCTTTGAAAAACGATATAAAAGGTCGAGTCAATTTAAAACGATGGCACTCGAATCGCTCAAGGAGGTTGTAAGGAAGATAACGAGATCAACGACCGTAGATAAGGCTTTGGTTGAGGAGATAGTTAGGGACATTCAGAGGGCTTTGATTAAGGCGGACGTAAACGTTAGGCACGTTAAAGAGATCAGCGACGCCATAAAGAAGAGGGCTTTGAGCGAGGAGGTTTTGGAGGGATTGAATCCGAAGGAGCACGTAATAAAGATCGTTTACGAGGAGCTCTTGAAGGGAATTGGAGAGGGTTTGGAGATTCCTCTCAAAAGGTCTAAGATAATGCTCGTCGGTTTGCAGGGAAGCGGTAAAACGACAACAGCGGCAAAGCTCGCAAAGTTCTTCAAAGATAAGGGCTTGAGGACAGCGGTAGTCTGTGCTGACACGTGGAGACCTGCCGCATACGAACAGTTGAAACAGTTGGCCGAAAGCTACGGAATAGCTTTCTACGGTGAGAAGAACGAAAAGGATGCGGTAAAGATAGTCGAGAACGCCTTGAATAAGCTGAAAGATTACGACATGATAGTAATAGATACCGCTGGGAGGCACGCTTTAGAGAAGGAGCTCATAGACGAGATGATCGAAATAGCCAAGGTTGCGAATCCAGATTACAAGCTCTTGGTCTTAGATGCTGCGATAGGACAACTTGCATCTAAGCAGGCTAAGGCTTTTCACGAGGCTATAGGAATAGACGGTATAATCATAACGAAGTTCGACGGAACCGCTAAGGGTGGTGGAGCATTGTCGGCTGCGAGAGAGATAGGAATTCCGATCGCCTTCATAGGGACCGGTGAGAAGGTAGAGGACTTTGAGAGGTTCGATCCAGCTGGATTCGTTTCCCGTTTGCTCGGGATGGGTGACATAAAGGCTCTGATAGAGAAGGTTGAGAGAATTGCAAGGCAGGAGGATTTGGAGCCCGAGAAGTTCATAAAGGGAACGTTCACCCTCAAAGATATCTACAAGCAGATCGAAGCGATGCAGAAGATGGGGCCGATAAAGAAGATTTTCGAACTCCTACCATTTGGATTCGGTTTGAAGGTTGACGACAGCGTAATGGAGATGACTCAGGAGAAGATGAAGAAGTTCAAGGTTATAATGGACTCGATGACGGAAGAAGAGCTATTAAATCCGAAGATAATAGACTCCTCAAGGATTAGGAGGATTGCGATTGGTAGTGGAACAACACCTCAAGACGTGAAGGAGCTTTTGAAGTATTACAGGACCATAAAGAGCGTCATGAAGAAGATGAAGAAGTTGGAGAAGGGCAAGTTGCCTTTGAAGTTCAAAAAGCTTGGATTTTAGTGCAACCTTTTGTAACAGCAAACCTTAACGATATCTTCCATAAAGAACCACGCCAAGCAGTAGAGCCAGATCAAGACTGCGTATTGAACGCTTATGGGTGCCATGAATATGCCCAGAACTGCAAACACCGTCGCAATTAACTTCGTTCCCACAGCGCTCCAGAACAAAAGCCTACCGGGCTTTACGCTCCAGAAGAAACCCCTCGTTCTCGTAACGAAGATAGTCAGATGACCAGCGACTGCAAGTTTCAGGAACATGAAGGTCTTCAGAGTTTCGTGGTTTATTCCAGCGTAAACCGCCCAGAGATACAATCCGAAGCTCGAAACCAATCCCGTAACCCCCAAAACGGTTGACACTATCAGAATTTGCTCCAAATTCCATCTCTCAGGTCTGTTGGAGTATATCACGTTGTCGTAGGCTATCGAAAGTATGGGGATGTCGTTTAAGAGTGCCAAGAGTATGATCATCGTTGCTGTAACTGGGTAGAAGTTGAAAACTATGATGGAAAGAGCTATGAAGAAGAGAACCCTAATCGTTTCAGCGATTCTGTAGATTGCGTAACTCTGCATCCTCTGAAATATCCTCCTGCTCTCCTTTATCGCATCTATTATGACGGATATCCCGGGTTTGGATAGGACTATATCCGCTGACGATTTCGCTGCGTCAGTTGCGTTATAGACGGCAATTCCCACGTCCGCCTTTTTCAAAGCGGGAGCGTCGTTGACTCCATCACCAGTCATTGCAACTATGTGGCCGTGCTTTTGCAGGGCGTCAACTATCACGTATTTGTGCTCTGGAAAAACCTCCGCAAAACCGTTTGCCTCTTCAACTATCCTCGCAAGCTCGGAATACCTCTTGTTCATCAGCTCCTTCGCACTGACTATATACCTCCCCAGACCGAGCTCTTCGGCAATTCTCCTCGCTATCGCCACGTGGTCGCCCGTAACCATCTTGACCTCTATTCCCATTCTCTTCGCAGTCTCGATAGTCTCCTTCGAATCACTTCGTGGAGGATCGTATAGGGGAATCAAACCTACGACCCTCCAACCTTCTCCAAAATCAACGGCAACAGCTATAGCCCTGTAACCCTCTTCAGCCAACCTTTCAACGTGCTCGCTCAAATCGAAACCCGTCAACTCCGATATGACTTGGGGAGCTCCCTTCGTGACCTTAAACCTACCCTCCCTCCCCTCAACCCACGCCTCGCTCCTCTTCCTAACGGGATCCCAAGGGATGAACTTCAGGATTCTGTATTCCTTCCTGACGTCCATCCTTTCAAGTATAGCATCGTCTATAGCATCTCCTCCCTCAGATGCCAGAGAGGCGAACTTCAAAACGTCCTCCTCGCTGAATCCGAAGGCGATAACTTTTCCCACCCTCAACCTGTTCTCGGTCAAAGTTCCAGTTTTGTCCGAACACAGAACGTCAACCCCAGCCAGCTCCTCTATTGCAACCAGCTTCCTTACTATCGCCTCCCTCCTCGCGAGGTTCATTGCCCCAACAGCCATCGTCACAGATAAAACGGCGGGAAGTGCAGCCGGAATTGCTGCGACCATCAAAACGAGAGAAAACCTCAAAATCTCCAACAGACTTTCGTGCCTCTTAACCGCAAACAGAATAACTACCAAAATCACCGCAACCGCCAGAACTATGAGGTAATCGCCTATCTTTATGACCACCTTCTGGAATCTGCTCGTAGTCTCAACTTCCTCGACGAGCTTTGCTGTCTTGCCAAAGTAGGTGTTCTCACCCGTAGCCTTAACTACACCTACAACCTCCCCCCTCTTGCATATTGAACCGGAGTAAATCGTATCTCCAGCCTTTTTAGAAACGGGCAGAGATTCCCCAGTCAAAGCGGATTCGTCGAACTCCCCCTCACCCTCCAAAATCTCGATGTCCGCAGGAACTATGTCGCCTATCCTAACCCTGACGATGTCACCGGGAACCAAAAGCCTTGCGGGAATTACCTTCCAAACCCCGTCCCTCAAAACTCTTGCGTTTAAAGCCAAACGCCTTTTCAAAAGCTCTATTGCATTTTCAGCCCTGTGTTCCTGCCAAAAACCTACAACTCCGTTGACTACAAGCAAAACGAGTATTATGTAGAAGTCCGCCCAGTGTTTCACGAGTGCGGAAAGAATCAAGGCGATTTCTATCATCCACGGTATGGGTCCCCAGAAGTATGAGAGGAACTTTAAAATGGGATGTTTCTTCTTTTCGACAATTTCGTTGTATCCGTATTTCTCAAGCCTTCTCTTAGCCTCCTCCTCACTCAGTCCTCTGATTTCCACAAATCTCCTTTAAAACGAACGTTTATAACTCATTCGGTTTAAAAATTAAATCAGCTTCTTCAAAAGTTCGTCTATCTCATCAATCTCCTTAAGCTCCTCCCCCTTCATGCACGAAACGAATATCTCCTCCTTGAAGGGAATTTTAACATCGACATCAAAGTCGAGAAGTTCTTTAAACCTCTCGTCGAACTTGTTCAGAACGAAGTAGATCGGTTTTCCAATACCCATGGACTTTATCCTCTCCATCATGAGCTTGGATTCGTATGTTGGGTCTAAGACCACTATTATCCCGTCGCAACCCTCCTCAACTCCCCTTCCGAAGTGCTCCATCCCAGCTTCGGCATCTACTATAACGAACTCATTCTCATTTAACTTCAAACCCTTCAAAAACTCCCTAAGCAGGACACCCATGGGGCATGCACATCCCTCACCGAAGTGGTGGATTTTTCCCACACTCATAAGCATTATTCCATCCTTTTTTGATACGAACTCGCTTGGAATGTCTTCAATTCTCTCAATCTTCAAGTTTTTAACGCCCTCGAAGACCTTCCTTCTATCGCCGAACATCTCCTTAAATTCCTTCGGCTTTTCCAAACCCAAGAGTCTGTGAAGCGTGAGGTTGGATTCGTCTCCATCGACGACCAAAACCTTGTAACCTCTCTTCGCCAGAGATTTCGCAATTAAAGCTGTTAAGGTGCTTTTCCCGCTACCACCCTTTCCGCAAACGAGCAACTTCATACAGACAGGTTTGGCAAAACGATAAATATCTAACGGACTTCAATCCTCGAGATTAAACACCCTTTTGGTGACGTTCTTAACCTCAACTACCTTTTCAGGTTTTAGTCTTCCCACTTTTTTAAGCACCAAATTTTTCTCCACCGTAAATATCGAGTGAAGGTGAACGTAACTCGTTTTCTTGAGTTTTCCATATTAGAGATTGTTCGGGGTTATTTCAACCTCAAAGTCTGGCAAATGTCTGGAAGAACTGATCTTCGCAACTATCAAATCTGCAGACATGCTATTTAACTCTTCAGAACTTAGAACGAGCACGGGTCTGAGCTTTTTACCTATCAAATCCGTAAGGACGATTATGTCACCTTCTTATAATTCAAAGAGCTCTTCTGCATCTTCTCCCTCTCTCAAAAGCCTCAGATATCCATGCAACTTCATATCGTCCAATCTTCTCACTTCCTCTATGTTCAAAACTACTATCGACCTTTCTGGAATGTCCAGCTTCTCCAACGGTATTAAAACACCTTTCTCGTAGATGCACTCCACTTTCCTCATAGCGTGAACTATCATTGCAAAACGATAAATATCTAACGGACACTTTGAAAACATGCCATACTCCGAAAAATACTGGCAGAGGGAGGAGGTTTTACCGAGAAGAGAGCTTGAAAACATCCAGCTCAAGAGGTTGAGGTGGGTTGTTAGGCACGTTTACGATAACGTTCCATTCTACAGGAGGAAGTTTAGGGAGATGGGTGTTCACCCAGAAGACATCAGAAGTTTGAGTGACGTTTCCAAGCTACCCTTCACGACGAAAGAGGATTTGAGGGAAAACTATCCCTTCGGACTCTTCGCGGTTCCAAAGGAAGAGATAGTAAGGATTCACACGTCAAGCGGGACAACTGGAAAGCCGAAGGTCGTTGGATACACCGCAAGGGATTTGGAGAACTGGATAAACCTCTGTGCCCGCTGTCTCTACATGGCCGGGATAAGGAAGAAAGACGTTTTTCAAAACATGGTAAGTTACACCCTCTTTACCGGAGGATTGGGTTTTCACTACGGTGCGGAAAGGATAGGTGCCATGGTTATTCCTTCTGGAACTGGAAACACCAAGAGGCAGATTCAGTTCATGCTCGATTTTGGAACGACAGCAATTCACTGCACTCCAAGCTACGCTTTGCACATAAAGGAGGTTGCGGAATCTATGGACATCGATCCAAGCGACTTGGGTTTGAAGATCGGTTGCTTCGGTGCGGAACCTTGGAGCGAATCTTTAAGGAGAAAGCTGGAAGACGCCTTTGGATTGAAGGCTTTTGACAGCTACGGGTTGAGCGAGATGAACGGCCCGGGAGTTGCCTTCGAATGCGAAGAGCAGAACGGTCTGCATATATGGATAGACCACTACATAGTCGAAGTAGTTGATCCGGAGACCGGAGAGGTTTTGAGTGAGGGGGAGAAGGGGGAACTCGTTTTGACACCCCTAACCAAAGAGGCTTTACCGCTTATAAGGTACAGGACTGGAGACGTAACATACATCATGCCAGACGAGTGCAGTTGCGGAAGGACACATCCAAAGATACACAGAATACTTGGAAGGACGGACGACATGATGATAGTTAGAGGTATAAACGTGTTTCCTTCACAGATAGAGCACGTTTTGATGCGGATTCCGGAGGTTGGAGACAACTACCAGATAGTCTTGACCAAAAGGGGTGCCTTGGATGAGATTACAGTTAGAGTCGAAATAAAGGAAGAGTTCTTCACCGGGGAGTTGAAAGATCTGGAGAAGATTAAAAGCAAGATAGAGAGGGCTTTGAGGGAGGAGATAGGGATAAGGATAAACGTCGAATTGGTCGAAAAGGGGACGCTTGAAAGGTTTGAGGGGAAGGCTAAGAGGATACTGGACTTACGCTAACCTTTTGACGACATCTTCAACGGTCTTACCTTCTTCGAATCTGATCAAAATCCCCCTACTCCTCAAGTGGGACTTTGCACCGACACCCACCTTCCTCAAGACTACCACGTTGACACCGTGCCTGCTCAAAAGTTCGGCTATCAGGTATCCCTTTCTCTTCTCCGCTTTTGCGTGTGGATTCTCTATTCTGAATCTCCTTTTGGCGTTGAAATCTATCACGGTGAAGTAGGGTGAGTCGAGCTCACCGGTGTAGTTTCCCTTCCCATCTTCTGGAATCGCAACAACCATTGGCCTTTTCACCTTAACGACCGTAACGACTCTAACGACGTTCGACACCGTGCTCTTCACCCTTTCCTCGATCTCCCTCTCGAGAACGTCAATGGTTTCCGCACTCATGCCGGGATTGATGTTGACGTGAACCTCTACTATTTTAGCCTTCCAAGTTCCCCTAACCCCGACGAATTCGACACCTTCAACGCCCTCAATTCTCTCGACCGCGGATTTAACCTTCAGAGCGAGCTCTGGATCGACCCTATCCATTACGGAGTTGACAGCATTCCTCAAAATCTCAACGCCCATCTGAATTATAAGAACTGAAACAACTATCGCGATTAAGGGGTCTGCCCACCAGTAACCAAATCCCGCGAAGAGGTAGCCCACAAAAACCGAAATGGAAGACAGGACATCGACTCTCGAATGCTTTCCTTCAGCGACGAGAGATGACGATTTGGTTTCAATTCCAACCTTTATCTTGTATCTCGCCAGAAGTTCGTTAACCATAGCCGAAATTAGAGCCACGAGTAGGGCGTAGAACTCGAACTCTGGAGTTGACATCTCTAAGAAACTCGTTATCGCTTCGTGAATTATTGCCAAGGCGGATATCAAGATGATTATTCCGACCGAAAGCTCGGCCAAGCTTTCCGCCTTGAAGTGACCGTAGGGGTGGAGCTCATCCGGTGGTTTGCTCGCAACCCTTATTCCTATCCATACGAGTATTGAACCTAAGACGTCTATGAGTGAATGGACTCCGTCCGCAATTAGAGCGGTAGAGTTGACGAGTATTCCCGCTAAAACCTTCGCCACTGTTAAAAATAGGTTTGCCAGAGCTGAAACCTTACTCGCCCTAATCTCTTTCACGATATAAAGGTTGAGGGGTTTAATTAAAATGTTGCCTCTCCTTCAAAGCGGTAGGAACGACCTTCTTCAGCTCTCCCCTTTCTATCTTCTCCTTGAGTATCTCGACGAGTTTGAACTTCTGCACCTTCCCCCTTCCACTAACTGGTAGAGAATCGGTTACGTAAACGTATCTCGGAACTTTAGCACTTGCGATTTTACCGTAGCAGAAGTCCACTATCTCTTCAGGCTTAAGATCGACTCCATCCTTCGGAATTACCGCACATGCTACAACTTCACCCAAATCCTCATCTGGAACTCCAACGATTGCAACTTCGTGAACCTTCTCGAACTGTCTTATGAAGCTCTCTATTTCAATCGGATAGACGTTGTAACCTCCAACAATCACGAGCTCCTTCTTCCTCCCCTTAAACGTTACGTATCCCCTCTCATCCATAACCCCCAAATCTCCGGTGTAGAGCCAACCGTCCCTTATGGTTTTTGCCGTCAGTTCTGGAGCTTTGTAGTAGCCTTTCATGACGTTGTAACCTCTGCATACTATTTCTCCAACGACACCCCTTGGAACCTCCCTCCCGTTGTCATCCACTATCTTGACCTCTATGTCTGGTAGGGGTTTTCCTACCGTTTTAACCCTGTCCTCTATGCTGTCCTCCAAGCTGGTCATGGTTATTCCCGGTGACGCCTCTGTCAAACCGTAGGTTATGCACAAGTTGGCACCCATCTCGTTCATTACCGCCCTCATCAAGTCCTCTGGGCAAGGTGCTCCAGCCATTATTCCAGTTCTCAGGGTTGAGGTGTCGAACTTCTCCTCCCTAAAGAGCTTAATTTCTCTGTTGAACATTGTAGGAGTTCCGTGAATCATTGTACAACCATACCTCTCTATCGTTTCCAAAGCGGTTCTCTCGTTGAAAACCAAGAGAGGAGCAATGGCACCTCCAAAACAGGCCATGAGAGTTATGGACATAACGCATCCGAAGCAGTGGCTGAAGGGAACTGGAACTACCAGCTTGTCCTTGTTTGTGACTCTCAAGTTTTCCCCCTGATCGTAGGCGTTCTTTATTATTTGGAATTGAGAAAGCATAACTCCCTTGGGAGTTCCAGTCGTTCCAGAGGTGTAGAGTATCAAACAGACGTCATCTGGATTGACGCTTTTAACGTATTCGAGATAGTCCTCATCCTTCTTCCATCCCTTTCCCATCTCCAGAAGATCGTCGAACTCCATTCCGTCTATCCTTTCGGATTCACCAACGGACACGACGTTTTCAAGCTTCGGTAAATCATCCTTAATCTTCTTCAAGATCGATATGAAGTCCCACTTTCCGAAGGAGCGGTATGTTATCACAACTTTCGAATCCGAGTGACCGATTATGTGCTTGGCCTCTATCTCCCTGTACCAGTGATCGACTGGAACTATCACCGCCCCTATCATCGGGACCGCCCACCAAGTTATCACCCACTCCGGTGTGTTCTGCATCCAAAGGCTTATTTTGTCCCCTCTTCTTACTCCCATCTTGAAAAGAGCATACGCCAACCTGTTTGCCTTGTCGAAGAGTTCGGAGTAGCTGATCTCTTTACCGTCGAAGAGAATTGCTGGGTTATCTGGATTTTCACCTGCTATTCTGTTCAGCAAGACCCAAAAGTTTTCAAAATTCCTGTAGGGCATAAAATCACCTCAACTCGGGAAAGTCCTTGTAGAAGTATTCGTATTCCCCTATTTCACCTCTCTTCTTCCTCTCCTCCTCCATCATCTTGAGCTCCTTCCTCTTTATCTTTCCGCTTATCGTCTTCGGTAGGGAATCGACGAACTCTATTATCCTCGGAATTTTGAACTTCGCGAGAATGTTCTTGCAGTGCTTGAAAAGCTCCAAAGCCAACTCCCTCGATGGTTTGTAACCGGGTTTTAGGACTACAAAGGCCTTTACGACCTGCCACCTTATCGGGTCTGGACTTCCAACAACCGCAACTTCAGCAACCGCAGGATGCTCAAGCAGAACGCTCTCAACTTCGAAGGGCCCGACCCTGTAATCTGAGGTCTTTATAACGTCGTCAGCCCTCGCAACGAACCACCAGTAGCCGTCTTCGTCGAAGTAGGCTTTGTCACCGGTTAGGTAGTAATCTCCAACGAATGCGTCTTCCCTCACGTTACCGAAGTAACCTTTAAACAATCCTATGGGTCTCCACTTATTCAATCTCACCGCTATGTGCCCCACAACCTTAGGCTCTTTGATCTCGTTTAAATCGTCGTCGAGCAGAACCACGTCATACATGAACGTCGGAATTCCGAAGGAGCCGGGCTTTATCCTCCCCTTGAACCAAGGCGGATTTCCTATCATTGCGGTGCTTTCGGTTTGCCCGTAGAAGTCTCTGATTTCTATTCCTGTCCACTCCTTCCACTTCGCTATTATCTCCGGATTTAGAGGTTCTCCAGCGGAAACGACCTCCCTAAGGTTTTCGAACTTCAATCCCTTACCTTTAACGTCAACGAGCATGAACATTCGCCATGCGGTGGGTGGAGCGCAGAATGTGCTAACTCCGTAACTGTCTATGGCCTCTAAATACCTCTCCGGATTGAACTTCCTGAAGTGCAAACCCAAAACAGTTGCCCCGACTATGAAGGGTGCGAAAAAGGAACTCCAAGCGAACTTCGCCCATCCGGAGGCACTCAAGTTGTTGTGAACGTCGTTCGGCTTAATGTTTATCATGTATGCGGTTGAGAGATGTCCAACTGGATAGCTGATCGCTGTGTGAATTACCCCCTTAGGTAAACCGGTCGTTCCGGACGTGAAGAAGCAGAATATCGGATCGTCAGCCTTTGTCCTTGCACCCTCACAGTTTTTCGGCTCTATTGAATCTATGGGTTCCCAGCCATCTCTATCCCCAACAACTATCTTAACCTTCGGTTTCACGTTTGCAAGCTTTAAAGCCTCGTCTATGACCTTTGCAGAATCTTCGTCCGCAACTATTGCAGAAGGTTTAGCGACCTTGAATCTGTATTCCAAGTCCCTCTCCCTCAGTATGTTGGCGTTCGGAACTCCTATGAATCCCCCCTTAACCGCCACGTAGTGACAGAACCAAACTTCTGGGATTAAGGGGAGCATGAAGTGCAGGAATTCACCTTTATCTACTTCGTTTTCCCTAAGAAAGTTCACGATGCCGTTCGAAATCTTTGCAAAACCTCTATAGGTAAACTCCTTCTCCTCCCCACTCTCGAGATCGACCCAATGCAGTGCGATCCTGTCACCATCCCTCTTAACGTGAATACCCTCAAAGACTTCGTCCGCCCAATTGAACTCCTCAAAATTCATCTTGTTCAACCTTTCGAAGAACTCTCTCAACCTTTCCTCCTTCTCGTTGTCTTCGAGTTTCGACATCTCCACGAACTCCTCGAATATACTCATGGGCTCAGTCGTTATAAATCGTTATAAATTTGTTACGAAAACCTTAAAGCTTATATCCCTTTTCGAGAGCGGAAGGGTTATGAGAAACATCTACGTTCAAGAGCTCAACCAGATTCCAGTAGAAAGGCAAAAGGTCGAGATCGTTGAGAGAAAGGGGATAGGTCATCCCGATACTTTGGCCGATGGAATTGCGGAATCGATGAGCAGAGCTTTAAGCAGAGAATACATAAAGAGGTTCGGCGTAGTTTTACACCACAACACCGATGAAACCCAGATAGTCGCCGGAAAGTCCAAACCCTCCTTCGGTGGTGGGGAGATAATAAAACCTATCTACATACTTCTCGTCGGCAGAGCCACAAAGGAATTTGAGGGGAGTTGGATTCCAACCGATAAGATAGCTTTGAAGGCTGCGAAGGATTACATAAGAAGGGCCATGGCCAATTTGAATCCCGAGGAGGACGTCATATTTGACGTTAGGATAGGGGAGGGTAGCACCGATTTGCAAGACGTCTTCATGAGGAGGAGCGGTAAAGTTCCTCACGCCAATGATACTTCTTTTGGAATAGGTTTTGCACCTTTTACGGAAACTGAAAAGATAGTTTACAACGTTGAGAGGAAGATATACAAAGAGTTTAGGAGGGAGGAGAAGGCCGTTGGGGAGGACGTCAAGGTCATGGGTTTGAGGGAGAAGGACAAGATAACCCTAACGATCGCGTGTGCTATGGTCGATAGGTATTTGGACAGCATAAAGGACTACGTTGCTGTCAAGGACGCTTTGAAGGATTGGTTGAGTGATATCGTGAGGGAATACACCGAAAGGGAGGTGGAGATAAACGTGAACACCGCGGACGACTACGAGAGGGGTTGCGTTTACCTGACGGTAACGGGAACTTCGGCTGAATGCGGTGACGACGGTAGCGTTGGAAGGGGAAACAGGTGCAACGGTCTGATAACTCCTTACAGGCCAATGAGCATGGAAGCGTCGGCTGGTAAAAATCCTATAAACCACGTCGGAAAGATATACAACATTCTGGCAAACCTTATAGCCAAGGACTGCTACGAGAGTATTGAGGGAATTGAGGAGGTTTACGTGAAAATACTCAGTCAGATAGGAAGGCCCATAAACGAACCTAAGGCTTTGGACATTCAGATAATACCCAAAAAGGGATACAGCGTTGAAAGAATGGAGAAAAAAGCCGTAGAAATCGCTGAAGGTTGGTTGGACAACGTGACAAAGGTAACGGATATGGTGATAAACGGTGAGATAGACGTCTTTTAGGTGATCGGATGATAATAGCCATACCAAACAAGGGTAGGCTTAGCGAACCCTCCTTGGAGCTCTTGAGGGAGGCGGGAATAAAGGTGGAGAGTTCGGAGAGGAGGTTGATAGTTCCAACGAACAATCCGAGGATAAACGTTCTCTTTGCGAGAGCCAGAGACATACCCCACTACGTGGCCAACGGATCGGCAGATGTGGGTATCACCGGTTACGACATGGTTGTTGAGTCTGGAGTTGACGTTGAGGTCGTTCTCAAGCTCGGTTTCGGTAAGGCCAAGCTCGTCGTTGCCGTTCCTATGGATTCGGACGTAAAATCTTTGGAGGATTTAAATGGTAAGAGGATAGCTACGGAATTCAGAAACGTTGCGGAGAGATTTTTTAGAGAGAGGGGTTTAAACGTTACGATAGTTGAGGTTAGCGGTGCTTGTGAGAACGCACCCTACATAGGAATAGCGGATGCCATTCTCGATCTCACTTCAACAGGAACGACGCTTAGGGTGAACAACCTCAGGGTGGTTGAGGAGGTTTTGGAAACTGAAGCTGTTTTAATAGCCAACAGAGACATCGTTAACGAGTTCGAAGTCAAGGCTCTGGTAACCTCTATTCGGGGCGTTTTGAACGCTAAGGGTATGATGTATCTCATGATGAACGTTCCCTCCAACATACTCGAAGACGTTAAGAAGATAGTTCCCGGTTTGAAGGGGCCTACGGTTATGAAGGTCGAAGACGGAGACATGTTGGCCGTTCACGTCGTCGTTCACGAGGACAAGCTCTTCGAAGTCCTCGAGAGGTTGAAGAAGGTTGGGGCGAGGGACATACTGATAATACCCATACAAAGGCTTATATACTAAACGCCCACTTCCTTCATGATCGTCGTAGCTTCGAACGTTCAAGGGAACGTCGTCGCTTTAAATGCCCTCTTGGAGAGGGTCGAAAGGTTGAAGGAGAACTACGACTTAAAGGCCATATACGTTTTGGGTGTCTTCGGATACATGCCCTTCCCAAGGGAAACCTACGAAACTATCGTTGAAAACGACATCAAAGCGGTGAGGGGCAGGATCGATCATTTAATTGCGGAGTGGCACGAGATGGACGAGGAGGAGAAGAAAAGTCTTGACGAATTCGAGAGGAAGATTGTAGAGTGGAACTGGGATCGGTTGGGAAGGGACGGAAGGAAGTGGTTGAGGAACGAGGTTCCAAGCTTTTTGGCTGAGAAGTGGGGGGATAACGAAATTCTGTTCGTTTACGGAAGCCCCTTCGATCCTATAAACGGATTTGTCAAACCGAATCAGCCTTCAAGCTACTACGAAAGTATATTGGCCCCTTTCAGGAAGTATGAGATGGTCGTCGTCGGAGGTTACGAGAGGTTTATTGCGGAGACCATTCACGGCAAGATAGCATGTCCGGGTGCGTTGGGAATTGCCGAAAGTCCGAGCTTTGCACTGATAGACACCAGAGGTTTGGACGTTTCATTTGAAGACTTGGATTTCGAAGCGAGCGGGGTCGAGAGGGCTGTAAAGGAGAGGATGAAGGACATGGATGTGGAGAGAATTACGGACTTCCTCTACCACGGACCTTGATGTAGAGTTCGTATAGCTTTCTGTATATCTCCTTTCTTTCATCTCCCAACATCCTCGCAAACTCGTATGCCAATCTGAAGTCTCCAACGCTTTCGTAGTATCTCATTCCTTTCTTCAGAATCTCCCTCCTGATTATCTCGTCGTTTATCATTTCGCAAACGTAGAGGGCGCTCCTATACCTCTTCAGCTCAACCAACCTCCTGATGGCCTTAATGGCAACTCCGTATCCAAACTCGAAATCCATGCTCAAAGCGTATTCGACTTCGTCGAAGGTTTCTATCTCCTCGTCACTCAAAGATTCAGACTCAAGCTTTGGTTCGATCCCGTCTTCATCGCTCAGGCCGAGCCTCTTTAAAATCCACATCGCCCTCCTCTTTCCCTCATCACCCAACTTCGAGAGCATCAAGTTTATATCCTCTCGAATTTAAATAAGTTCATGAGGAGACCTGCGGTGGCTGGTATGTTCTATCCCTCGAACAGGGAATCCCTTTTGGCAATGCTTAGGGAGTTCGTGGACTATCATCCAGACGATTCGGTTGTAGCCTGCGTTTCACCTCACGCGGGTTACATCTACTCCGGTAGAACCGCTGGAAGGGTTTACTCCTTAATACCTCAGGTTGAAACCTACGTCATAGTCGGGCCTAATCACACGGGATACGGTTCACCAGTAGCTTTGTCAACTGATACATGGTTAACCCCACTGGGGGAGGTTGAGGTCGATAGGGAGTTCGTTGAGGCGTTGCCCAAGAGGATAATAGATTTGGATGAAACCGCACACAGATACGAGCACTCGTTGGAAGTCCAAGTTCCGTTTTTACAGTTCATAAACATGGGTAGGGATTTCAAGATAGTCCCCATATGTTTGGGTATGCAGGATGAGGAGACTGCCAAAGAGGTCGCTGAAGAGATCATCACTGCCAAGGAGGAAACTGGTAAGGATGTCGTTGTTATAGCATCTTCTGACATGCACCACTACCTACCAGACGAGGAGTGCAGGAGGAGGGATAGAGTTGTCATAGAGGCGATTTTGTCCATGGACGTCTCGAAGTTCTACGATACGATTTACAGGATGCAAGCGAGCGTTTGCGGTTACGGTGCGATAGCCGTAGCAATGATATACTCAAAGCACTACAACGGTTTTGCGGAGTTGATAGACTATTCAACGAGCGGTGACGTCGAACCTATGAGCGAGGTTGTAGGTTACGCTGGAATCGTCTTCAGAGCGTAACTTTCTTGAACCCCCTACCCAAAGCCTTTCATGAATTACGCGAAACTTGCCGAAGTTTTGGGTGCGAGGGACGTCTTGGATTATTTAAAGGAGACCGAAGAGAGGGTTAAAAGGGCGATAGATAGGGGAGAAAGGATTGAGATAGACTTGGACTTTGAAAAAAAGATAAGGGATAGGTTGTTGGACGTTTTAAAAGATAAATTCGGTGAGGGTTTGAAGGTTTTGAAGGAGTTGGCCGTAATAGATTTGCCCATCGACTTGGAGGTTGCGAAGAAGGTTTACGACGTCGAAAAGATTAGGGATTTCGTCGATCTGGGTTTGGTTGAAGTCAGAAACAACCACATGGTGATGGATTCAACTCTTAAGGACCTGATTTGGGAAAACTCCGAAGGTCATCACAGAAAGGCTCTGGAATACTACTCCCACTTCGAGGAAAGCTTAGACGTTATGGCTGAAAAGGCCTATCACCACGTAATGGTTGGAGATTACGATAGGGCGTTCGAACTCTTCATGAGGTGCGCCAACGAGATATACGGTAGGCACAGGTGTGTCGAAAAGCTGATATTCGTGGGTGAAAAGCTCATAGGAAAGGTTAAAGAGGAGGACAAGCTTTTGGGGACTCTGGGAAACCTCTACATGGTAATCAAAAAGTATAGAGAGGCGGAACGTTACTACAACATGGTTTTAAAGCTTTACGATGAGAACGACAGGAGATACTTGGGAGTCCTGCTTAACTTGGCAAACCTGCACTACGTCAAGGGCGATTACAAGAAGGCCGAAGGAGAATTGAAGGAGTTGATTGCCAAATCTTACGGGAGGGATGAGGAAATAACTGAAAAAGCTCTTCTGATTCTGTCTTCTCTCTACTTGGATTTGGGGGATTACGGTAAGGCTGAGAGCTGTTTGATGGACGTTCTAAGGATGGAGCATTCCAAAGCTAAGAGAGATAGAGAGAGGATGAGGGCAGTTGCGAGTATCGTGAACAACTTGGGCTACGTCTATTCGAGGGCGAAGGATTTTGAAAAGGCGGAGAAATTTTACAAGGAAGCTTTGAGAATCTACAACGAGCTGAACGACGTTAACGGAGTCACAACAGTCTTGAACAACCTCTCCTCCCTATACGTATCAACCCAGAAAATCGAAAGGGCCAAGGAGACTCTATCGATGATAGAGAAAATTAAAGAGGTTTCTCCGGACTTGAAGGCAAAATACTACTTCCTAAAGGCCAAGATCTTGGAGAGGGAAGGTAGGTTGAAGGAGGCGATGGAACACTACATGAAGGCCGGAGCTCTGGGATTTCTCGTATTCAGAAACTTCGGAACGAACGCGATAAACTACATGCACGCCTTCGACAAGGCTGAGGAGATTGCAAAGAATTTGAAGTTGGAAGATTTTGCAGGAGACGTTTTCGTTCTGAAGAGCGTTATCGGAAAGGTTTACTTCGGGATAAAGAGGCAGATCGGTAACGTTGTGTGCGGTGAGAGGGGAAGGGTAATTTTGAAGGCTTTAAAGGGGGAAAAGGCGGATTTCGATGTTAGAGATGAGGTCGACTCGGCGGTTTACGTAATCGTTAGGGATGTGCTAAGTTAAGGAAAAAACTTTATGCTTTCGGGGGGTTTTATTTTCATGGATTTTGTTTACACTGGAGTTCCAACGGGTGCGAAGGAATTTAAATATTTAACGAGCAAGATAAAAGAGGATGATCTGGTTAGGTATCCCGAAATAACTGAAAGAGATTTTGAGGAGCTTTTAAGGAAGGCGAGTGTCGGTTACGGTAAACCCCTCCCCCACAGAACGAAATCACTATGTCCGGAAAGTAGGAAGGTCGTTCCCGCCGTGGTTTGGGAGAAGGATGGGAAGGTTTGGATAACTAAGAAGTGTCCCGAAGGACTTATAACCGAACTCTACTACGAGGATTTGGAAACGTTCGAGAGGTTTAGGAGGTGGCATTTCAAGGAGAAGGTTTTGAAGAACTACCACGTTGAAAGCGGTGGGGCCAACTGTCCCTTCGAATGCGGTCTGTGCAAGAGACATTACTCCCACACCTGTCTTTTAAATATAGTCGTAACAAATCGTTGCAACTTGAGTTGCTGGTATTGCCTACCGGGAGACGAGTTTCTACTTTTCAAATCTGGAAGGAACATGAGGTTGATGAAAATCGAAGACATAGTTAAAAATTTAGATTTTAAATATAAGTTCGAGTTTGAGGGAATTAAAGGGGAATACGCAATTCCAAACGACATGTTCGTTTTAACGTTCAGGAATGGTAAAGCGGAATGGAGGAAAGTGAACAAATTCTTCAGAAGGAGATACTCAGGTAAAATCATTAAAATAAAGACTAAGAGTGGAAGGATAGTAAGAACCACTCCAGAGCATAGATTTTTCGTCCGTGAAAACGGTGAGATCATTTTAAAGAGAGCCGAGGAATTAGAAGTTGGTGACGAGTTGATAGCTTTATGGAACTTTAAAAACACGAGTTTAAGTGAAATAAACCTAATAGAGGAATTTAAGGTTTTACCAGAGGAAGAGAAGGCGAAAACGTTCGTTAGAGGTATTGAAGATCTTAATCTGTCGGGGTTGAAAGATGTTTACGGAGAAAAGATTTACCATTGGAGACACGCCAATTCAATTCCCCTCAAATGTTTTTACGATTTAAGCGAGGTTGATGGAGAATTTAGACTCGGTAGAGACGCAACTCCCTACGAAATTCCTTCTAAAATTGAAATCACGCCAGAACTTGCCAAGCTTATAGGCTACTTCGTTTCAGATGGACATTACACAAGCAAAGACCTGAGAATTACAGTCGCCCATGAGGATGTCGAAAGGGAAATCGTTTCCATCCTTGAGAAACTTGGTTTACCTTACGGCATAGAATGGGAAGGAAAAGCAAAGCAGATAGTTATAGGCAGTAGGCTTTTCAGGCTCATATTTAAATACGTTTTTGAAATTCCAGAGGGTGTTAAGAACAAGAGGCTACCCAAACAGTTCTTGAACTTTCCGTTAGAGTCTAAAAAAGCTTTGCTCAGCGGTTTGTTCAATGGAAACGGAAAAGGAGAGAGGCATTTGAGCTTTGGATATGCAAGCGTTTCAAGGGACTTAATAAGGGACGTTTCCTATCTACTGGCATCTCTTGGAATACTTTCAAGAATTCATGAGTCCAACGGACTTTACAAGCTTTACGTATCTGGAAGAGACATGGTCAAACTCGTAAACATGATGGACTTGAGGGAGGGACATAGGAAAAAGCTTAAGGGCTTAAGTAGGAGGAAAAATGCGAGAGTTGAGAGGTTGGGAGATTTCTACATCGATCCTATAAAGGAGATTTCTTTCGATCACTACGAAGGATACGTTTACGATTTGGAGGTCGATGAAATCCACGCGTTCGTTGCATCGGATGGAATTCTGATAAGCAACTGTTTCTTCTACGCAAAGGAGGGACAGCCAATCTACGAACCTACCCTCGACCAGATTAGGCTGATGCTCAGAAGGGCCAAGGAGGAGAACCCGCCTTGCAACGCAGTCCAACTAACTGGAGGAGAACCGACCTTGAGAGACGATTTGATAGACATAATTAAAATTGCAAGAGAAGAGGGATACGATCACGTTCAGCTCAACACCGATGGAATAAGGCTGGCCTTCGATATCGATCTCGTCAAGGCTATAAGGGATGCGGGCGTTAATACGATCTACCTGAGCTTTGACGGTGTAACCCCAATAACGAACTGGAAGAACCACTGGGAGATACCTCTGATATTCAAAAACATCAGAGATACGAACGGCCCGGGTTTGGTTTTGGTTCCGACCCTCATAAGAAATATAAACGATTCCGAACTGGGTGACATCATCAACTTCGGCTTGAATCACATAGACATCGTCAGGGGTGTGAACTTCCAGCCCGTATCGATGGTGGGAAGGGTTCCGAAGGAGGAGAGGGCCATGTTCAGAATAACCATTCCGAGGGCTTTAAAACTGATAGAGGATCAGACGAACGGGGCGATAGCGATCGAAGACTGGTATCCCGTTCCAGTCGCTGGATACATTGCCAAGTTCTTCGACGCCTTCTTGGGCAGGCGTTACTACATGACGTCCCACTTCGCTTGCGGTTGTGCGACCTACGTGTTTCTGGATGACGGCAGGGTTATTCCTATAACGAGGTTCATAGATGTCGACGGATTTGCGGAGTATCTGGCGGAGAAGGCGGAGGAGATTAAAAACAAGGACATTGGGAGGTTTGGAAGGATGAAGGTGTCCGCGGATTTGGTCGTGAAATTCTTAAAGAAGTTCTACGACGAGTCAAAAGCCCCGAAGAGTTTGAAGGTCCTTAACTTGATCAAAAACGCGCTCCTTCACGGAAACTACGATGCCTTGGGAGAGTTCCACAAGAGAGCACTATTCTTGGGAATGATGCACTTCCAAGACGAATACAACTACGACGTGGAGAGAACCGAGAGATGCGTCATACACTACGGAATGCCAGATGGAAGAGTAGTTCCGTTCTGTGCCTTCAACGTTATACCCGAGTTTTACAGAGATAAAATTCAGCCAGAATTCAGTTACAGCTGGGAGGAGTGGAAAAAACTGCATCCTGAATGGAGTTACAAGAAAGATAAGTATGTTAGAACAAAAGAGTTTATTGAAAAAATGATGAAGAGCGAGATATACAGAAAAACGTACGACGTTAAGAGTTACTTCGAATGATCTCGTTCAAAGCGGTCAAAACATCTTTGGCTTTAACGATTTCGTCTATCCTTATCCTCTCCCTCTCCGTGTGACAGAGGTGAAGTTCTCCCGGACCAAAAACGACGACATCCCATCCAGCCTCTCTAAAGTTTATTGCATCCGTCCAAGACCTCATTTCCCCGTAAGCGATGGGCAATCCAGCTCTATCAAAGGCCATCTCCAACAACTTTACAACATCACCGCTAACGAAACCTTGAGCTTTTTCAACCACAGTGCAGTTTTCGCCCTTCAAGAGGTTCAGAACTCTCTCTTCGAATTCATCGACTTTGACCTCTGGAGGGATTACGAAATCGATCCTAACGGAACACCTGTCCGGAACGACGTATTCGTAGCTACCACCCTCAATTCTCTGAATCAAGCACAAACCCATTTTCTTTAACTCGTTCACGACCTTCATTGCCTTTTCTATCGCATTCACACCCATGTCTGGATAGGCCCCGTGTGCGGAGCTACCTAAGAACTCAACGTCTATCTCCAAACAACCGTAGTGTCTGTTCGCAATCTTCAGTTCCGTAGGCTCCATTACTATTGCCCTTCTCCTTTTGAACTCCTCAACGATCGCTCTGGAACCCAAACCCCCCTCCTCCTCATCCGAAAGTAGGGCGATACCGAAGTTCAAATCCTCTATCTCGTTTAAAGCCAACACTATTGCGGTCACGCTCGCCTTCGCATCGCAACACCCCGTTCCGTAGGCGTAAACTCCATCGAACTCGAACTTTCTCTTCACGGGAACCGTATCTACATGTGTAACGATCCAAAGATCAGCATTCTGATTTATGAGAACGTTCTTCGTGTTGTACTTCTCAAAGACAACGGGCTCAAACTCGTAGAGTATTTCAATCAGATAACTCACGATCTCATCCTCTTCTCCCGATTCAGACTCAATTTCTACGAGCTCTTTGAGTAACTTCAACGCGTCCATGTTACGGAGTTGCGATTCGTGTTAAAAGTTTTGGAGGTAAAACTTGATTAACAAATCGTAACTTTAGGCCTCAATGATAAGAAGGGTCACGAAGGATGACGAGAAACACTTCGTAGAAGTTTACGTAGAGGCTTACAGAGGTTTGGAGGAATACGCATACACGAGCAAGAAGGACGTTAAATGGTATTTCAGATGGCTTTTAAAGAGAGATCCAAACGGATTTTTTACATACGTCGCTGACAATCCTGTTGGATTTATCGCGTGTGATTGCAACTGGTTCAGCGTTTTCGAAGGCGAAGAGGTGGCGGAAATTCACGAGATATTCGTTCATCCGAAGTGGCAGGGAAAGGGGATTGGGACCGCTTTAATGGAGAGAGCGTTGAATTACGCCAGAGAAAGAAATAGAGATGTTGTTGAACTCTGGGTGGGTGTTGGAAATCTCAGGGCGATAGAATTCTACAAGAGGTTCGGATTCGAGGAGAGGGGAGTGGTGGGTAGGTGGCTCAGAATGACTCTTAAATTATAAAAACGCTTTAAAAATCATCGGTATTTTATACACTTCGGTAAACTCCACTCGGGATGGAAGGCCTAACTCCAATGATGAGACAATACTATAGGATAAAGGAGAGATACAAGGACGCACTACTATTCTTCAGAGTTGGTGACTTCTACGAGCTTTTCGACGAAGACGCAAAAATTGCGTCTCAGGAACTCGGTATAGTTCTTACTTCGAGAGATAAGAAGCATCCAATGGCTGGAGTTCCTCACCACGCGGTATTTCCCTACATAAAGAGGTTGATAGAGAAGGGATACAAGGTTGCAATATGCGAGCAGGTCGAAGACCCTTCCAAAGCTAAGGGTTTGGTAAGGAGGGAGGTTGTAAGGGTTATAACTCCCGGGACTCTGATAGAGGAGGAGCTTTTGACCAAGGAGAACAACTATTTGATGTCTATATATAGGGGGAGAATTTACGGTGTAGCGTTCATAGACGTTTCAACTGGCGAGTTTCTGACGACCGCAATTGAGAGCTTTGACGACGTCATAGCGGAAATTCTGAAGTTCTCACCAGTGGAGTGCATAGTTCCCGAGGGATTTGAAAATGTCGAGGAGTTGAAAAAGCACGTTAACGTGGTTCACACTTTGGGTGAGGATTACTACTCTCTGAGGAAATGCTTGGAGATACTGAGGGAGTGCGTTCAGGATTTCGATAGGCTGGATTTGGAGGAGGAGTGTATCAAAGCATGCGGTTCCGCTTTAAAATACGTTAAGGACAACCTACTCGTTAAAGAGCTTTCAATAAGGCTTCAGAAGTATGTGAGCAGGGACTACATGATCCTCGATTCTACAACGCTGAAGAACTTGGAGATATTCAGGAACTTGATAGACGGTAGCAGGAGAGGGACTCTGATGGAGGTTTTGGATAAAACCGTGACCGCAATGGGTAGCAGGCTTTTGAAGAGATGGTTACAGAGACCACTTTTAAACGTTGACGAAATTGAAAGTAGGCTTGAGGCTGTCGAGGAGCTTTACGAGAAGAGCTTTCTCAGACAGAGTTTGAGGGAGGTTTTAAAGGAGATATACGACCTCGAAAGGATAGTCAGCAGGGTCGAATACAGAAGGGCCAACGCGAGAGACTTGGTGGCTTTGAAGAATTCCTTAAAGGCCGTTGAGAGGTTAAAGGACTTCAGCTTCAAGTCGAGAAAGTTGAGGGAGATTGTTGAGGGTTTGAAAGCTTTGAGGGACTTGGTTGATCTCATAGATAGGGCGATAGTTGACGATCCACCTTTAAATTTGAAGGAGGGCGGAATAATAAGGGAAGGATATTCGAGGGATTTGGACGAGCTCAGAGAGATAAAGAGAAATCACGAGAAGTTCATAAGGGATTTGGAGGAGAGGGAAAGGAGATCAACTGGCATAGATAAGCTGAAAGTGGGTTACAACACCGTGATGGGTTACTACATAGAGGTTCCCAAATCGAAGCTCAAGTTTGTTCCGAAACACTACAAGAGAAAGCAAACCCTCGTGAACGCCGAAAGATACACAATTCCGGAGCTTGAAGAGATAGAGGAGAAGATTTTAGCCTGCGACGAGAGGATAAAGACTTTGGAGTATGAGCTTTTCAACGAGGTTAGGGAGGAGGTTGCTAAGAGGGTTGAGGAGATAAGGGAATGTGCCCACAAAGTTGCGGAGCTTGACGTTCTCTCCACCTTTGCCGAGATATCGGTTTTATACAACTACGTTAAGCCAAAAGTAAACGATGGGAGTGAAATAATAATTAAAGATGGAAGGCATCCGACGGTTGAACTAACTACGAAGTTCGTTCCGAACGACGTAACGCTTACGAAGGACAGCAGAATTCTTATAATAACTGGGCCGAACATGGCCGGGAAGTCAACTTACTTGAGAATGACTGCCTTAATAACTATAATGGCTCAAATCGGTTGCTTCGTTCCAGCAAGGTATGCGGTTGTAGGTGTGGTCGATAGGATATTTACGAGGATAGGGACAGTTGACGACATAACGAGAGGATACAGCAGTTTCATGGTTGAGATAGCTGAGGTGGGGCAGATTTTGAGAAACGCCACGAGGAGAAGCTTGATCTTGCTCGACGAGGTGGGTAAGAGCACCGGAACGAAGGACGGATTGAGCTTGGCTTGGGCCATAGTGGAATACATACACAAGATAGGGGCAAAAACGTTATTTGCGACTCACTACCACGAACTCTCTGAACTCGAAAACCTTTTGGACGGTGTTAAAAACTACCACTTCCGCATAATCGAAGGGGAAACGCTGGAGTTCGACAGAAAAATTAAGAGAGGTGCCTGTAAGGAGAGCTACGGAATAAAGATAGCTGAAATGGTTTTGCCCAAGGAGGTTGTTGAGAGGGCCTACGAGGTTTACAACTCCTTAAACGCTCAAGTGGATAGAAGTTTGATAGACGAGATTTCGAGCATAGACGTCAACAGCCTAACTCCTGTTCAGGCCCTCGTGGTGTTGGATAGGATAGTGAGAAGATGCAAGTCCATGAGAGGTTGAAGAGGATTTTGAAAGAGCTTGAGGACATTAACAAAGATTTAAAGAGTAAAGCTATTGAGAACGCGATAGAGAGCTTGAAAATTGCACTGCACGGTGAAAAGGTTGGTTCGGAAGGATTTGAGCACAGTTACATAAGAAGAAAGCTGATGGAAACGTTTGGTGGCAACGTGTATGTGGAATCGGGAGGGACTAGGATATCCAAACTTGGTTTTAGGCCAGATTTGGTGATAATAAGGGAGGGGGAAGTGATAATAGCAGAAATAGAGACCGATGCAAGGAGGGCGTTGAAAAAAATGGACGTTGTGGCGAAAAAACTTGAAATCGCCAAAAGGTATCCCGTATTTGCGAATAGAAAGTTGAGAGTAATTTTCGCCCTTTCCAAAGAGGATGAAAGAGCTAAATCGAAGGCCAAGGAGTTGGGTTTCGAACTGTTCGTCCTTGAAGGTGAGGAACTCGTTAAAGTAATTTAATTTTGAGCTATTTGCCAAATAACTCTTCAATGAGCTTTCTCTTATCAATACCCAAATGGTTGGCAATGTCCTTAAGGATTGAGTTGAGAGTTCCGACTTTGAGTGGTTTATGTCGAGGAATTGTTATATGATGTTCACCCTTTAAATGGGTAGTAAGACGAATATGATTCCCCGTTTGTCTCGCAATTTCGTAACCGAATCTTCTAAGAAGTTTAGCCAGTTCCTCCGTTCTGGCTCTCCGCAACTTTCGTGACTTTTGTTACATTAGTAGCGGAGAGCCATTTATAAAGCTTTTGACTTTGCAAATGTTACGAATGCAACATTATAACCTTTGCTTAACTATGTGCAATCGAATTATCTTTGGTCTCTCTCCCTCATCAAAATGGCATTCAACTGCATCTTTCACCATCTCCTTTAGCTTATCCAAACTATCCGCCTGGGTGTAGATAGAGTGTCCTAATGCCCGTGCAACGTATCCCTCTTCAGTCTCATCTACGAGAAAAATTATCTCCATTGCACTCCCCTTCTGCATTAAAAACTTTAAATCGGTAACGATAAAAAAGTTGTGCCATTAAGAAAACCTTAAATGTGAACGCATAACTTTCGCCCATGCGAATTGGAGAGGCTTTGGTCGGTAAGGGTTACGAGGTTGCACATGTAGACTTGATAATTGGAGAGAAAAACGGTGTAGTTGGTCAGGCTTTTGCAAACGCATTGTCACAGCTTTCGGCTGGCCACACACCACTTTTGGCTGTTCTTAGACCGAATCTTATAACCAAACCGCCAGCCGTAATAGTTCCTAAAGTTACTGTCAAGACTTTGGAGCAGGCTGAACTCGTTTTCGGCCCGGCCCAAGCGGGAGTTGCTAAAGCCATTGCGGATGCGGTTGAAGAGGGTATAATTCCGAAGGAGATGGCTGAGGATTTGGTGATAATAGTGAGCGTCTTCATACACCCGAAGGCGAGGGATAAGAACAAGATATACTACTACAACTACTCCGCAACGAAGTTGGCGATAAAGAGGGCTATGAGCGGATTTCCAGATGTCGATACCGTTCTATGGGAGAAGGATAGGGCAGTTCATCCTCACGTGGGATGGAAGCTGACTAAGCTGTGGGATCCGCCGTATTTACAAATTGCTTTCGATTTGACGAGTTTGGATGAGGTTTTGAACGTTTTAAGGAAGATTCCAGAGAGCGATCACATAATATACGAGATTGGAACTCCCTTGGCCAAAAGATACGGTGCTGATGTGGTTCTGAAGATGAGAGAAATTAAACCACATGCGTTCTACATAATAGACTTCAAGACGTTGGATGTCGGAAAGCTTGAGGCGAGAATGGCCGTAGATGCTACGGCCAACGGTGTGGTCATTTCTGGCTTAGCTCCTTTAAAAACGATCGTTGAAGGAATCAAGGAGGCTCAGAAGGTTGGAATCTACGCAATAGTGGACATGCTGGGAGTTGAAGACCCGATAAAGAGGTTGGAGAAGATTAAGGAAAGAGGGGTCTTTCCAGATGTGGTGGAACTTCATAGGGCTATCGATGAGGAGGAGGCAAAACCCCCTTGGCATTTGGCAAAGCCCGTGAAGGAGAAGTTTAACGTTTTGGTTGCCGTAGCTGGAGGAATTAGGGAGGAAAACGTTCCAGAAGTGATTTCAGCTGGGGCGGACATCTTAATAGTTGGCAGAGCCATAACCAGAGCTAAAGATGTTGAAGGTGCGGTAAGGAGGTTTCTCAGTGCACTAAAAAAACCCGACACGGATCAGTTTAGAATCATGACTGACTTCTAAAAAATTAAATGTGCAGACCCTTTGCGGGATATTTGGCACCGCAGGCCAAACACCTTATCATTAGAACTCTCTCCTCCTTTATTATTTCCGTATCTGGCGCTCCGCACTCCCTACATATAACGTATCTCCTTGTGTAATCGTCAATCTCTTTCTGTATCTCCTCCTGAGTAAATTTACCCTGCAAAACGAGCCTACCGCTCTCTAAAAATCCCGCCGTTCCAAGAGATCGGACGAGATACTTGAAGAGGTGTTCCTCAGCCCTATTCAAAGTTTTTGCAATCTGTGAAAAGTTCTTAACTATAGTCCTGTTTCCTTCCCTTTGAACCCTAACCTTTGGAATCTCAAACCTCTCCGATTTGACGACCTTCTTTTTAGGTAACTCTCTGAAGGCCCTTTCAAGCAACTCCTCGTAGCTTAACATGTCATCACTTCTCCTTCAAGTTCTTAAAGTATTCGCAAAAGCTTTTAAAGGGACAATCGTTGCACATGGGTTTTAGGGGTTTGCAAACGGTTTGACCGAAACCGACGAAGGCTTTGTTCAATTTTCCCCACAACTCCTTTGGAACGATCTTTTTTAATTCCTCCTCGGTCTCTTCGGGCTTTTTCGTTTTAACCAAACCCAACCTATTCGCTATCCTGTGAACGTGTGTGTCAACAGCTATAGCGGGTTTCCCCATGTGAGCCAAAACGATATTTGCAACCTTCCTCCCAACACCCGGTAACTTCAACAGCTCATCAAATTCTTCTGGAACCTTTCCTTCGTAATCTCTAACGATAATTTCCGCAATCCTCTTCAAATTCCTCGCTTTAACCTTATGGAAACCGACTGGCTTGATCAACTCCTCTATCTCCTCTTCTGAAAGCTTTAGTAAGTCCTCCGGGCCTTTAACGACTGAAAATAGCCTCTCCACCGCCCTATGAGTTTGCTCATCTCTCGTCCTCGTGCTGAGCAAGGCTGAAACCAAAACCTCAAACTCGTTGCTTAAATCCTTTTGATAAACTGGTGCATTTCTCTCTCTTCCGATTCTTTCCATCGTTTCAATTATCTCTCTCCAGTTCATTCAGGAACCTCTTCATGTTCTTCCAATGTCCACCCATCCAGTAGAGCTTTTTACATCTCTCGCAATACCAGAGATCAAACTTCTCAGCCAAATCCTCTTTAATCCCTTCTCTCTTCATCACTTCCAAAGCCTCTTCCCTCGTGGGTTTTCTCAGAGGAGTGTTGCACACGCTACACCTATCCATCTTGAGCTCGAACCTAATTCCCAAAGCTTTAAGTTCCCTCAATTGACCCTCAAGTCTATCCGATTTTATTAAAAAGACCGGTCTCAATCCCTTAGCTCTGTTGTAAAGCTCCTTATCCCTCGTTAGCAGAATTCTGTCCCTAAACTCGTTTATCAAAAAGAAGTCCTCATCCCCCTCAACTTCCAAATCACCAGCGTATAGTGTATCGTAGCCAAACAATCTAAGCCATGTTGCAAGTTTTCCAAGCATTCTATCGCACAAAAACTTACTCAAGCTCCAACCACCACCTCCAATCCGATTTTTCAACGATTTCAGCCAACTTCTTTGCTGTTTCGGTCTTAAACTTCAGGTTTTTCGTGTAGAGCTTTGCCGACGGATAACTTTCGGAATACTCCTTGGATTGGAGGAGAAGCTCCATCTGATCAGCATCCTTGACGAAGTCCATCAACTCGTTCATAGATTCCTCCAACTTCTCTTTAAAGTCCTCTGGTAGCATTTTTAACTGATCTTCCAAAGGCTCTTTCTCCAACTTAACGTATCTCCTCGCCAACTTATGCAAATCCAAGGACCTCGATTCACCCATGTCGTGTATCAAACCCAATAAACAAGCTCTACAAGCCTTATCGAAGTCCTTAGTTTCCAAGTAGGTTATGAGGGCGGAAATGAAGGCTGTTCTAAAGCTGTGCTCCGCAACGCTCTCCGGATTTTTTATTCCGACCTTGAACCATCCCGAGCGAGGAATTAATTTCAAAGTTCCCAGTTCGAACATGAGTTTAACCAGATTCTCCATGTTTCACCTCCGAAAGCGGGCTCGCCGGGAGTTGAACCCGGGTCGAGGGGTCCGAAGCCCCTCAGGATTTCCACCTACCCCACGAGCCCCATTTAAGGTATGCTCAAGAATAAATAATTTTAGATCAGTCTATCGACCTCCCTTATGGGTTTTCCAGCCTTGGTTTGAGGAGCAACGTAATCCAAGAACTTACCAAATGGGATACCGTAGAGCTTGAACGTGACCCTTATGGGTGAGAGAATAGCGTTCTCATCTGTGAAATTGACCTTACCTACGTATGCGGTCTGCTTGTTTAAAAACACTGTTGTTTCGTTATCGCTCTTACCCTTCAAAAGTTCCGTTCTTGCGGTATCCAAAATTCTCTGCCTCCTCAACAAATCCCTGAACTTCCTCAAATCCCAAGCCTTAGCTTTAAGATTCTCTCCCTCAATAGTTACATCCGCATCTGGAAACAGGTTTTTCACAGCTTGAACGACCTTATCCATATCCTCAGTCGGGTTCACCTTGGTTTCTATCTCAATTTCAACCTTCTTAGCCAACTGTTCGAGAATTCCCCTAATCTTGTCCTTGAAATCCTCCAAACTTCCCGTGTTTTCAATAGTAAAGTCCGCTATCTCCAAAGCCTTTCCCAAGTTCCAAGAAAGCTCCCTCTCATCTCTCTCCTTCAACTCCTCAATAGTTTTTACGTCATCACTCCTCTTTCTCTTTATGGCTCTCTGAAACCTCAACTCCAATGGGGATTCTATCGCTATGAGAATAAAGTCGTCAAAAGCTCTCTTGAAAGCCTCAACTTCAGCTATCCCCCTCACACCATCGACCACAACAACCCCCACATCTCTACCCCTCTCCCTTATCAGAGGGATGCACCTCTTGGCTATCGCATCCATTCCCTCTCTCTCCCTCAACTCGCTTGCAATTTTACCAAGAACCTCATCGGTTAAAGGAAGGTTTCTCCTCTTAGCCTCTTCCCTAACAACATCTCCCATGCAAACAACTGGAATTCCCATCTCCTCAGCGACCTTAGATGCTGTAGTCTTTCCACTCAAAGGTAAACCCACAAACGCAATAACCCTCATAACTGGAAATTTTCAGATTTGTTCTTCAAATTTATCCAACCTAACCCATATCTGCGCCCCCTTGGGAATACTAACTTTCAAGGGTTTTTCGAACTCCTTCGCTCTCTCAAAAACCCAAGCGTAAAGCTTAGAGCCTTTAGCATAGCTCTCGAGGTCTTCGTAACTGACTCTATGCTTTTCCTCGTAATTTAAAAGCTCTTCTACGGTGAAAGGCCCCAAGACGTCAACGAGTTCGACCTTTCCTAAGACGTATCCTCTGCTCACTATGTATATCTCTCCCCTCACGTTCGTTCTCCTCCTTCTAATCTCCCAAACCTTCAACCCCTTGACTATCATTGAAGCGTAGGGCTCTCTGACTATCAAACCCCGCATCTCCTCACCTCACGCGGTTTAAAGTAGGGGTGTTAACGTTGACCTCACTGAAGGGGTTGTTTAGGTATTTGAAAAAATCTTTGAAAAAGGTTTCAGCTCCTCCTTAACTCCTCGTACTTCTTTCTGACCTCTTCAGCCAACTTCTCGTCGAGCTCTCCTCTGAAGTAATCGAGCCTCGCAGCTATTGCTAACTTTGCAGCCATGAACCTCGCCATCTTTCCCCTCTTCTTCTTCGGTAAGGTCCTTATGAATGGATGCAAGAAGATTATACCGTGCTTTGGAGTTTTAGCCCTCTTTCCCCTCCTCATCCTTGCAAGAGCTTTGTAAAGACTCTTCTCAGCACCCAAAATTTGAATCTTGCTACCCGGTAGAAAAGCAAGCCTCTCCAAGCTTCCAGCTTTTTCCAAAAGCCTTGCGGTTATCAGAGGGCCTGCTATTTCGGAGAGGTTCGGAGCTATTTTGGTTACTATGTCCTCTATTTCCTTCTCTATCTTTTTCCTCAACGATCTGAGCCTATCAATCGTTCCCCTAAACTCTTCAGTTACGTCGCTTATCTTCACCTCTTCCACATCCCTCAACTTCTCTTCAAGCATGTTTATAGATTCGTTGAGCTTGTCCAAAGCCTTTAGGAGTAGGATGACGTATCTATCTTCCCTCTTCAACTCCCTCTCCACATCCTCCTCCGTTACCTCAATGGCTATTCTCCTCAGGGTCTTGTAGTAATCTTCAACGGACTTGAAAACCTTCAATCCGACTTCTGGAAGGTTGAAAGGGAGAGGCTCCAAATTTTCAGCATCTCTAAAGGCTTTTATGAAATCGTCAGCCTTCTTAACCACGTATTCGCCGTTTTTCTCCTCAACCTCACCGAACCAAGTTCTCCACATGCCCGAAGGTTTTCGAGGTTGTTAATTACGTTTTCCTTAGATTTTGCAGACCACCCTCCTACCGTCTAAGATACCGTAGAGCTCCCCACCGATCTTTAGGGGTATCAATATCTCACCGCTGGCGTCGCTTAATTCCCTTATCTTTTTGACATCGACTATTTCGAAATCCTCTATCGTTACGGCCAGAAACTCGACATCTCCGATTTCCTCGCACTCCTTGCCTTTGAGAATTGCTGGCATGAGGTTGTAAGATTCACCCATCCAAACTCCCCTCTCCTCCCCGTAAAGCATCTCCTGAAGTATCCTGTTGTAGAAGAACCAGTCCTCCTCAACCAACCTCTGCTTCGGATAACCTCCGAGTCTGTAAACGATTTCTTCTGCAACCTCCCTCTCGTGAACGTAGGTGCAGTTCTTACAACTCCAAACGTAACCGTCCTCCGTCAGGACGAGGTCTCCACCCAAGTCGTATATCAGGCATGGATAAAAGGGACAGTAACAGAAGGTGCAATCCTGTCCGTAGAAGTGGCATGGGTAGTATTTGCACTCGTAATTTGGGCCGTATATGCCGTCTAAAGCCCTGAATAGTTCCACCAAAGCCCTCTCCCTATACTCGTTCATCTCAGCGATTTTAACGATTAGACATTTTAACTTATCGTCTGAGCATGGCAACCATATCTCCAACGTCAACGCCAACGTCTCTCGCAACGGGCAAGCATTTGGCCTTAAGTAGGAAGGCTATGGGTTTGAATCTGCTTTCCGATAGGCTTTCGTAGTTTGCCATTCCCTTCGCTATTATTACATCCGCCCTCTCAAGCCTTTCCAGAGTATCGTTTGGAAGTTCCTCCTCTATTATTCCAATCGCCCCCTTTCCGTTGGTGAGTATCTCATCCGCAATCTTGTCAACACCAACAGCTAAAGCGTCTTCGAGGGTTGCGTCGCTTATTATGGGTTTCCCTCTAACAACGACGGTAAGTCTCTCGCAAATCTTCTTAATCTCCCTCATGAAGAGCGTGTCTATAACTATCTCACCGCAGTTGTCCGTCAAGTAGCATACCTTTCCCCTGCAAAGCTCCCTGATCTCGTCGAGATCGTCTATCTTCAAACCCCTCTTGAACTCCCTTATGAAGAACGTCAAAAAGTCCTCATCCTCAACTTCGTGCCCCATGACACCGTAATCGAACGTGTTCGCTATTATAGATGCCACAGCAGAAGATTTGAAAACGTCTTTCTGGTTTTCTACGAAGGCCTTTATAACTGGTAAGTTTTCCATTGCAACCCTGTTTGCTTTTTCTTTAACCATCTTGTAGGGGTCTTCAACCCCCAAAACCTCGTAAACCCTTCTGTGCATCTCAGTGGCGATGTGTGCGTTTATACCCCTCGTGAAGTATCTATTGGCCAAGACCTTCAAAGCCTCTCCTACGGCTTTGAATATCAAATCTTCATCGTCCGTAACGAATCTGCTCTCAACGTATGCTCTGTTAAGTAGGCAAGAGGGACACATCGGATGAATCCTCATGACTTTCCCTCCAAAACCTTCGGAACGTTTTCTTCGTAAGGTGGATACACGACACCCCTCTCCGTTATAAAGGCTGTGACGTAGCTTAGAGGGGTTGCATCGAATGCCGGATTGAAAACCTTAACGTCTTTCGGAGCTATGAAAGATTTTTTACACTTTATGTGGCAGTAGATAAGTTCCTCTCTGTTCCTCTCCTCTATAACGACATCCTTCACGCTCCTTTCCCAATCGAAGGTTGTGAGGGGTGCAGCGACGTAGAAGGGAACTCCGTGCTCTTTCGCAACTATTGCGACCGTGTAGGTTCCTATCTTGTTGAAAACACCGTCCCTAACTATCCTATCCGCTCCAACTATGACCTTGTCAACCATTCTCCTCTGCATAACTATTCCGACCATGTTGTCCGCAATCAGAGTCACGTCTATTCCGTCCCTCATCAACTCCCAGCACGTTAAGCGCGAACCCTGATTCAATGGTCGGGTTTCGCATGCGATGACCCTAACCCTTTTACCCTGCTCGATCGCACTCCTTATTACACCCAAAGCGGTGCCCCAATCGACGGTTGCAAGTCTACCCGTGTTGCAGTAGGTTAGAACCGTATCTCCATCTTCCAAAAGCTCAGCCCCATACTTCCCGATGAGCTTGTTTCTCCTTACATCCTCTTCAGCTATCTTTTCAGCCTCCTCCAAAGCCCTCTTTTTAGCCTCTTCGACATCGTTGGAAGATAGAACCACCTTCAAAACCCTCTCTATTCCGTAGAAGAGGTTTACAGCGGTAGGTCTCGTTGAAGACAAAAGCTTTGCCCTCTCCTTAACGTGCTCCTTTAACTCATCGACGTCTTTGAATTCCCTTTCGTAACAAGCCAAAGCTATTCCGTAGGCACCGCTCGCCTCCAAAGCTGGGGCACCTCTAACCGATAACCTCTTTATGGCGTCTGCGAGTTCATCAACGCTCCTACAGGTTAAAATCTCGAACCTGTCTGGCAAAAGGGTTTGGTCTATAAGCTTTACAGCGTTGTCCTCCCAATATATCGTTCTCATGATCGAAGCTTTCATTTTGCGTTTATCTGCTTTGCTCTACAAAAGCTTTTTAATGTAATACATAAAAGTCAGACTATTCAGGTTGAGAAGAAATACGCCGAAAGTAGTATTGCTGACCTCAGCCTAAGCCTTAGATGTTCTTTAGTCATTTTCTCATCAACTTCAGCTAAAAGAGATTGAATATGAGTCGGCTTTATTACTCTCTTTCTCCGCTTTGGAACTTTTGTAACTTGATTTGATTAGCTACCTCTTTAGCTCCAATGAATTTTAAGAATTGTTTGATTACTTGTTTTAATTCGTTTATATAAATAATTATGTCGTCATAAGTTGGTCGGTATGAACAATGCTCAATGAAGCGAGACAATCTCGTTTCGGCCTTCTTAACTTCTTTAGTAGAAAGACCAGATAGCTTAAGCTTGTAGATAAAACGCTCAAAATCGCTTTTAGATAACCTGACAACATGCGGGGGGAGGGATTTGAACCCTCGAACCCCTACGGGAGGGGATCTTGAGTCCCCCGCCTTTGGCCTGGCTCGGCAACCCCCGCATTCTTCACTATCATCAAACTTAATAAAAAGTTAACGCTACATCTGTAGATGAGAGTGAGGCCTCTGGCTTTCGACTCTTTCGGTGCAAGGAGCATGTGCACTCTTGTAGAAACGAGAGACGTCAAAATCGTTATCGATCCGAGCGTCGCTTTGGCTCCGAAGAGATACGGCCTACCACCCCACGAAATGGAGTTAAAGAGAAAGGAGGAACTTTGGAACAGGATAAAGAGGGAAACCGAGAATTCAGACATCGTAGTAGTTACCCACTATCACTACGATCACCACAACCCTTCAGAGCCAGAAATATTAAAGGATAAGGTCTTATTCGTAAAGCATCCTGAGGAAAAGATCAATTTGAGTCAGATGAAGAGGGCACTTCACTTTTTGAGTTTGATAGAGGGAGATATAAATTTCGCCGATTCGAAAGAGTTCGAGTTCGGAAACACGAGAATATCTTTTTCAAAACCCGTTCCACACGGGAATGATTCGAAACTCGGTTACGTTTTGGAGGTTCTCATAGAAGAGAACGAAAGATTCCTCTTTACATCCGACGTCGAAGGTTTCCCTCTCGAAGAACAGGTTGAGTTCGTGATAGAATCAAATCCAGACGTAATCTTTATGGACGGACCTATGACGTACATGCCTCACGTTTACGGTAAAGAGCTCTTGGAAAGATCTTTAGAAAACGTGTCGAAGATTTTGGAAAGGACAAACGTGAAAACTCTGGTCGTTGATCATCATCTACTGAGGGACTTGAAGTGGAGGGAGAAGGTTCGCATCGTATTTGAGAGGGGTGAAGAGTTGGGGGTTAGAGTTGAATCCGCATCAAAATTCTGCGGGTTGGAGGAGGATTTGCTCGAAGCTAAGAGAAGGGAACTCTATCAAAAGAGTTTGCGCTGATAGGTCTTATCAACGTTGAAGTATCTCGTGGCCACCTTTCTAACCCTTTCAACGTAATCCTTCAACGTGTAAACTCCAAGCTTTAGACTTCTTCTCTCCGCATCCTTCAAAGCTTTGACGAGGTCTGAGACCTCATCAAGCCTCTTCAAATCTCCGTTAATTAAAACTTGAGCTCTAAACTCCTCCCCCTCCCTAACCTTAGGAACGTCAACTATAACATACCTCACGTCAACGTTCGCACCTTCAGCAATCTCCATCTCAGCTATCCTCTCGTCGATTCTATTCAAATTAACTCCAACGCTGTCCACATCTACATACAAAGCTCTCTTAAAGAGTTTGCGGTTTAAAAGTCTCTCGGCCATCTCCCTCGAAAGTTCGTTCGAATTCAAAAGGGTGTTTAAAGTGGAGCAGTCGTCCATCTTGAAAAGCTCCATCGGCTTTATAAATCCACCATCTATACAGCTTTCCAAAGCCTTTTCGAACATCTTCCTTGCTATCCTACAAACGTGGTGGTGATAAACAGTTGTATACATCAAAAATCTCGAAATCAATAGGGATTCCGCCGACCTCAATCCTCCAGAATCTATCACCATCTTTTTACCGACGAAAACGATCTTGTTTATCAACCTCTGTGCGTCGAAAACACCGTGGGAAACTCCAGTGTAATGAGCATCCCTGATTAGGTAGTCTATTCTGTCCGCATCGATATCTCCTTTAACAACGTTGCATTCAGATTTTCCCTTGATATGCCTTAAAATCCTGTTTAAGTTGAATCCCAACTCGTTCAAAACTTCTTTGATCTCACCCCTTTTCAGCACTATCTCAGCATTCTCGTGATTGACCCCCAAGTATCTCTCGATTACCGATTCACTGCAGTGGGAAAAAGGTAGATGTGCTATGTCGTGCAAAAGAGCGGAAGCTACCAATTCCATCTTCTCATCTTCATCCGCATCCATTCTCGATACTATTCTCCTTGCAACTTCCATGACACCCAAAGAATGCTCGAAACGCGTGTGATTTGCACCGGGAAAGACGAGGTTGGCAAATCCTATTTGTGTTATTCTCCTCAACCTTTGAAACTCTGGGGTGTCTATTATCTTCAACATCCAGTCATCCAACCTCAAAAGGCCGTGCACGCTATCCTGAACGAGTTTCACAATTCGATCTGATATCAATTATTAAAGTTCTTTGCGATAGTTTTTTTAAGCGAACTGAGACATTCCAAAAGGGGGCCGTAGGGTAGCCTGGTTATCCTCCCGGCTTTGGGAGCCGGTGACCCGAGTTCAAATCTCGGCGGCCCCATCTTAATCCTTTAGAAAGACAACGTTTCCCCTTCCCTTTCTGTATTTTTCTATCAAACCCCTTCCTTCGAGGTCCGTTAAAACCAAACTCAACTTAGCTTCGGACCATCCCAACTTTTCCCTCAACTCCTTTTGAGTTATCCTATCTCCAGACTTCCTTATCAGTTCCAAGACTACTTCTAAGTCGTCTGGAATCTCTCCCTTCCTCTTCCTTTTTTTGATGAAAATGAGGGCCACTAAAAATGCCAGAAAGGTTAGAGTTAATCCGACGTAAAGAGGAGTTTCACTTCTCTTCTCTTCAAGGGGGAAGTTGAGTTCGGTTGCACTCAAATTGTTTTCCAACTTTGGGAAGAGTATCAAATCTATCACGTAAGTTCCGTTGTTCTTAATAACAACAGTTTCGTTACAAAATAGGTTTCCGTCGATGCTGTAAGCCCTAATCTCGTAAACCCCTAAGGGAACCTCGAATTCGTAACTACCATTTAGGGCCACTATCCTCTGCTTTGGTGTGGTGTTTATTTCGACAATTGCCTTAACTCTCTTCAATTCCCACGAGTAGATTTCACCCCTTATCACCGCACCGCTCACCGGTGCAATTGAAACTATTAGAATTAAGGACACCAACGCGATCAACCTCATGCGATCACCGCAACACTCCATAGGATTTTAACGCTTTGTTTATAAAGCGAAACAAAGTTTTTTAAAGTTTTTTAAAGTATCTCTAATCGGTTTGTCGAAAGAGTTCATTTATTCAACAACTCCAAACTTTTAGATATGAGGTTGTTGGTATTGATGTTGCTGATAGCGATAGCGATACCAACGGCGATGGCCAAAGCGGATAAGATGCCACATCAAACACCACACGAAAATGTCGGCGAAGTTCACGAGCATGGATTCAAAGGAGTGAAAGAGGAACGCATGGAAAAGATGAGGAGAATGATCGAGGAGCGTAAGAAGTTGATTGGGAGGGAGAGGAGTTTGACGAAAGATTTCAAGGATGAAGTTAAAAACTACAAGAAGTTTAAACAGCTCGCCTTAAAACTTGGATTGAGAAGCAAGGAGGGATTTGAATACGCAAAGCTCTACGTCGTTCACGGTTTGTTGAGTGCTGTGGACTTCTTAAACCTCGTAAAGGTTAACGTGATTTCGTTGAATATATCCAACGATACGAAGGAGGAGGTTTTGAACGAGATTAACGGGATAATATACAACCTTCAGAAAAGGATTGAGAATGTCAACAACACTACGAGTCCAGAGGAATTGAGAAAGGCTGTTAAAGAAGTTAGGGAATACTGGATTAGTGTCAAACCCAAGATAAGAATTTACGGAGAACTCTTCGTAGTTTCGAAGTTCTACGACATAGCGGAAAGAGCTGAAATGATAGGCATGAACGTTCAAGCAAACGCCACTGAAAAAGTGAAGGACTTGTTGAAATTATACTTCGAACACGTCGATAAGGCTAAGGAATTACTTGAAGAGGCGAAGGATAAGATCGTTAAAGGTGAAGATGCAATGGAAGAGATAAGAGAAGCAAGGAAAGAGCTAATTCAGGCCTTCGTCACTCTAAGGGAGATTTACAAGAGCTTGGGAAGGGAAAAACTCAAAGGGCTAAGTTTGGGTAACGAAACGGGTCAGATGTGGGCGAAGATAGAAGGAAACCTGAGCGTTAGTGGACGAGTTGTGGTCGTCTTGAAGGGAGAGGGAAAGGTTGACGTCAACGAGAAATCGATAGTTACCGTTGTTGGGTTCGAGAAGGTCGGTGAAAGTAACGGAAAGGTAACTTACGAGGGCAAAGGTTCGATCGTTGCTAAGGGAGATGTAAACGTGTCCGCAAGAGGGGAGTTCAAGATGTTCGTGAAGGGAAGGGGCGTAGTTTACTTGGAGGGTAAGGGAGAATACGTAATTAAGCCTTTACCAGAGGAAGAGATTGTTCACTCGGAGCTTAGGGGCAACGAAACTCTGATGATAGGTGAGTTGCAATGAAGAGGTTTGTTTTGTTCGCGTTGATGATTGCCATAATTACGCTCGGTTGCGTGAGCGAAAAAACACCAAACGAAAAGACTACACCGACGGCAACCGTCACTCATCAAATAACAAATCAAATAACAAACGTAACGAACGTTAACTACACGATACCGGTCAACACGACGGAGCTGGACAGTGTAATCAAATACCTCCAAGAAGTGGAAAACGTAGATTTCAACATTTAATTTTATTTTTGATAAATTTTAAAATTCTTTTCGAAATCGACGTAGTGTGGGTGTATATAGAGCTGACTCGTAACTTCCATCTCCGTTCTGTTTCTTACCAAATCCTGATTGAACAACCAATCTGGAGCAGAAAAGATCCAAACGCCAAACCTAAGGAGAAGAGACTATAGGAAAAGCCTTGCAGAAGACGTTAAGAGGACTCCGCCGATCCTCGGTCCCAAAAGTATGGATTCAATTCGTGAAGGTTTTTGATGGAAGGTTGATAAAGTTTAGTCCCGGCTCCCGGATTTGAACCGGGGACCCCGGGCTCTCTGCCCGGTCACCAGACTACAGGCCCGCGCTCTGCCAGGCTGAGCTAAGCCGGGACTGCATGTTATTGGTTGTTTGGATTTATAAATCTATTGCTCAGACCCTCCCGATAAGGTCGTCCAAAAGATCTCCGACCTCCCTAATCCAATCTACTCTTCCGGGTTTAAATCTGTCACCATGCCCCTTCAATATCTCTTCGATTGCATTCGCAACCTCTTCGGGACTCAAGTTGGTGGTATCTATCTCGTAAACCTCCTTCACGTTTTCTATTGCTTCGACGAGTATAACGTCAATCACCTCAGCCTCGACGTTCTCAAGAACCTTTTCGGTGCTCCAACCCCTTTTTTCCAATCTCTTCCTCAGCTCAATCGGATTGCACCTTAAGACTATTGCCAAATCTGGACTTAGGAGGTGAGAGAGATGACCTTCGACTATCGTCAATCCCTCAACGACCTTCCTAACCTCCCTTGCAAGCTTATCGGTGTCAACTATCTTGCAACCCTCCTCCTCTCCAACAACGCAGTTTAACCTCTCAGCCAGATCGTTTACCGAAAGGACTCTGTATCCCCTCCTTTTAAGTATCTCCGCCACCGTGCTTTTCCCAACACCGGGGGTTCCAGTTAACGCTATAAGCATTCGATCGATTCGATTTTTGTGAATATCAAGTTTACACCCGAGAGGGCGTTGATAGTCGGTAGAACCGCAATAATTGCGGACTTGCATCTCGGGTTGGAAAACGTTTTGAGCGGTGTTAGGGTTCAGATCGACGACGTAATCGAAAGGATTGAGAGAATTGAGGGAATTGAAAGGATTGTTATAGCTGGGGATTTGAAGCACGAGTTCGGTAGGAATTTGCCCCTCGAATGGGAAGACGTTAAAGCCCTGCTAAACTACCTTTTGGATAGGGGTTTGGATGTGGTGGTCGTTAGGGGCAATCACGATAACTTTTTGAGGGCCATACTGAAGGATTTCGGGCTTGAGCTTTTAGATGAGTTCGATGTTGAAGGATGGAGGGTCGTTCACGGACACAAGGATTGCGAGGCGGAAAAGATCGTTATGGGTCACGAACATCCGGCGGTTAAGGTGAGATTGGATGGAACCTACACCTTCCACTGCTTCCTTAGGGTAAGGCACGAAGGTAGGGTGATAATAGTTCTCCCAGCCTTCTCACCTCTCGTTTCTGGGAGCGATATCACGGCGTGCAACTTCATATCTCCGATTTTGAGGGACGTTAGTTGCGATGAGGTGGAGGTTTATGCAGTAAACGATGACGTTTACTATCTGGGAACGCTCGAAGAGTTTAAGTTTATAAGAAACGACATCTACGAATACAGATGATCGAGCTGATACTTAAAACGATCTGGTTACTTCTTCCAGCATACACACCCAACAACTTCGCTGTGATCTTCGGTGGAGGAACGCCTATAGATTTTGGCAGGAAGTTCATTGACGGTAAGAGGATTTTGGGGGACGGAAAGACTTGGAGGGGATTCATCGGAGGAGTTATTGGAGGTTTGTTAACTGCACACGTTCAAATTCTCGTCGAGAGGGTTATCAACGTTAGGATATACTCGTCTCTAACCTACGGTTCCTTTCTCACTTTGGCTTTTCTTCTCTCCTTCGGAGCCATGATCGGAGATTCCTTTGGTAGTTTCATCAAGAGGCGTTTTGGAGTTGAGAGGGGAAGGAGCTTTCCCATACTGGATCAGCTTACGTTTCTCGTAGTTGCGTATCTAACCGCGAGTAGATGTCAAGCCTTTTACCGACTGTTTACGTGGGACGTCTTGGTTACGGGTTTAGTTGTAACACCTCTCCTCCACCTCTCTGTGAACGTGATAGCCTACAAGCTGGGGCTTAAAGATGTCTGGTGGTGACCTCCTCCCCCGATTAAAGTCGGGAGCTTCCACTGTGAAGCCCCAGTAGGGGAGGTCGGGGAGTGTGCAAGATAAACTTGCACTCCCCTTCGGGCTGGGTCAGGACGTTGGGTAACGTTTTTAAATATACAGCTCAAGAACAACCTTCATGATCTGGCAGGGAAGGAGTAGGAGAAAGCCAAGCGGAGGACTTTACAGACCTCACAGGAAGAAGAGAAAATACGAAATGGGCAGACCTCAAACCGAGACACACATAGGAGAGAGAAAGGTCAAGATAGAGAGGGTTAGAGGAGGGAACTACAAGGTCAAGCTTGTAAGAGATAAATACGCAAACGTTTACGTTCCGAAAGAGGGTAAGGTCGTGAGGGTGGAGATTAAGGGTGTTGTCGAAAATCCCGCTCACGTTCACTACGCGAGGAGGAACGTTATAACAAAGGGAGCGATAATCGAGACGGAGATAGGACTCGCAAAGGTTACCAACAGACCGAGCCAAGAGGGGCTGATCAATGCGGTTCTTATTGAAGAAGAGAAGTAATGTGGCTAATAATAGCGGAGAAGGACAAATCCGCTAAGAGGATTGCCCGAATTCTTTTTAAAGACGTTAGAACTTTAAAAAAGAACGACGTTCCTTACTACATTTCTCCCTCCAACGGTGCAATAGTTTTGGGTTTGAAGGGGCACATAGTGGAATACGACTTCCCTGAAGAGTTGAACGATTGGAGAAGAACTCCCTTGGAACTCCTTTTAAAGTCCAAGTTCGTCGTTAAGGTTAGAGATAAGAATGTCGTTAAAACGCTTTTGGAGCTTGCGAAGAAAGCTAAGAGGGTTACGGTTGCAACGGACTACGATAGAGAAGGCGAGTTCATCGGTTTTACTGCTGTTAAGCTCGTGGAGAAGGTAAATCCGAACGTTAAGGTCGATAGGGTCAAATTCAGTGCACTCACACCCACGGACGTCAAAAAAGCCTTCTCCAACCCTACGAACTTAGATTTAAACCTCGCAAAATCTGCCGAGGTGAGGCACAAGGTCGATCTGCTTTGGGGTGCGGTTCTAACGAGGTTGTTGTCCCTCTCTGCAAACCGCTTAGGCAAAGATTTCATAAGCGTCGGTAGGGTTCAAAGTCCGACTTTGAGGCTGATAGTTGAAAGGGAGGAGAAGATAAGATCTTTCAAGTCCAAATACTTCTACAACGCTATCGTAAAGGTGAAGGGGATACACGCGAAGAGAAAATTTGAGAGCGAGGAGGAAGCCAAAAGGTTGTTGGAATCCGTAGAGTTTCTGAGGGTTACGAAGTTTCAGAAGAGCTTGGTTGAGGAGAAGAAACCCATTCCCTTCAACACGACGGAGTTTTTGAAAGAAGCATCCAAATTCATGAAACCAGATAAGGCTATGAGCGTAGCGGAGAACCTCTACATGGAAGGTTACGTATCCTATCCGAGAACTGACAACACGGTATATCCTAAAACGATCGACCTCAAGAGGTTGGTCGAGATGTTTCTAAACAGCGAGTTCAGAGAATTTGCCAAATTCGTTTTGAAACACGGTATAGAGCCTTCAAGAGGTAAGAAGGAGACCAAAGATCATCCACCCATTCACCCAACGGCTGTGGCCAATAGAGAAAATTTAAGCAGGGACGAGTGGATCGTATACGAGCTCATAGTAAAGAGATTTCTCGCCACGCTATCGCCGAAGGCGAGGTGGGAGGTGAAGAGGGTAGAGTTCGAGCACGGATTTAAGGCGATTGGTAAAGTCCTTCTGTTTCCGGGATGGAGATTTATCTACGACTATTCGAAGTTCGAAGAGAACAGATTACCAGACTTCAAGGTCGGAGAGGTTTTGAAGGTTGAGGAGAAAATTGTGAAGAGGGAAAAGACGAAACCGCCTTCAAGGTTCACGACTGGAACTCTGATAAAGGTCATGGAGAACTTGGGGTTGGGGACCAAGTCAACGAGACACGAGATAATAAGGAAGCTTTACGAGAGGAGATACATATACGGAAATCCGATAAGACCCACAAACTTGGCCTTCGCAGTTGTAAACGCTTTGAAGAGTTTTGCGGAAGTTATAACTCTACCAGATATGACCGCAAAGCTTGAAAGGGACATGATGGCAATAGCGGAAGGAAAGATGGATGAAAAGGTCGTTCTGAAGGAATCCGTTGTTTTTCTGAGTAGGGTTTTGAAGGACGTTGACAGGGAAAAGCTTGGCGAAATGATAAGAGACGGAATAGAGAAGGACAGAGAAGAGGAGATAGAGAAAAACGCCATAGGCGTTTGTCCAGAATGCGGTGGAACCTTAATTGTAAAGAGGGCGAGAAAGAGATTCGTAGGATGCTCGAACTATCCGAGGTGCAAATTCTCCCTTCCGCTACCTCAGAAGGGGAGGTTGGTCGTAACTTCAAAGGTTTGCGAGAAACACGGAGTTAAAATTCTGAAGATCGTTGAAAGGGATGGAAAGTGGGAGTTCTGTCCCCTCTGCTAACCACCAGCTATGGGTGGAAATATCGCTACGACGCTCCCCTCCCTAATTCTCGGCTTTTCATCCTTGATGTTCCTTCCGTCCACGGTGATGATTCTGTCGTCCCTTATTTTTCCTTCCTCATCGAAAACCTCCCTGTAGAACTCCTCCCCAAGTTTCTCCGCAAGCCTTTTTAAAACCTCCTCCAAACTCCTACCCTCAACCTCGAACTCCCTCCCAAACCTTCTAAGGGTTGCAAAGAGTTGAACCCTAACCTTCATTCAAAATCCCCTCGGCAATTTTAGTAAGGTTATCCCTCACAGCCTTTATAGCCTCAGCCAAAATTCTCCTGTTGTCGAACGATTCGACGAGTTGCAAAAGCTCATCCCTGCTCTTACCCTTCAAATCCTTCGCAAATTCTATCATGTTTGGAATAGCCCTAACGACGTTATCTACGATAGTCACGTCCGCCTTCATTGCGGTTCTCGAAAGGGGATTTAAATCTATTGCAATAACCCTCTTTCCGTGCCTTTTTAAAATCTCACATCTGTCACCATCCTCCAACGGAACTAAAACGGTGTCTGCAACGTATATCCCTCTTCTATCCACTATCCTCCTTCCGTGCTTGATTCCCTTCAACTCCGCATCGCAGTTGGCATAAACTATCGCACCGAACTTTTCGAGGTATGACCTTATCCTTTCAACCCTCTCAATCGAAAAGTGAAATATGTTGACTTCAAGAGGTGCGTTCAGAATTTTAGATAGCTTTACCAATTCCTTAGGAACCAAAACCGCAGTGTTTCCGTTTACAGATATCACCGGCCTTTTCGATATCAACATCAGTGCTACAGCAACTCTCTCAGCCTCTAAGGCAAAGTCGTGCGATCTCTCACCCAAAATGTAGTCGAAGGTTTCTCCCCTTCCGTGGGCTATCAATCCCTGAAGGGCAGTTAATCCTTTCTCGTATCCTTCAACTATCCTTTCCCTGAGAACCAACGATTCGTATCTCGGATGGTCCTTGGGTATCATTTAACGGTGTAGTCTCGTTCGAAATTAAATTTATCTATCTCGTAAATGCAGTTTAAGCGTGCGGAGGTTCAAGTTCAAGCACAAAGAGACGGTCGTAACGATACTTCTCGAGGAGGAGAGGTATTACGATGTGGTGGTTAAAGCTATACTCGAAGCGAGGAGGGCAATCGAAAGAAAGATTAGAGAGGATCCCCTGTTTCAAGTAACCTTAGAGCCCTACGACTGCGAGGGTTTCATAGTTGGTAGGATGTGTAGAGCATCTAAGCTGGCCAACGTAGGTCCAATGGCTTCCGTAGCTGGTGTAATTGCCCAATACGCAGTAGAAAAGGCCGTTGAGAGTGGTGCAAGTTTCGTGGTCGTTGACAACGGTGGTGACGTAGCCATGCATCTCGATAGGCCTATCACCGTTGGCGTTTACACGTTAAAGCACAGCGTCTGTTTCGAAGTCGATCGCAAAGGATTTTATGCGATATGCACTTCGAGCGGAACGGTAGGTCACTCCTTAAGCTTCGGATTCGCAGACGCGTGCACGATATTTGCGAAAGATGCTTGTATCGCGGACGCTTTCGCCACATCCCTGTGCAACGAGATAAAGGAGAACTTCGATAGAGAGGACATTGAAAGGGTTTTGAGAGAATTTTGGAGTAGAGCTAAGAGATACGTTCTTGGAGCTGTGATCGTGAAGGGAGACTACGTAGGATTCGTCGGCGAAGTCCCTAAGATCACTAAGGGTGTGATTAAGCCCGATCTGATAACGGGGTTTAGAATTTAGAACCTCAGTCTACTCATGTAACTCCTCACGAAGAACCTCTTCAGGTTGAGGGGGTTCTCGACGTATACCAAGTTCGACTTCTTAACAGCCTTTGCAATTCTGTCGCAGAGAGCTAAAAACCTCTTCTCTGGGCTTAATGTTATTATAGTCAAATTTGCATCCACCTTTCTAAGCCTTTCCGCCTCTTTAATTGCACACATGGATGGTGTTAGGTATGGATCGTAGCTTGAAGTGGGCTCTCCGTCGGTGATTAGAAAAACGACTCCACTTCCCCTCCTCTTTTTTATTATCTCTCTCGCCCTCTTCAGAGCCAAACCTATATCGGTTCTTCCTCTCGTTCTCAGGTTCAGTATTTCACCCTCCTTAATCTTTCTAACCTCGTGGTTGAATGCGATGATGTGCAGTTCGTCCATGTCCGCTTTCCTAATAACCTTCCTCAAAGCTAAAGCGGACTCTATAGCTCCAACTATCTTCCTCCCTCTCATCGAATCGCTCACGTCAATGAGCAGAACGTAAACGCACCTCTCCATGTGTCTACTCTCCCTCGCAACCAGATCTCTCTCGTCGAAATTCAATGATGGGTCTCTCAAGGCACACCTCGTTAGGCTTTCTTGAATGTCTATTGAATCAAAGCTGTGTTTGAATTCGTCGTAGTCCACAACCTCTTCCCTCAAAAAACTCGAAACCCCGATCTTTTCGGTCTCGTGCTCACCGAAATCTTCCCCTTTAAGGTTTTGGAGAGAAAGCTGGAAGATTTTTTTACTCAAAGCCCTTTCCGCCTCTCTCGTGTATCTGTATCCGAAGAAAGTCTCCTCCACGTATCCCTCCCTCTTCAAATCCTCAAGTATCTCCTCGTAGAAGTAGTTCACAAGTTCACTCGCACTCAAATCCTCCCTCTTTAAATCTCCACTCTTCAGCATCCTCTTTATGTCTTCCCAAGCCTTCCTCTTTGCTTCAACGTAATCTTCGATCTTCTCGCTCCAAAACCTGCTTATGTATTTGTATCCCCTAACCATGTCGTTAAACATGAAGGAGAAGTTCTCGAAGAACTGCTTCAACTCTTCGTTCTTCAAATGCTCCTTTATGAATTCGTAGGGGTTAACGTTTCCCTTCTCTCTGTGATAGGGATTGAACAAAGAGTATAGTAAATCCCTTGCAAGATTTTCGTCTATCTCCTTGGATTTACTTCCACAACACCTACACTCAGGTTTCGTATCCGGCATAGACATACCTACCGAACCCGACCTTCTCTATCAGACCAGTGCACCTCTTTATAGATTCGAGGAGGATTTCAAATGCGGATCTCATCTCCGCCCTATCCTTGGCTATGAGCAGGAGCGTCCTGTATAGATACTCGAAGTCCTCAAAACCGTCAACCCTCTCAACTTCAACGGGTTCGAAGCAGAACTCTGCCAAGTCGTTCATCAATCCTTTGAATTCGTCCCTTGGAATTCTGTTGTATATTTCACTGCAGGTTCTGTTTATGGCTTCCTCCGTCAGTTTAACGATTACGTCGTCCTTGGAAATCTCGTCCTCGTATTCAACCTCTATCCTACTCCTCAGAGCCAGCTTTACTATCTCGTAGTTCTCTCCGTAGTCTAAAAGCATAGCACACTCCCTTCCCTTACGAGTTGCTGAGGCTCTCAAATGATCGAAGAGTTTTATGGTCGCTCTGCACGACGGCTCAAGTTCGATTACGCTTGACACCTTGCACTCCTTACACCTCGCCAACCTCACGATCCTCGCAAGGATTCTGAGGTGCCATTCTGGTAGAATCGCCCCCTCCTTTAAACTCATGTTCCTCAAACCGATCTCTATCTCCTCTTCAAGCGTTTCTGGAGGTCCTATTGGTATCTCCTCCATTCTATCCAGTAGGGGTTCCTTTATATCCGCAACACCCTTGTAGTTTGCTGGATTGGTTGAAGCTATGACTATCGTATCTATCTTCATCGGAATTATGTCTCCCTCTGGAGTGGTTATCTGCTTCTCCTCAAGTAGCTCGTGAAGGAGGGTTTGAAGAGCTGAGGGAATAGCTCCAAGCTCGTCGAAGTAGGCTATACCTCTGTGAGCTTTCAAAACCTTTCCCGGTGTGAAAACCTCGGGATGATCCAAGTCGTAACCCTCCCTTATCTTCTGAATGCTTATACCGCCTATAAGCTGTCGGGTGGTCATCATCGGATCACCTGCTATCCTTATCCACTTCCTCGGCATCCACGTAAGCTCCACCACGTCGTCTTCGAGCAGTTTTTTCTTGCAGGAGAAACAGCTTGGATGTGTTGGATCGCATCCGATCTTGCAACCCTTTACAGCCAACAGTTTCTCAGGTAAAAGCTTGGCTATCGCCTTGCTGAAGGTCGTTTTACCGTAACCCTTCCTACCCCTGAAGAGTATGTTGCTTCCACTCATCAAGGCGTTTTTAACCATCTCCTTTTCCACACCCTTACCGACTATCTCGGGAAACGGGTCCAAACCTTCCTTTTCGTATCTGAGTATGGACTCCCTAACGTAATCGACTATGCTCTTCGAATGGTAGTTTACGAACTCTTCACTCCATATGTCTATCTCCTTCCCGTCCAAAATGAACTTCGGGGCGTTGCTCGGTTTTACGACGACATCCTCGAATATGTATTCCATCGTTTAAACTTTCAACTCAACTTATTTTACGCTTTTGGTGGATTTCAAAATCGACAAAACTTCTTCCATCTTGGCACCTCTGATCAGCACGACCTTTTTGGTCGATCTTTCACCCCTCAAAATCTCAACGTCCCTTTTAAAGGTTTTTCTTAGGACCTCCAAAAGTTCTCTGTTAGCCTTACCCTTTATCGGTGGACTCTTAACGCTGACCTTCAAAACCTTCTTCAACTCGTCGAACTCCAGCTTTCTCTCCTTCGAAGAGGGCTTTACCTCCAAATTTAAGGTTACGCCTTCACCCGTTTCCTTCATACAGAAACACCTCCAAACCCTTTACGTATTCCTCTGGCAAACCGTGAGCTTTTGCACCTCTTATCACCCTTTCCACGCAGGACCTGTCGGGTTTAACGTTCCCTTTAACTTTCCCCACGTATGTTACGGCCCTTACGGGTTTTCCGTCAACGATCACTTCGACTTCTATCCTTACGTATCTTGGAGAGACCCTATCGAGAAGTCGGATGGTTTTCTCATCGACATCGTAAACCACACCCCAAACTCCATCCCCGTCCTCCTCTATGTTGGGGTTACCGGTCCCGTATGGAGAGGGAACGTTGAAAGCGATCCTGTAATTTGGTAAGAAGGCTTTTCTCGCTGTTTTTACAGCCTTCTTGAGTATCTTACTCGCCTTCTCCAAGTCGAGCAGTGTTCCGTAGGCGAAGAGCTTCATCCCCAGACTTGAAGTTGGGAGACGATAAACTTTACTAAATGCATAGAATTCTACATGCGAATGGTTGACGTAACCGAAAAGAGGGAGGTCGTTAGGGTTGCAAAGGCGGAAGGCTTTATAAGATTGAGGAGGGAGACCGTTAAAGCCATAAGGGAAAACAGAACTCCCAAGGGAGACGTTTTGAATGTGTCAAACGTCGCGGGAATCTTGGCCGTGAAGAAGACACCAGAACTCATACCGATGTGTCATCCGATCCCCATCACTTCCGTATCCTTAGATTTCGAGATCGCCGATGAAGGTGTTAAAGTAGTATGCACCGTCAAATCCGTAGGAAAGACGGGAGTCGAGATGGAGGCTCTGACGGGTGTGAGCGTGGCACTTTTAACCATATGGGACATGGTGAAAGCTTTGGAGAAGGACGAGAGTGGCAACTATCCCCACACCAGAATAGAATACGTCAGGGTTATCGAAAAGATCAAGGGCTGAAGTAGCTCTCTACATGCTTAACCTCTATCTTCCTAACTCCAAACTTTTTATCTACGAAGTTGCACAGGTTATCGACATCGTCGAGGTTTATCTCCCCAAACTCCTCGACACACCTCTTAACGAACGTTATGAGAGCATCGAGCTTTATACTGAAACCGTTTTCCACGAACCTTTCGAGTATCCTCTCCATCATCCTGTTCGGATCGACGTTGCAACAGGCCATGAACAGAATCCGTTTCAAACTTAAATATCTTGCGGAACTATTGCTATAACGAAAGAGTTGACGTTCGTTCTCGTCGGACCCGTGAAGATCAAAGCGTTCGCAACCTTCAAAGCGTTGTATGAGTCGTGATTCTTCAAGCATTCATCGACGTCTATTCCCCTCTCCACCAATACTTCCAAGGTCTTTCCGTCAACGATTCCACCAGCTGAATCCGTTGGTCCATCAGTTCCGTCGCTGTCAAAGGCCAGAACAACGACGTTCAAACCCGATATCTTCTTCGTTACGCTCAAGGCGAACTCCTGGTTTGGTCCACCTTTCCCGTGAGAGTTTAGGGTTACCGTCATCTCACCTCCAGCTATAAGAACGCAGGGTTTCTTGAAGGGTCTGTTGAACCTGCAAACCTCCTGAATTATGGAACCCAAGGCGTTCGCAACTTCCTTAGCCTCACCTTCAAGCGTTGTGGTAAGTATGTGGGCGTTGTAACCCAAACTCCTGCAAAATCTCTCCAATCCCTCGCAAACTATTCTGTTACTCGCTATCAGAAAGTTGTGAACGTTCGGTAAATCCTTCTTCAAGGTCTCCTCCTTCAGTCCCTTCATTCCAAGCTCTATGTGCCTTCTAACGCTTTCTGGAACTTTGTCCCATATGTCGTGCAGTTTCAAAACCCTGTATGCGTGTTCGAACGTCGTTGGGTCTTTGACGGTTGGGCCAGATGCAATGACCTCCAAGTTGTCACCCACGACGTCGGAGACTATAAGAGAAACGGTAGTCCCTCTAACCATCTTGGCAAACTTCCCACCCTTGACCTTGGATATGTGTTTTCTGACGGCGTTTATCTCGTGTATCTTGGCTCCACAGCTTAAGAGTAGCTCGTTCGTTTTTATCTTGTCTTCCAAACTGATACCATCTTCGGGCAGTGTAAAGAGGGCACTCCCTCCACCTGATATCAAAACTATCAGTAGATCGTCTTCTCCAACTTTTTTTGCAATTTCGACTATTTTTAGGGCGGACTTTAGGGAGTTCTCGTCTGGAATTGGATGTCCACCTTCCAAGACCTCTATCTTCCTCAAAGGTAAAGAATAGCCGTATTTGGTCACAACAACTCCATCAACTATCCTGTCGAGCATCAAATCTTCTATCGCTTTTGCCATGGGACAGACAGCTTTGCCGAAACCCACGACGTAAACCCTATTCGCCTTAAACCTCTTTCCGCAGATCACAACATCTTCGTTAACCTCAACAGATTTAAGAACAGCCTTGTATGGGTCGGCGAGTTCTATAGCTTTATTCATAATTTTCATAGCTACGTCCATGACGCACGTAGTCTATCGTTCAAAAAACTTTGTCAGCTTGACCTCCTTAAACTCGAACGTTTGGTAGTCGTGTCCTATCGGCCATCTCTTTACCGCTACTTCGTGGGGAGGGAAGAAGTGTCCGACGTGTGTTAAGACGGTTTTCCTTGCCCTCAACTTCTTCGCCAAAGATAAGGCCTCTTCAGCGTTCATGTGCTTCTTAAACCTACCTCTTGGAGCCAAAGCTTCGACTATAAACAAGTCAGGCTCTTCCATCTCTTCCAAACTCCTTTTGGGAATGTCCGCATTCGTGTCTCCGCTTATCACGACCTTGTATCCGTCCCACTCCACCTTGACACCGACCGCATCAACTGGGGGATGATTCACATCAAACAACGTCACCTTGAGACCAACTATCTCAAACGGTTCGTAGCATTCGACCTCTATTGGCCTATACTCCATAAAGCTCATGAACTTTCCGATGTCTTCGTGAATTTTTGGTGTTGTGTAAACCTTGACGTCGCTCTGAACTCTGTAGAAGTTTCCGAATCCTCCGAAATGATCGAAGTGACAGTGGGTCCATATTACCGCATCTACCCTATCTACGTTGCAATCCAAGAGCTGTCTCCTCATGTCAGGTGATGTGTCTATGAGCAAAGTTTTACCTTCGTTCTGGATCATCACCGAGAACCTCTTCCTCTCCCATCCCTTCCTCCTCGCATCTTCACACGTCTTGCAGTGGCAACCGATTATCGGTGTTCCCGTCGAATCACCAGTTCCGAGGAGTGTGACACGCATAAGCTTAAGATGTGGCAGGCGATTTTTAGATTTGTCCGACAGTTTAATAAGCGAGGGAAAACCCGAGATATGGATGTGGTGATCCTGTCGGACAACAAGGTTGTCAATTTGAGACCTCAGGGTTTGAAAGCGGAATGGGGTTTTTCAGCGTTGATAAAGGGTAAAGAGACAATTCTGTTCGATACGGGGCAAACGGGTGTGGCGTTTGAAAATATGCTGATTTTGAAAGAGAAAAAGCCAGAGAAGATCGTTTTGAGTCACGGCCACTACGATCACACTGGAGGTATTTTGAAATTCGTTAGAGCTTTCGACTTGAAGGTTTACGCACATCCAGATGCGTTTCTGCCGAGATTTTACAAGGGCGAATACGTGGGAATTCCGTTTCGAAGGGAGCGGATAGAATACTACGCGGAGGTGATTGAGCACGAGGATCCCGTTGAGGTTTGCAAGGGAGTGATAGCCTTGGGATACGTTCCAAGGAAGCACAAGCCAGCCCTGTTATCCGATTCGTATATAGTTAGAAACGGAGTTAAGGAGAGGGATGAGATTAGGGACGATCAGAGCTTGGTTTTAAAAACCGAGAGGGGTTTGGCCTTGATACTCGGCTGTTGTCACGCTGGTTTGAGGAACACGATAGAGTATGCCGAAGAGGTTGTGGGTGACGAGGTTAAATTGGTTGTGGGAGGAACCCACCTTGTTTCGATGGGCGAAAGGGAGATTATTGAAACGATTGAATGGCTTGAGAGTAAGATCGATCTTATAGCCCCGTGCCACTGCACAGGATTGAAAAACGAGTTCATTCTGAAGTCCAAGCTTGGAGGGAAGTGTAGAATAGTGGGAGTTGGTAGCTCTATAAACTTTTGATTCGTAGCGTAAATTATATAATGAACTGTTATTCAGAGGGATTGAATAATGAGCTTGGAGCACGCTGTTACCCTGCTTGTATCTACATTATCCATAGCTACATTACCTATCGCTTTCGTGAACTATCTGCTTACAACCAAGGAAGATGCAAAATACGCTCTATCGAATCGTATCGGATCGTTCATACTCGTCTTGATTGTCACTATGATAATACTAACTTTAAAGATATTTTTCGGTTGCAGATTGTTGCCCGGTATAATACCTGCACCATTTTACGTTAAAGCTATCCTCACACTTACAATGGCGTTCATACTTTACATATACAATGTAGGTCTGCTCATTATTTTAGCTAAAACTGGGTTGAGTTTGGGAGACAACCGTTCCTGTCGAATGATACCGCTGATATTGGGAACGATGGCAATACTACCTTTCTCCGATTACCTTTGCAACAACGTTCCTATAAACATACTCAACAGCGCAACGAACGGTGCTGTGCTTTTATACTTACCGATCTCCCTCTATACTGTAAAATTAGCGAAAATATATAAAGATGTTCAAAATAACTTGATCGAACCTATAGACGTAACAGGTCCGACAAGGTTGTTTGTAGTGGCTACGTATCTCTTTGCCTTGGCTATAATCGTTGGACTGCTAAATCCAATTCAAGGAAGGACCATTGTCATAGTAGCCCTACTCAAATGTGCTCTATCGCTGGTCAAATTTACCAGAAATGTTTACTGGGTGAAGAGGTTTCATGACAAAATTTTTTAACAAGCCCAAGAACTTAAGCTTCATGATCACGATAAACGTTGGTAAGAGGGGAATAAACGAAGGTGTGATTAAGGAGATAAATCAGGCACTCGAAAAGCACGGAAAGGTTAAGGTGAGGATGCTCAGAAACTTCAGGGTAATCACGATGAAGGGTAGAGATAGGAGGGAGTTGGCTAAGGAGATTGCAAAGCACGTTAAGGGTAGGCTCGTGGACGTTAGAGGATTTGTTTTAACTTTCGAGAGGTGAGGTTATGGCGACTGTGTATGACGTCCCAGCGGATATGCTTATTCAGAGGGTTGCCGAAAGGCTGAAGGAGATGCCGGAGTTCACACCACCGGAGTGGGCGAAGTTCGTCAAAACAGGAGTTCATAAAGAGAGGGCTCCAGAGCAGGAAGATTGGTGGTGGATAAGGGTTGCTTCGATATTCAGAAAGGTCTACATAAACGGACCTGTGGGAATAGAAAGGTTGAGAACCGCTTACGGTGGGAGGAAGAACAGAGGTGTTAAACCTGAGAAGTTCAGAAAGGGAAGCGGTTCTATAATAAGGAAGGCTCTGCAACAGCTCGAAAAGGCGGGGTTCGTTACTAAGACAAAGGAAGGTAGAGTGGTAACGCCGAAGGGAAGGTCGTTCTTGGATAAAATCGCAACCGAAATTAAGAGGGAACTCGTTCAGCAGATTCCAGAGTTGGCGAAGTATTGAGGTGATTTTATGGACGAGAGGGAGCTCGAGGAGATCAGAAGGAGAAAGCTGATGGAACTTCAGAGAATGAAAGAGGAGGAGATGCAGAGGGAACAGATGAAACAGCAGATAGAGATGCAGAAGAAGGCAATTCTAAGGCAGATACTTGAGCCAGAGGCGAGGGAAAGGTTGGCGAGGCTCAAGCTCGCTCATCCAGATATTGCTGAAGCGGTTGAAAATCAGTTGATTTTATTGGCTCAAAGCGGTAGAATTAAGCAGAAGATAAGCGACGATGTTTTGAAATCTATATTAAGGCAGATAGCCTCAAGGAAAAGGGAGACGAGAATCGTAAGGAAGTGATGGATATGGGGAAGAAGACGGTGGGGGTTAAAAGGAGGTTGGCGAAGTTTTTAAAAGCAAACAGGAGACCTCCACTCTGGGTCATATTGAAGACGAACAGGAGGTTTACGAGGAGTCCGAAGCAGAGGAATTGGAGGCATAAGAAGTTGAAGGTCTGACCTCCTCTTCCCGCTTTGGCGGGAAGGTTCCCGCAGGGAACTCCCCACTTCACCTTGCGATGGCTTCACGGGGTCGGTTGGTGTCATCGGGCTGGGTCAGGCAACCCTCTAAGGAGGTGTTAAGATGGAGAAAAATAAAAATGTTTCGGAAAAATGAGCTTTCGGGTGGGACCATGGCGAAGGTGGAGGTTGAGAGGATATATTCGATAAGGCTGAAGCACAAGCTCAAGAGGTATCCGAGATGGCTTAGAGCGGTAAAGGCCATGAGATACATAAGGAGATTCCTCAGCAGACACATGAAGGTCGATGAGGATAAGGTTAAGATAGATCCGAGCATAAACCTGAAGGTTTGGGAGAGGGGGATACAAAAGCCACCTTCGAAGATAAGGATAAGGGCGGTGAAGTTCGATGACGGAATAGTAGAGGCTGAACTCTACACCGGAGAGGAAAAGAAGGAGTGACATGCCGAAACTACTCGCAATCAAGGGAGTTCCCCTAATAGGACTATACGTGAGGGCTACAGAAGAGTTTGCAATAGTTGGAGTGAACGAAAGAGGGGTAGTGGAGAGCTTGAAGGAGGAGTTGGACGTAGATGTTGTCGTCACGACCGTAATGGGTTCGGAGTTGGTCGGAGCTTTGGTGTGTGCAAATTCGAAAGGTGTCCTCGTAAATTCTCAGATTTCCAGAAGGGAACTCGAAAGAATAGAGAAGATAGCGGAAGTGAAGACCGTTGAGTCTAACGTGACATGCTTGGGTAACGTTGTTTGCTTGAACGACAGAGGTGCTATAATCCATCCAGAGGTCGATGAGAACATAGAGGAATCCGTAAGGGACTTCTTGGATGTTGAAACCGCAAGGGGAACAATAGGGGGAGTTAAAACCGTTGGAATGTCCGCAGTCGTAACTAACAGGGGAGGTCTTTTAAATCCAAACGCAAGCGAGTGGGAGATAAGGAAGGTCGAGGATGTTATGAAAGTTGACGTTGGAACGGGAACGGTTAACTTCGGAGTCGAACTTGTTGGAACGGGATTGGTTGCAAACTCGAAGGGATACGTGGCAGGAAAGGACACGACTGGGTTCGAGTTGGGTTTGATAGAGGAGGCCCTCTTCCCTTAAGGAGGTGATGTTATGAAGTTCGAGGTTGAGGGTGTGTTTAGGAACGGAATGGTTTGGCAGAAGTTTAGGAAGGTCGTTGAAGCTCACAACGAGAGGTTTGCACTCGAGAAGGTTTACTCCCTATTGGGTAGCAACCACAAGGTTAAGAGAAACTTGATAAAGGTCAAGTCGATTAGGGCTATTTGAGGTGGTAGTTTTGGAGAAGGAGAAAGTTGATGAGAGAGTTATCATGCTTCAACAGCTTCAAAGCGAAGCTGAGGCCATTCAGAGGAAGATTTTCGAGCTTGAGATAGTCGATTCTCAGCTCGAGAAAACGATCGAGAGTTTGGAATACTTCGACTCTTTGGATGAGGGTGTCGAGGCTTTGATGAACTTGGGCGGTGGCGTTTTCGCCTACGTTGACGTTAAAAACGCTAAAAAAATGCTCGTCGATGTTGGGGCTGGTGTGGTTGTTGAAAAGGAGGTAAAAGAGGCCATAGATTTCCTCAAGAAGAAGAGGGAGACAATTCAGCAGAACGTCACAACTCTTGAGCAAGCTTTACAGCAGATCGTAGAAAGGGCAAGGCAAATTCAGGAGGAACTCTTGAAAGAAGCAAAGAAGGAGGAGAAGTGATGTTTAAATCCCTCAAGGAGAAGCTTTCGGCTTTTAAAAAGAAGATAGACGAGAAGTTTAGGAGGGAGGTTAAAGAGGAGGTAGCCGAAGCTAAAGAAGTTGTTAAAAAGGAAGAGAAGGTAGAGCAGAGGAGGGTTGAAGTTAAGGAAAGTGAAAAAGAGGAGAAACCCAAGAAGGTAGGATTCAAGGACAAGATAGTGACTCTGATTAAAGAGAGAGAGATCGTAATCGACGAGAAGAGCGTAGACGATATTCTGGAGGATTTGGAGATTATACTTCTTGAGAGCGATGTCGCTTTGGAGGTCGTTGAAGAAATTTCGAGGCGGTTGAAGGAGAGGTTGGTTGGTAGGAGGAGGAAGATAGGTGAAAGGCTTTCGGATATAGTCATAAACGAGTTGAAGCTCGTCATTTTGGACATACTTGACAGAAACCGTTTCGACTTCGACGAGTTCGTTGAAAGCAGGTTGAAGGAGAAGAGACCTCTAAACGTAGTCTTCGTCGGAGTCAACGGAACCGGAAAAACCACTACGATAGCCAAGGTGGCTAAGAGGTTGATGGATTTCGGTTATTCGGTGGTTTTGGCTGCTGGCGATACATTTAGGGCTGGTGCCATAGAGCAGTTGGAAGAGCACGGCAGGCGTTTGGGAGTTAAGGTTATAAAACACAGGCAAGGTGCGGATCCCTGTGCGGTCATTTACGATGCGATAAAGCACGCCGAGAGCAAGGGGATAGATGTGGTTTTAGCAGACACGGCTGGAAGGATGCACACGAAGAAGAACTTGATAGATCAGCTTGCGAAGATAAAGAGGGTTACCAAACCCGATTTAACGATATTCGTTGACGAGAGCATAGCGGGAAACGATGCGGTTGAAAGGGCGAGGATGTTTAACGAAGCGGTAGGAATTGACGGAACGATTTTGACCAAGATAGATGCAGACCCTAAGGGTGGAACCGCGATATCTATAAGCTACGTAACGGGTAAGCCCGTTCTGTTTTTGGGAACTGGACAAGGTTACGACGATTTGGTCAAGTTCGATTCGAAGTGGTTGATTGAGAGGATTTTTGGAGAGATATAAATTCAATCTCTTCTCTTGAAGTATTCCAGGATTTCGATCGGAAGCGGGAACACTATCGTGTTGGCCTGTTCGGACGCAACTTCGTTCAGAGTTTGCAGAATTCTGAGCATCATCGCAACCTTGCTCTGTTCCAAAACCTTAGAAGCTTCGAGCAACTTCTTCGAAGCTTGAAGCTCCCCATCCGCTCTGATTATCTTCGCCCTCCTCTCCCTTTCCGCTTCAGCCTGCATTGCCATAATTCTCCTCATCTCCTCCGGCAGTTCTACATCCTTTATCTCAACAGCGGTAACCTTGATACCCCACGGGTTTGTTGCCTCGTCGATTATCTGCTGTAACTTCACGTTTATCTTCTCCCTCTCGGATAGAAGTTCGTCCAATTCAGTCTGACCGATCACGCTCCTCAACGTGGTTTGAGCTATCTGAGCTGTGGCGAATCTGTAATCCATAACCTCTGTCACTGCCTTTTCGGGATCGACCACTCTGTAATAAACGACAGCATTGACCCTCACGGTAACGTTATCCTTGGTAACGACCTCTTGAGTTGGAACGTCGTAGGTTACGGTCCTCAAATCAACGACAACCATGGACTCGACTATGGGGATGACGTAGAAAATTCCCGGACCCCTCGCTCCCACAAGCCTACCCAATCTGAATATCACACCCCTCTCGTATTCCTTAACTATCCTAATGCCCGAAAGCAAGAACAGCAGTGCAACTATACCCAAACCTACTCCAATCAAACCGAGCACATCCATGATTTGGATACATTCAACAATTTAAAAATTTTAATTCATCATTTTGAATTATTTTTGTTCGAAATTGAAACCGAAGTTTTATAAGAACATTTTAACGCTTGAAGGTATGAAAAGCGTAAACCCAGTGTTTGTATCCGCCCTATACTACGGTATCAACAAGGGAATTGGGGAGGTCATGGGTAGCGGTGGCATGGTTCTTAGCAGGGTTACATCAAAGGCTATGCTGGAATTTTTGAGGGAAAAAGGCATTTTGCACGAAAACATGAGCGATGATGAAGTAAAAGAGTTGTTCGTCAAAGTTCTCGGCCTTTCTGAGGATTTGGAGATACAAGAAGATGAAATGGAAGTATCTTTCGTCATCGTAAAACCTACGCTCGTAGATTTCCTTAAGAAAGTAACGGAGGAAAACATAAAACCCTACATCTGCCCCTTCATCCACATACTCGCCAAGGTTTACGAAAACGGAAAGGATTACAAACTTATGCTTGAAGACGTCTTTCCAGAGGGAGATGTAGTCAAGCTTAAGTTCAAAAAGGTTAGGTGAAGTCGTATCTCGTCGATTGTGTAATCTCTCCAACCAAATTTACCCTAACCAGCCTCTTTGCAGTTTCCAAATCGTAGTTTCCGAGTAGCCACATCACCTTAACCAAAGCTACCTCTGGCAACATGTCCTCCCCCTCTACAACCCCCGCTTTAAGAAGATACCTTCCGGTGTCGTAAACCCTGCAACATATCCTCCCCCAAAGGCACTGGGAGGTCATGACGATCAGGCAGTCGTCTGAAATCCTCCTTATCGTGTCAATCCAATCCGTCGAAACGTGTCCCAATCCCGTTCCTTCCAGCACGAATCCCCTATATCCCTTTTCGTAGTAGAACTCGAGTATTTCTGGACTCATCCCGGGATAGAACTTTATCAACGCACACCTCTCCTCAAGTCTATCCCTAAGCTCAAGCTCCCTCTCACCTCTCTTGAACCTCTCGTCTACGAGTTCCACCTCACCGCTCGGATAGTGAACCTTACCGAGGGGTTTGTAGTTTATCGTCCTGAAAGCGTCTCTCCTCGACGTGTGACACTTCCTAACCTTAACGCCTCTGTGTATCAGACAGTAGTCGTCGCTTGTAGTTCCGTGCATAACAACGACAACCTCACCCAAATCCGATGTTGCTGTAACCGCTGAACAGAAAACGTTCATAGCGGAATCGCTCGAAGGCCTATCACTGCTACGCTGTGCTCCAGTGAAGACGACTGGAACCGGTGTCGAGAGCATGAAGGCGAGAGCTGATGCCGTGTAATGCATGGTGTCCGTTCCGTGCGTTACTATAACACCCTCGTAGCCGTCCTTTACCGCTTTGTAAACCTCCCTCGCCAACTCTATCCAGTTCTTAGGCTTCATGTTTTCGCTTAGGATGTTGTATAGAAGTTTCGCATCCACGTTACAGACTTTTGCAAGCTCTGGAACGTCGCCAACTATCTCCTCAGCAGTAAACTGACTCGTCACCGCTCCAGTTCTGTAATCGACTTTGCTCGCAATCGTTCCTCCTGTTGAAATTATCATTACATTCGGCAAATCCTCTCTCTTCTCAAGCTTTGGCTTCGGAAATTCAATTGGCTTTTCCTCCAAGACCTCCAAGACTTCGTAATCCTTAAAACCCACGTTGTAACCGTTGTCAAGCTTTAGAACGAGGCAGTCCGTAAAGGACGGCATGACTATTCCCTCAAAAATTCTCCCCTTGGCCCTTATCCTCACCCTCTTACCCTGCATAACCCAAGTTGATTCGATCAATTTAACTTTTTAGCAAAGATTCGACTTCCTCGTAAAGGCTCTCCAGAGCTTTGCAAACCCTATCTATCTTTTCGTTTAAGGTCTTTGCATCTTCCTCCATAACCTTCCTCCTATCCTCCACCATCCTCAAAACCTCAGCTTTTGAAGTTCCACCCAAAGAGGCTCTACTCTCTACAACTTCCCTAACGTCAACGTTTAAATCGACTTCGACATCGTAACCCATCTCCCTTGTAATCTCCTTAATTCTCTTTAAATCGCCTTCAGCAATCGCCCTACCAACTATCCTGTGTGCATCTCTAAAGGGAACCCCCTTCTTAGCAAGCCTGTCCGCTATCTCGCTCGCTATCGCAAAACCCCTGTCGGATTTGGACTCCATGACTTCAACCTTAAAATTCAAAGAGGAGAGCATCTTCGCCATAACGAGCGTAGATAGTTCTGTTTCGCTCAAAGCCCTATACATGACGTCGTTCATCTCCTGAAAGTCCCTGTTGTAGGTTAGAGGTAGGGCCTTGTAGATGGTCATTGCAGACGTCAAGTGTCCTATCAGCTTTCCAGCCTTGGCCCTCACAATTTCAGCTACGTCCGGATTCTTCTTCTGGGGCATTATGGATGAAGTTGAGGCGAACTCCTCCGGCAAATCTACGAAGTCGAACTCCGAAGACCATAGAACTATCTCCTCAGCAATCCTGCTCAAAGTTAGCATCAGGGATGTTGAAACGAATATCGATTCTATGAGAAAGTCTCTGCTCGATACCGCATCCGCTGAATTTTCGATTACACCGTCAAATCCCAAAAGCCTTGCGGTGTAGTTTCTGTCGATATCAAAAGAAGTCCCAGCAAAGGCACAAGCCCCCAATGGAGATTTGTTAACCCTTTCGAAAGCTGAAATGATCCTGTCGAAATCCCTCTTGAGCATGTCGTGATAAGCCAGTAGATGGTGGGACAAACGGGTCGGCTGTGCGTATTGTAGGTGTGTGAAACCGGGCATTAAGACGTCGATATACTCTTCAGCCTTCTCTATCAAAACCGATCTAAGCTCCAAAACCGCTTGGGCTATGGACAAAAGCTTGTCCCTTGAGAACATCCTCAAACAAGTGGCGACTTCGTCGTTCCTACTCCTTGCGGTGTGCATCTTCTTTCCGTAGGGTGTTATCTTCGTAACCTCGCTCTCGATAGCTTCATGAACGTCCTCGTAACCCTTGAAGTCGTATCCTCTCTCCCTAACCTCGAGAAGAGCTTTAACAATCTCCCTGCACTCCTCCTTACTTACGTATCCCCTTCTCATCAAACCCAGAACGTGGGCAATGTCAACGAGGATGTCGTAGTAGAATATGTTTCTATCGTGATCTATCGAAGTGGTAAGCTTTAAAGCCAGTTCGTCCATCCCCCTCTTAAACCTGCTCCTCAGCATGCTTCTTCCTCCAAACGATTTTGTCTCCGTATCTAATCTCAACGACCCTGTGGGTAGGTATCATGGTCCCGGACTTAAGCTCTATGAACTTGAAACTCACCTTCTCTATCTCGTGACCTCTGATCTCCGAAAAACCCTTCGGTCTATCTATGTATCTCACGACAACCCTATCGAAGTCGTAGTCTGGATGCCACTTGAGTTTATCGAGTATCTCTTTAACGCTCAAATTTCCTCCTCCTTTGCAATCTCAACTATGTTTCCCTTGAGGTTCAACTTCAGAGACCTCTTTGCGATGGCCCTAACGACTATGGGTTCGATGTTCAGGTCCTTGCTTATGTATTGAACGCTCGTCCTACCAGCTTTTATCTCGTCGATCACCTTTTTAACCAACTCCTCGAACTCGTCTTCGGGCATGAAGATTACTTCCAAAACCTTGTTGAGCTCTATAAGGGAGAGGTAGAAGCTTGCGTTTATGTGGGTGTAGTTGACGTGGTATTCCTTTTCAGGTTTTCCAGCTGGGTCTTTAGGCATCCTCCATCTCGTCTCAAGCATTCCAGCACTTTTAAGAATTTTTAAAGCCTCCTCAACACCCTCCCCAAACATCTCCCTAAGCTCGCTGAGAGTATACCAGTTGTCCAGTAGGGCACTGTAAACGTTCTTGTAGGTCGTTGTGGAGAACATGTGCAGTATAGGAACGAGATCAACAACATCGTTAACGAGTTTAACTCTCCTCATTAAGATCGGAATTGTCTCTCGATATATACAACTTTCTTTAGATGAAGTAAGGTTTTTAACTTTTCAACGTTCATAGGTTTGAGGTGTTTGCATGAGCATAGTGCTTAAAATTAAAAGGAGTTTCAGCTCACTGTTCAAGCTGTTCAGAAGGAAAAACAAACTTAGAATAGGTATATACGGACCCCCGAACGCTGGAAAGACTACTTTGGCCAATAGAATTCTTTTGGATTGGGTCGGGGACGTCATGGGTTCTGTAAGTGAAGTTCCGCACGAAACGAGGAGGGCAAAGCTCAGGGAGGGGGTAAAGATAGAGGCGAACGGAAAAACGATTACGATCGATATCGTTGACACGCCCGGTTTGGCAACCAAGATAGACTTTCACGAATTCTTGAGATACGGTTTGAGTGAGGAAGAGGCCAAAAGAAGGGCCAAGGAGGCTACGGAAGGTGTCATAGAGGCTATAAAGTGGTTGGACGATTTGGATGGAGTGATACTGGTTATGGACTCTACCGAAGATCCGTTCACTCAGGTTAACATAACGATAGTGGGGAACATAGAGGCGAGAAAGTTGCCACTGATAATAGTTGCTAACAAGATAGATCTCCCAAACGCATCTCCAGCGAGGATAAAATCCGCTTTTCCCCAACACACCGTCGTTCCCATTTCCGCCCTGAAGGGTTTGAACATGGACACGTTCTATAGGGTTTTAGCCGAGAAGTTCGGGTGATCGTTATGGAGGTTAAGCTGAATCTCATATCTAAGGAGAGGCTGGAAAAGATGAGCACGATGGAAAAGCTTAGGATGATCTTGGATGAGGTCAAGTCCGGTAAGATAGTCGTTCTCGAATCTGGTTTAACGCCAGAGGAGGAGGCGAAGTTGATAGAGATGACCATGTTGGAAATAGATCACGAGAACTTCGTGGGTATAGAGGTTGAAAGCTATCCGCAAAAAACTTCAAGCCTCTTCGGAAAACTTCTCGGCAAGAAGGGTGGAAGGTTGATGGTTATAGGGCCAGCAAACAGGTTGAAGACGCTTGAAAAGAGGGAGGATATTATAGAAGCACTAATAAGGGGGTAGAGATGCCACACCGATGCACGAGATGCGGAAAAATCTATGAAGATGGGGACATGAGGATTTTGAACGGTTGCGAGTGCGGGAACAACAAGTTCGAATACGTTCCAAGAGAAAAGAGGAAGAGGGAGGAAGGAGAAAGAATTGAAATCGTTAGAATTCTATCCCCGGGATGCTACGAGATAAACCTCGAGAACGCATTCAAGAAGGACGGATTGATAATAGCCCTCGGTGAGGAGGGTAAATACGCAATCCATCTACCCTCACTTTTAAAGAGGAAGAGAAGGAATTAATACTTTAACATTTCGAGAATTCTTCTGTCGTTTTCAATCAAATACTCCAAAGCTTTAACGTGCAAAATCTTTTTAACGTCCCTCCCGTGCTTTATGGCATTTAAAACGAAATCGTAGTCCTCTTTTCTACAAACTACCAAGGCGTTCGCTTTAACACCAGCCCTGATCAATGCAACTCCTCCGACGTCTATTCTGTCCTCGTATAAGTTTACAACCATCAAATCAAAAAACTTGTCGAAAATTCTTCTGAAAACCTCTGGATGTAAGGTTTTTAAATTTTCGCTCTCCTTCAATCCCGTTATCTCGGACAATCTCTTGACTTCAATTCCCCTTTCCTCCAAAAACCTTGCGGTTCCGTTCGTGGCGTATATCTCAAATCCCAAGTCCTTTAAAGCTCTTGCAAATTTGTCCAGACCATCTTTGTCGCTTACCGAAATCAAAGCCCTCATAGTCCTACACCGTCGATCTCGATTCTGTTACCCTCAATCCTCACGTTGTCGAAGAAACTGTTTATCACGTAGGCGTTGCTTATCTGATGCTTCGTAACTTCGGTTGTCGTATAGACGGTTTTCCCCTTGGCTACCGCTGAAAAGGGCATTACCTGATCCGCCAAATGTTTATCAAAAGTCCCATCCCTCTCCAACTCTTTTAAAAGCCCCTCAGCACACTCCCTACCCACTATTTCAGCTCTCTTACCCTTTTCCCCCAGAGAAACGCTACCCTTGTAACCGCACCAGAGGGTTATGCCAGAGCCGGTTGAAATCCCCTTTCTAACCTCCACATCTATGTCAACCTTGTATCCCTTGCTCTCTAAAATCTCCTTAGCAGATTTCCTTTGCCTCTCCGCCACGTGACTTGGAAGGTTTTGACAGTGACTTATGCCCCTAATCACGTCGCATTCCAACTCTCTAAACTCCCTACCCCCAAGTTTCGACGGCTCAACCTCAACGACTATCTTACCTCCACCCTCAGGATAATATCCCCTCGCAATCAACTTCAAATTTAATTTGGCGTTCAAGTCCTTCAAAGCCTCGAATGTGACGAACCTGACGTAGTCAACGCTCGGAGACCACTTCACATCAGTTCCTCCCCTTATCTCAAACCTGCTTTCTCTTTCAGCGTAGAGTGAGGGCAGTAAAATAGTTTGCAGAATTAGGGTAACGCTACCCGCAGTCCCTATGTCTATCTTAAATTCACCACCCCTCAAGCTTTTCGGCTTGAAAACGACCCTCGTAGAGCCCAACTTCAATCCCTCAACATCAGCGTTCGTTATCATCTTTGCGGATTCAATTCCTTTAAGGTGTTGCATCGCCAAACCCGGTTTGGGTCTGTTCGCACGTATGTTAAATATCTCAACTGGCTCTTGAGTTACGCATGAGAGTGCGATTGCTGTCCTCAAAATCTGTCCACCTCCCTCCCCATAACTTCCGTCTATCTTGATCATGTTCTGGGATGTGCGATCGATTAATATAAACGTGCCGAACTTTCAACGTGAGCTTGAAGGAGTATCTGAGGGGTAAGGTGAGTGAGGAGGAGTTGAAAAGGGTTGTGAGGAGCTTCGAGATAATTGGAGATGTCGTGATAATTAATTTACCAGACGAGTTACTGCACATCAAGGATTTGATCGTTGAGGCTATCTTGTCAAAGCATAAACACGTCAAAACCATTTTGAGGAAGGTCGGTGAAGTGAGCGGTGAGTTCAGAGTTGCAAGGTATGAGGTTTTGCACGGAGGTGAAACTGAAACCATTGCAAAGGAGTTCGGATGCCGTTTTCTCGTCGATCCCACGAAAGTGTATTACTCTTCAAGGCTTTCGAGCGAGAGGGAGAGAATTGCAAGGATGGTTAAAGAGGGGGAGAGGGTTTTGGTGATGTTCGCCGGTGTTGGGCCTTACGCGATAGTCATAGCGAAGTTGGCGAAGCCTAAGGAGGTTGTGGGGGTTGAGTTGAATCCCAAGGCGGTGGAATACTTCAGAAGGAACGTCAAGATGAACAAGGTCGAGGGAATCGTTAAGGTTTACGAGGGGGATGTTAGGGAGGTTGTTCCGAAGCTTGAGGGAACTTTTGACAGGATTTTGATGCCCGCCCCCTACTCGGCGGAGAACTTCGTTTACTTGGTTAGAGATAAGATAAAGAAGGGAGGTTTCGTTCACTACTACACGTTTGCTGGTGAAGAGGAGGAAAAAATTCTGCCAGAGAGGGTTAAAAAGCTTTTCAAAGAGAACGGTATGGTTGTAGATGTTCTGAAGGTTAGAGAATGCGGTAGCTTTGCTCCAAGGGTTTACAGGTATGTGGTCGATCTTAGGGTTGTAGATTTTGAAGGTAGGAAGATTTAAAAAGTTTCATATAATGAAGAAAAAGAATGAGCACAACCAAAGTAGTTAGATGGACCCTTACGATCATGCTTATCTTTTACTTCGTATCCTCACTGCTCGTCGTGATTTTTAACCGAGATTATTTATGTGTCTGCTTCTTCGGTCATTGTCTTGAATCGATAAAGGCCGACTGCTGGTTACTGACCAACGGAGTTATCGGCTTAATCATCGGTTATTCTCTAATCAAAAAGTGGAACCATAGTTTTTTAGCATCTTTTTTATTCTTCTTAGTGAATTTTATAAATTCTTTATTCGTTTCCGAAAATCTCATTGTATTCTCAAGTTTCTTCCATTCTTTAGGGTTTACGATCTCGTCTTTGGGGTTGGTTGTTAAAGATTTGGAAAAGGGGGTGGTAGAATGAAAAAAATACTGTTACCGCTAATAATCGTGCTATGTATCGTTATCGGATTCTTTGCGGTTATGGGATACTACGCATACAGGCATTACACGGATAAATACGTGCATGTAGAGGTTGCAAACTGCTCCAACGCTGAACACATTGCAGATGACGTGCTGAAAGACTTACCGACGCTCAGAAAAGCTCTTGAGATTGCGAAAAAAGAAGGTAGGGTTACGTTAAAAATCTCTGTCGAAGAATTTAACAAAATGAGGCACCTGAGCGGTTACTGTGTCGAATATGAAGGTAGAACGTACAGAATTCTCCTCGTTACTCCTTAAGGAGTAAAAACAGAACGCACAACAAAAAAAGAGAAATTAAATCTTCAGTATCTCCTGAGCTGCCTCCTTGATGTCCTCCTCCCTAACAGTCTTCCTACCAGCACTCTTTGCAATCTCGTAGGCCCTCTTCGCTATTTTGATGGCCATATCCTCTATCGCTTTAACCATCTCAACCTTTGCGGACTCGCTAACCCTTTGGGCACCAGCCTTCTTCAATATCCTCTCAACTGGGGCGAGTGGCAACTCCACACGCATCACCTCCCAAATTTATATTAACTTTTTCTACACAACCATTATATAAATCTTTAGGTCGGGTATGAGAACGTATAAATAGCAAGGGTTGATTTTCATGAATATGGATGTCGAAAAGCTTAAGGAATTGATCAGAGAAGATTACGAAGTCATAAACGCAAACGAAACGCTTTCCAAGGTCGTTCCGATGCTTGAGAAGTGGGAGGGAAGGAGCGCAATACTCGTCGAGGAGGACGGAGATATAATAGGTGTCATAAGGGAGAGGGATTTAATTAGAGGTTGCGTGATGGTAAATCCCCACGAAACCAAGGTCAAGCACTTCGTAATTCGCACGGGAATACTGAACGTAAACGAAATAACGCCAGAAAAGGTTGCGAGGAGGTTTGTAGAGGATTCGACGCCCTTCGTGATCGTAAAGTTGAACGGAAGATACGGCGTTATATATATAGACGACTTTTTGAATGCAATAAAGAACGAGCTCGGCGAAGTCAAAGCCAAGGACGTGATGAACCCGGAGGTCATAACCATACTGAGAAAAGCCACAGTCGCAAAGGCACTTGCAACGATGAGGAGGGAGGGAGTCGATAGGGTTGTCGTAATAGATGAGAACTACAAGGTCGTCGGAATACTTACTGGAAAGGACATCGTAGATAGAATTTTCGCACCTCGTAAGAAGGCGAGGACTGGAGATTTCAGCGGTGAAAAGGAGAAGAGTCTTTCAATAGCAGTAGAGAGCATAATGAGCTATCCGGTGATAACCGCGGAAAAGGAAGAAAAAATTCCCCAAATAATAGACAAGATGATAGAGAACAACATATCGAGCGTCGTGATTACGAGAGACGGATTTCCAGAGGGAATAGTCATAAAGAAGGACATACTCGAATACTACCTCAGGCAGGTAACCCCGGTGAGGTTCACATATCAGGTGATACTTAAGGATGTGGAGTTGGACGAGTTTGAGATGGAGAGGATAAACAGGGACTTGGAGAACTTCTTCGAGAGGTTCAAGGAGTTCTTTGAAGAGGCTATACTCTTCGTTTACATGAAGAGACACAAGGAGTTTTACAGAGGATTACCTCTGATATACGTGAGGTTGAAGCTCACGAGCGACAAGGGTAACTTCTTCGCAACCGGTGAAGGATGGGGTGCGGAGTATGCACTGCACTCCGCCTTGAGAAAGCTTGAAAGATCAGTTTTAGAACACAAAGACCTTCAAATGGACAAGAAGATGATAAAGAGATTTTACGAAGACGTGTTCTCCGATTTCGTTAGCATATAATTTTTTAACACCCCCTTAGGCCTTAAGCCATGAGGGTCAAACCGCCAGAGGAAGGTGAAAAGATAGAGTATAGGGACGGAAAACTGATAGTCCCTGACAACCCCATAATACCCTACATAGAGGGAGACGGTATTGGAGTGGACGTAACTCCATCCGCCATAAGGGTTCTAAACGCTACGGCGGAGAAAATAGGGAAGGAAATAGTTTGGTTCGAAATATACGCTGGAGAGAAGGCTTACAAGATATACGGCGAGTATCTACCAAAGGAAACGTTGGACTACATAAGGGAATACAGGGTGGCTTTAAAGGGACCTTTGACAACTCCAGTTGGAGGAGGATACAGGAGTTTAAACGTCGCTATAAGGCAGATTTTGGACTTATACGCTTGCGTGAGACCCGTTTATTACTTGAAAGGTGTTCCGAGCCCGTTAAAGAATCCAGAGAACGTTAATTTGGTCATATTCAGAGAGACCACTGAAGACGTTTACGCTGGGATTGAGTGGAAGGCCGGTAGTGAAGAGGCTTTAAAGGTAATAGACTTCCTTGAGAGGGAGTTCGGCGTTAAGATTAGGAGAGATTCTGGAATTGGTTTAAAGCCTATAAGTGAGTTTGCTACGAAGAGGATCGTTAGAATGGCCATAAGATACGCTATTGAAAACAACAGAAAGAGCGTAACATTCGTTCACAAGGGAAACATAATGAAGTTTACCGAGGGAGCCTTTAGGGAGTGGGGATACGAAGTTGCTTTAAGCGAGTTCAGAGATTACGTTATCACCGAGGAGGAGCTTTGGGAGAAATACAACGGAGAGATTCCAGAAGGGAAAATTGTGGTTAAGGATAGAATTGCGGACAACATGTTCCAGCAGTTGCTGACGAGGACGGCGGAATACGACGTGATAGTTACACCCAACCTAAACGGAGACTACCTGAGCGACATGGCAGCAGGACTCGTAGGAGGTTTGGGAATTGCACCGGGATCCAACATAGGAGATGGGATGGGTGTGTTTGAGCCCGTTCACGGTTCCGCACCTAAGTATGCCGGTAAAAATAAGGTAAACCCAACTGCGATGATACTAACCGGTGCGTTGATGTTCGAATTCTTGGGTTGGAAGGAGGGAAGTGAACTCATAAAGAAGGCTGTGGAGATGACGATACAGCAGAAGATCGTCACTTACGACTTGCACAGACAGATAGGTGGGAAGTTGGTAGGAACTAAAGAATTTGCCGACGCGGTAATAGAAAACCTCCAATCCCTCTAATTTTTGAATAGGTTATTTATAGCAGATTTCCTTCACTCGTTGAGTGTATAGGATTGGGGAGAGGGACTTCGTAATACTGACCGAAGTCTTGAGGAAAGCTGACGAAATAAAACCCACCCAATACGCTAAGAGGCTGGTTTTCGAGAAGTATAAGATACTGGGCACTCACGTCGATAGAATCCTAACCGCCGTTTACTACAAGATGATGAAAAGGCTCGGAATAATAGACAAGATAATTAGAGATGTTGTCGGCGTTCATCCAAACATCCTCGACCCTTGGCTAAGATCAGCTTTGAGAACGACTATAGAGTTCCTCGTTTTCGAAAGGAAATACGTCAAGCATCTCGATAGGGAGAGGACAAAGAAGGCAGTTGCCGAATTTCTATCAAAGGTTACGCATCCCTACGTGGGGATGTTCTACTTCGAAATCTTCGACAAGATAGCGGATTACAGGATAGAGCCCAAGGACGAAATAGAGAGGATGGAGTTCCAATACCTCTTACCGTCGTGGTTTATAAGGAAGATGAGAGAACTCTTGGGAGATGAGGCCGAAGAGCTATTCAAATCTCTCAACAGAGAGCCAACGATTAGCGTTAGGGTCAACACGCTTAAGGCAACTGTAAAGGAGGTTCTGGATCACTTAAAGAGAACGGCGAAGAACGTCACTTTGAGCAAGGTAGTTCCCACCGTGATAAGGTTCGAAGGTCCCTACGATTTCGATAAGTCTAAGTTGTATAGAAAGGGTAAGTTCGTCGTTCAAGAGGAGGCATCGGCTTTGGCTTCAATACTGCTCGACCCAAAGCCGAACGAAACCGTTGTAGATATGTGTTCCGCTCCCGGAGGAAAGGCCATTCATATGGCGGAGCTCATGAGGAATAGGGGTGTAATTCACGCCTTCGACATAGACGAGCTTAGAATCAAGAGGATGGAGGAGCTGATAGAGAGGTGTGGCGTGAAGATAATCAAGATCTACAGGATGGATGCGAGGAAGGCTTTGGAAGTTTTGGGGGAAGGAATCGCGGACAAGGTTATGTTGGATGCCCCGTGCACTTCCGACGGAACCCTAATGAAAAATCCAGAGTTGAGGTGGAGGATTAGGGAGGAGAAGATAAGAGAGCTTGCTGAACTTCAGTTCGAACTTCTCAACGTGGGCATCGATTTGTTGAAGCCCAGTGGGAGAATTCTCTACTGCACGTGTTCGATGTTCAAAGAGGAGGATGAGGATGTCGTTGAAAGGGTTTTGAGGGAAAGGAGAGACGTAAGGTTAATTCCAATTAAGGGTTACTACTCTGAGGGATTTTTGAAGGGAACGGTAAGGGCCTTTCCCCACAAACATAACACCATAGGTTTCTTCTACGCCCTTCTTGAGAAGGTTTGATCAGTCCCGTGGAGGCTCATCATTACTCAGCATGTGCAACTGTCATCATACATTGCTTGATATTCTCTGATTAAAAGCGTAGCGAAGATTCGGTCATGAGTATTGCAAAGTAAATAGCAAGCATAACGGCACCTATGGGCACCCCCACTTTAGCCCACTCGTTCATCCTTATCCTCAGCCTTCCAGCGGACACTATGTTTGGAATGTTACCCGGTATCAACATTCCACCGGATATAAGCAAACTTATCAGGGCACTCTTTATCTGGGCCAAACTCATCGTGGGCTCTATCTCAACGGCTACGAGCGTTGCGTTGTCCAAAATTGCGGATATGGTGTTTAACCAGTAGAGTCCGGCTGGAGGTAGCTTTGAGAAGAACCATATCGCCAAAGGGGACAAACCTCTACCCAGCAGTATTAAAGCGGAAACGAAGGTGTAAACCCTTAAAGCCCTAAACACAACGCTCCTCAAAGTCTCATCGTATTCCGGAATCTCCAAACTTTCAATCTTCACCGATTTTACCCTGTAAGCCCCGTAAAGAGCCAAAGCCAATATGCCCGGGATAACATAGACACCCAAGAGGTCGATGAGGAACAGGAAGCCCGCATGGTAGGGTTCTCCCTTCAGCTTGGACACGACTATGGTCGATAAAGGCTCTCCAACTGGAGTTAGGGATGCACCCAATCCCACTGCAAAACACGCTAAAACTACGAATTCGATCTTCTTTCTCCTATCGAGAGGAAGTATCAACGCGATTTCGGATAAAATCACAGCGGTGACTATCACCGATATCAGGCTTGAAATCAAACCGAGCATAGTTATTATTGTGAAGACGAACGCCTTGATTCCCAATCTGTTTAAGAGCTTCGAGATCCCCCCGTAAATCTGGCGGTTGAACCTGTAAATTATCAGACCGAATATCAAAACCACTTGAAATATGCCTATAGGGATGGGCGTGTTTGGTAACCAAACTGGCTCTTTCAAAGCCTCGCACACGAGATCGTAACTCCAGAGCCCAGATATCGTAACAGCGATTGCACCCATCACGAGAAAGAAAAGTTCCAAGTTCTCCTCAACAAATCTGACTCTGAAGGGAAGGATGAGAACGAGTATCAAAACTACGCTCAATCCCAAGGCAATCGGAAGAACGGGTTCGGGGGGAATATTCAAGCTTTCACCCTTTCACGATGTTGAGTATTTCCTTAAACCTTTCGAACTCCGCGGTTCTCATGATTTCGTATATCAGGCTTTCCGCAGTGGAGAGCTTGACACCCTCCTGCATCATTCTCATAATCGCTATCTCTTTATCGAACGATCTTCTCGATCCAGTGCAGTCGATCGCGACGTAAACCTCACAGCCCTCCTTAATTAGATCGATCGCCGTTTGAAGGACGCATATGTGGGTTTCGATGCCTATCAGTGCAACTCTCTTGGGATTGATCTTCTTGAATTCTTTATAAAAATCTAAAGAACCCAAACAGCTGAAAGACTTCTTCTTTATTGGTTCAACTTCTAAAACTTCCCTGATTTCCTCGACGGTCCCTCCAAGTTTTTCTTGCTCCGTAAGAAGTATTGGAATTCCGAAGACCTTGAAGGCTTCAACGAGTTTCACGGAGTTCTTCAAGATTTCGTCTATGTTTTCTATGTGTCTTGCAAGCCTCTCCTGAAAGTCTATTACGATCAAGCAGTCCATGAAGAAGAGAGAGGAGTTAAAAATAAAAGGGTTACGTTCTCTCCAAAGCCCTCTTCACAATCTCGTAGGCCTTTTTAGCCTCTTCGACCGCAACCTCGCTTTCAAGTGTTGTAACGTCTCCAAGCGGTTTTCCTTCCGCGACTGCTCTCAAAAGTCTCCTCATGATCTTTCCGCTCCTCGTCTTCGGTAAGACTTCGACGAATGCTATCAAGGCGTCAGAAGCAACAACTGGACCTATCGTAGCTCTCAAATGCTTCTTCAACTCCGCCACCATTTCCTCGCTCGGCTCGTAGCCCTTCTTTAAAACGACGTAGATTATGGCTATCTCACCCTTTATGGGATCGCTCTTACCGACACACGCAGCCTCAGCAACCGCTGGATGCTTTATGATTGCAGACTCTATTTCAGCTGTCCCTATTCTGTGTCCTGCAATCTTAAGAACGTCGTCAGCCCTTCCCAGAACCCAAACGTAGCCGTCGTGGTCTATCATTGCGAAGTCTCCAGTGTAGAAGTGCCATCCCCTCTTCCTATACTTCTCGAAGTAAACCTGTATGTATCTCTCCGGGTCCTTGAAGAGGGTCATTAGCATTCCCGGCCAAGGAGTGGATATCACGAGGTATCCTCTCTCACCGGGCTTTACGGGATTTCCTTCGTCATCGAAAACCTCCATCTTTATTCCAGGCAAAGGAAATCCGTTCGTTCCCGGTTTCAAAGGGTATATCTTCCCAAATCCGGGACTGTGACCCGTTATTATTCCACCAGTTTCGGTCATCCACCATGTGCTCGTGCAAACCACATTTTCTCTCCCGAAAACCTTGTAATACCATCTCCAAGCCTCTGGATTTATTGGCTCTCCAACGCTGTTTATTATTCTGAGCGTCGAGAGGTCGTGTTTGGTGTATTTCTCCTCTGGGAATCTCATTAACATTCTTATTGCAGTAGGGGCGGTGTAGAATATCGTAACACCGTATCTCTCTATTATCGACGCCCATCTGTCCACATCCGGATAATCTGGAGCTCCCTCATACATCAACGTGGTTGCTCCGGTCATCAAAGGCCCGTAAACTACGTAGCTGTGCCCAGTGATCCATCCAACGTCGGCGGTGCACCAGAATATGTCCTCATCCTTTATATCGAATATCAGTTTCATCGTGGTGTAAACGTGAACGGCGTAACCCCCTACGGAGTGCTGAACTCCCTTGGGTTTCCCAGTAGTTCCAGAGGTGTAGAGTATGAAGCTGAAGTCTTCGGAACCCAACCTCTCGCATTCGACCTTCACGTTTTTAGGTATATCCGACATCAACTCGTGGTGCCAAACGTCCCTTTCAGAGTTCCACGGGATATCCGTTCCTATCCTCTTAACAACGATAACCTTCTCAACCTTGTGACCTTCCCTCTCACAAATCTTTATCGCCTCATCCACTATCGCCTTTAGGTTGAGAACCTTCCCCCTCCTGTAAAGACCGTCAGCGGTAACGACTATTCTCGCTCCAGCATCTATGATTCTAATTGCCAGAGCTTCGGCACTGAAACCGCTGAAAACTATGCTGTGCTTCGCCCCCAACCTCTGAACCGCGAGCATATACAATGGCAGTTCTGGGATCATGGGGAGGTAGAAAGTCAGGATTTCGCCCTTCTTAACTCCAAGCTTCTCCCTGAGCATGTAGGCGATTCTGTTGGATTCCCTGTAGAGATCGTAATAGGTTAGCTTTCTGACCTCCTTGGGTTCGTTGTTCTCATCAACAGGCTCTCCTTCCCAAATTATCGCAACCTTGTTCTTCCTCCCCTGCTCTAACTGCCAGTCCGTGCAGAGGTAGGCCAAATTTGTCTCGCCACCTACAAACCATCTGTAGAAAGGTGGGTTGCTGTCATCCAAAACCTTCTCCCACTTCTTAAACCAAGGAAGCTCGTTCGCCCACCTCTCCCACCACTCCTCTATAGACTTCTTATCCTTTACGGTTTCCTCGTGAAACTTTCTGTATTCGTTTATTTCCCAAACCCTATCCTTCCAGCTTGGCGGGATTATGTAGCTCTCAAACTCCTTCTTCATAGCCTCCATCGGATCAAAATCGGACATACCATCCCCCGTTCGTTACAATGTTGGCGGTATTATATAACGTTTTGCTCGACGTTCGACGAATAATGTTGTGATAAATCGTTACGAATTTTTCCAACCACCCTTCACATCCTTTTTGAGGGGTATCCTATCCCTATACGGACAATCCTTAGGTCTCGCCTCGTTTTCCGGACACAAACCCAAGTTGTATCCCCTACAACCAACGTTTTCGAATATCTCCGGATACACCTTCACGACAATGTCGTATATCTTTTGAGCAAGCTCTCTGATTTCAGGTGCTGCCCTCTTGCAGAGCCTCAATCCGAGGAAGTTTATCAAGGATCGGGCGTTTATAGTCCAGACGTAGTGGGTGTGAGTTGCCATCGGCAAAACGTATCTTGCAACTTCTCTCGCCTTCTCCTTGCCGTATCCCTTTTCGACCATCCTGTCGAATATCTCTTCGTAGTGCTTTCTCGCACTCTCCATGGCCTCCTTAAAGATTTCAACCATTTCGGGATCGTTTCTAATCGGTGGAGGTATCACGTAGTCGAAGTTCCTTTCGTCGTGGTATCTCGTCGATCTCGCGGTGTGGCTCGCAATTCTGTGTTCCAAAAGCTCCCTACTTATTGCGACGCTTATCCCGCTTATATCGAACGTGAAAACTATGTGCTCCAAAACGCTTGAGTAATCGTTCTCGACAACCATCCTAACGACCTCTTCATCCGGGATGTTTGGGGGAATACCACTGACTCTACAGCTCTCAGCAATGAGTTTCACACCATCTGGAGTGTATCTCAAAAGCTTGACTTCAACCATGCTCGAAGTTTTCTCCGAACTTTTAAAGTTTTGCAATACCCAAGCTATCGCATACCTCGCTTATGAGCTTTGCAAACCTGACCCTGACGAAGTTTTCGAACCTCTCGGTAACCCTTATTCCCCCCTCGCACCTCTCTATGACTCCCAACTCGAAGGCCTTTCTGTATTCGACCCCCTCCCTGAAACGTCTGTGAAACATGTCTAAAAGCTCGCCGAACCTCTCAACGAAAGACCTGTCTATCTCGCAGAAGCTCATGCTCGAAATCACGCTTGCAACCTCCTTTGGAGTTCTGTAAACCCTCTCCAAAAAGGTCCCGTAAACGTCGTGAACGGGATATTTGAAGGCCAGACCCAAATCCATCAAATTCTTAAAAAGCCTCTCCAAGTCTTCGTAGAGTGCGGTGTAACACAGAGTCGTGCATAGAACTTGGAAGGGATCTCCTTTAACCTTCATTATGCTTTCGACATCCAATTTTGAAATCACATCGTAGAAGTTCGAACCGCACTCAACGTCAACCTCCTTTAAAACCATCCCCCTCCTATCCGAAAGTCCGAGGACTGCTATGAAGGCCTTTTCAAATCCAAGCTCTTTAACTATTCTGTAAATCCTATCCTCTTCAAGTCTATCGAAGAGCTCCACCTTAGCTATTCTTACACCGTCGAGAGTTGGAGATGCGGTGAAGTTCTTGGGCTTAACGATCTCCTTGGTCTCCTTAACGATTAGACCGAGATCGAGCATGTAGGGGAATAGAGCGGAGTATGGAACTCTGTCACCTTCAAACGCATGTCCAGCGGTGTATAGGAACAGCAAACCCTCGACGATCTTTTTAGCTATCGTTCTGCCGTATCTACCTTCAAGGACTGAAAAGACCTTCTCGTAAAATACTCTATCGGAATCGCAGTGATCGGAAGTCCATTCCTCGAAGCTCACGAAGTCTTTGGACGTAAATTTCGACAGAACCTTGTGGAGGTTTTCTGGTGTGGTAAATACGGATTTCCCAACGACTTCGTTCGAATCAGTCACGACTATCGAATTCGTTTTTTCGTATCTCTTCAAATTCGGATGAAAACATATATCGCACGTGAACCTCCTCGTAAAAACGTCAAACCAGCCGAGTTCGGTTCTGTAAAACATCTTAGCCCTAACACCTGCCTTTCTCAAGTTCTCCTTGAGGTAGTTCAAAATCAACCTCCTCATCTTTCCACCTCTAAGAAGTCAACGTAGTATGCGTCCACGTAATCGTAGAGCTTCAACCTCTTAGCAACTTCTACGGCTATTATGTGTGCACACGGTTTTTCAAACCTGAGGTTTATCTGAAAGTCCCTGCACGTGCAGAAGTTTTCATCGACTATATACTCCTCCCTTCCAACGACCACGAAGAAGTCCCTATACCTCTTAACCCTACCCTCGACGAGGTATCTGAATGCCTTCTCACCCCTCCTACCGAACAAACCCTTCAAAGCTTTGTAAAGCTCCAAACTCAATCCGCCTTTAACAACGTCGTCCAATTTCACATTTTAACATCTACCTCAAGTTAAATTTTTTTACTTGAATTTCCAACGGTTTGCATGAAGAAGGTTCTGATAGCACTTGCGGTGATTCTGGCTTTAACCATACCAGCAAACGCCACGACGGTTCACATAAAGGCCGTTGCCGTTAAAAGCGGACCGAAGCCTGAGGGAGCGGTCATAAACATCACCGTAACGGTCAAACCGGGTGAAGGGAAGGTCTTCGTTTCGACATCCCCTTACACGGAGATAGACATGCAGGGGTCAGCTCAGCTATCCGCATTAACCGCATGCGACCTTCTTGGTCTGGATTTCACAAAATACAACTTCTACTACGAGATAGATGCGAACGCACCCATCGTTGGTGGGCCATCCGCTGGAGGTGTGATGACCGTAGCGACGATATGTGCCCTAAAGAATCTAACGCCCCGCAAGGACGTTTTCATGACCGGAATGATATATCCAGACGGCTACATAGGGCCTGTGGGTGGAATACCGTTCAAGCTCGAAGCTGCAGCTAAGGCGGGTGCGAAGATATTTTTGATTCCCGCTGGGCAAAGGGTTGTTTACGTGACGAAGACCGTTGAAACAAGAAATGGACCTTTCGTTTTCATTAGAACCGTAACCGAGCCAGTTGATGTAGTTGAATTGGGAAGGAAGTTGGGGGTAAAGGTTGTGGAGGTTGAGACGGTCGAACAAGCTCTGTGGTATTACACGGGATACACCGTAACCAAACCACAGCTTAGGATAAATCTGGCGAGGTATTCGAATTTACTGATGATATTGGCGGAGAAGATGGAGAACGAAACTTTGGAGCTGAAGAAGAAGGTTGGTGATGTTGAAGAGGCGGATAAGTTGATAGAGAGGGCGAAGGAGCATTTGAGAGAGGGATACTACTACACCGCAACTTCCGAGTTCTTTCAGGCGAAGATAATCCTGAGGAAGGCATACTACTCCAAAATCCTTAAGAGCGATTTGGACTTCGAGAGGGCGTTTAAAGACGTTGGAAACGAGATCGAGGATTTGAAGGAGTATTTAAGGAATGCGGAGAAAGATGTCGGTGTTGAGTCCTTCCAGATCGTTGGAGCTTCCGAAGTCAGGGTAGCTTGGGCTGAGAAGTATCTAAACGATGCCAAAACTTCCGGAGACTACTATCAAGCAATAAACTACCTCGCTCTGGCAAAAGAGAGGGTTGAGAGCGCCAAGGTTTGGCTTTCCCTCCTCAAAACCGTAAGGGAAGACATCCCCATCGACAAGGATAGACTAAAGAGGAGGTGCGAGTTTTACCTGAAGATCGCCCAATCTCTGATAGTTTACGCCGACTCAATAAGGGGATACGAGGATTTGATATCCCAAGCGGAAGATTCCCTCAGCATTGCCCAAAATCTCTACGGAGAGGGATTCTACTCTGGAGCACAGATCGCTTGTATTGATTCCCTCGTCGAGTCCGGATTGTCCATAGAACTCATAGCCCCATCGAACGTGTTCAACGACCTTCTAAAATCCAAGCTTGAAAGTGCCAAGAGGAATGCGGAAACTTCTATAGCGGAAGTTGAAAAAGCGGTAACCCCCATACTTCCGGTAGCATACTTCGAGTTTGCGAGTAGCTTCTACAACGACTACCTCAAGACAGGAGATCAGAGAGATGCGATATACGCCTTAATCTACTTCAAAACCGCGGAGGGTTTGTCCAAGGTCATGCTTTTCGTTTCAAAAGCCTACGAGGAGAGACAGGTTATAAAGACCGAAATCCCACCGTTTACACCCAAGATGTATGGCAAAACGGCGGTGGAAAAGATAGAACACGTAGAAATTCCGGGTTATGGTTTGGCCCTATCGACAGTTGCAATAGGTGTAGCCTACTACAAGCGCAAGAAGTCCAGAAAGTAGGGTTGCCATGAAGTTTACGCCAGCGTTGTTCAACATTCCCTTTTTTTCAAGCGTCGCACCCAAGAGGCTGTCGATGTGAACCCCCAAAAATCCGATGAGTGTGACCCAAAAGGCGGAGTTCAAATCCACGATTTTTAGAGCGTAAGCCATGAGGGAAACTATCAGACATCCAACAAGTGCCGAAAGCTCTCCCTCAATCGAAATTCCTCCGCTCTCTCCCGGTTTAACCCTCTTGAAGTTCGTTATCATGTAAACCCTGTTGGAAGTTTTTCCTATCTCGCTCGCCATCGTATCGCCTAAGGCTGTCGCTATCGAAGAAGTGAAGGCGAGGGCAAAGACGTTCATCTTAAAGACTCCGTAGTTCATCGCGAAGAAGAGTGCTGGAAGGCTGTTACTGAAAACGTTTGCAAACCCTCTCGCACCTCCAGACTGCTCCGCTATACCCCTCCTCAACTTCACGTCGTATCTGAATTTGGTTACCGCCGATCCGAGGATGTAGAAAGTTAAAATTAGGAGGAAAAACCTCAAATCCGTGTAAACGATGATTATCACGCCGATGAGCGTGGCACTCATCAAACCGCTCTCGTCAGCTATTCTCGCCTTCAAGGCTATCAAACTCAGAACGAAAGAGATGGCAAATGCCAAGAGGATTTGCCATACGGGAACGCTTAAAGCGTAAACGTGAAAGACGGATAGGGATGTGGATACTCCAAGGAGTATCAAAAACGGTCTCGATCTTATGCTTTCCATCAGAGATGCGGAGAGTGTTGATATGAGGGAGAGGAGTATCATGTAGTTCCAATCCCAGTGCAGAAACAGGTTTAGGTAGGAGAGATAAGCTATCGACAGGGAGAGATAAACCGCTATCGATTGCAACGTGTTTTTAACGAACCTGTGACCGAGAAGGATAAAGATCGATGCGGTTGAAACGACTATCGACATACCAAGCTTCGATAGAAACAGTAAAATCGTCGAGAGTATTAAAGCATCTGTATGCCTATACCTCCTCAGGTATGATATAACCGTAATTACCATTGCCAATACCAAGGTGAAATCGAGGGAGAGAGGTGAAACGAGCATTGAGAGAGAAAGCACTTCAAGCATTGTCAAAGTTCGACGGGTTGATTAAAAAGTTGTCAGGTATAGTCTTGAGGTTCTACGTTAAGAAACTCGAATACCAGATAAGGCACGGAAAAATTCCAAAACACGTCATGGTCGTTGCGGACAGTAGCTTCAAGCTCGAAGAGTTCGTTAGATGGTGCGAGAAGTTTGGAATAGAGGAGTTGACGGTTTGCATGAGGAGTGGTGATAGAAAGGTGGAGTCGAAGGTTTTTGGAAACGTTAGGGTCAACTTCGTTTTGGGATACAGCGGTAAGGACGAGATAGTTGACGCCGTAAGGGAAATAGCGAGGTTGGTAGAGAGGGGTGAGGTTGAAGTTGAGGACGTTAACGAGAAGCTATTCGAAAGGTTTTTGAAGGTTAGGAGTTCTCCCGACCTGATAATAAACGTTGGAAACGAGATTCCAGAATTTTTGATATGGCAAAGCATATACAGCGAGATATACTTCGGAGACATAAGCAGGTTCAGATACGTTGACTTTTTAAGATGTCTGAGGGATTATCAGAGGAGGGAGAGGAGGTATGGGCGTTGAAGAGAGGCTTTTGAAGATGGTAAGGGTGATTGCGGATTACCAGTTCGGAAGAGGGGCGGGAAAGGTTCTTTTCCCAGATAGCTGTAAGTTCGTTCTTTCCCCGACAACCGGAAAGGTCAGACAGATCAAAGATGGGGGAGTAAGAATAGCTACCTTAAAAGCGGAAACTGGACTCTTTACTTTAAGCATAGAGGGGGCGAGGAGACTGCACAGCTATTTCGATTATCCCAAGCTAAGGGTCGTTGTCTTGAAAGACGTTGCGGATTTCATAGCGAGAGGAAGGAGCGTCTTTGCGAAGCACGTGGTCGATGTAGATGAGAACGTCAGAGCGAACGACGAGGTTTTGGTTGTGGATGAAGACGACAAACTCTTGGCTACTGGGAAAGCTATCTTGTCCGCAAAGGAGATGATGGAGTTTCAGAGAGGTGTTGCGGTTACGGTTAGACAGGGAGTCAGAGGTTGAAGAAATCGTTTAGGGTCGCTGTTGCAATTCTTTTTAGTGTCCTCCACCTCTTCCTAACTATGGGAGGAAACTCGCCGTGTCTTTTTAGATAGTTTCTGAGAAATTCTATAGTCCTTCTGTCCGAGGGGTATCCGCTTCCAAAATCTCCGTAGATTTTCTTAAGTCTATCTATCTCCCTATCCCTCTCCACCTTCGCAACTACGGATGCGATGGATACGACCGTAAAAATCTCGTCCGCCTTGTGCGTGGCTATCACCTCAACTCCCGTTTTTTCTTCGATCTCGTGCTTGAAGGCTTCGACGTTTCTCTCTGGACAATCTATGTAGGCTACCTTGGGTTTTAATGATCGGATTATCTCAACGTATGCTCTCTTCAGTATTTGATTTATCGTGTATCTACCCATAAGCTCGTTCAACTCTTCCGCTGAGAACTTGATCACCTTAACGTTACAGGTCTCCAGTATCAAATCGTAAAGTTCCTCCCTCCTTTCCCTCGAAAGCTTCTTAGAATCCTTTACACCCGCACTTTCAAGAATTTCTATCTCCCTCTCACCGCACAGGACACCGCAAACCACCAAAGGACCTATCACGGGTCCCTTCCCAGCCTCGTCTATTCCAGCGGTTTTTACGTTCATTCAAATCACCGCAATACTAAAATTACCTTAAAACCTTTCCATGAACGTATGGATGAGATCGAAGAGATAAAGAGGAGGAAGCTTGAGGAGTTGATGAGAAAGGTGAGGGGTGATACCGTGAGCAAACCCGTTAGTTTGGATTCGAGAAGCTTTAAGAAGTTCTTGGACGAGCACGAGAATGTGGTCGTAGATTTCTGGGCGGAGTGGTGCGGACCTTGCAGGATGATCTCACCGATAATCGAGGAGCTCGCTAAGGAGTTCGCGGGAAAGGTAGCTTTCGGCAAGTTGAACGTCGATGAGGCGAGAGAAATAGCTATGCAGTTCGGAATTTCCGCAATACCCACTCTGATATTCTTCAAGAGGGGAAAGGCGGTAAGTGCTATTGTAGGAGCCTACCCCAAGTCGGAGATAAAGAGATGGATTGAGAGGAACATATGAGAATACCGATATACGTCGAATTCGAGGGGAAGAACGTCCTCGTGATAGGAGGAGGGGGAGTTGGAACCTTTAGAGCTAAAAAATTTTTAAAGGCCGGTGCCAAGGTCAAGGTTTTGAGTTTGGACTTCAGCGACGAACTCAAGAGGTTGGAAAGGGAGAACTCTTTGAAACTCATAAGGGGTGACGTGAGAGACTTGGAAAAGCTTGAAGAACTCATAAAGAACTCGGACTTGGTTGTCGTGGCAATTCCATTCACGGATTTAAACGACGAGATACTTAGAATTGCAAAGAGATACAAAACGCTCGTAAACCTCGCAAACGATGCGAGCAAAACCGAGGTTGTGATTCCGTTTGAAGGGGAGTTCGAAGGTATAAGGTTTGCGGTAACGACGGAAGGTAAGAGTGGCATAGTCGCGAGGAAGGTTAAGGATCTGTTTTTGAAGGCACTCGAAGAGGACGAGGATGTAGTTTCCTTCCTCAGGGCGATGGATCACCTGAAGAGATACATGAAGTCGAGGGGGATACCTATCCAAACGAGGATGAAGTTATACTTTGCAGTCAGTAGCGACGAAAAGTTCAGGGAGCTGGTTAGAAGGGGTGAAGTCGAATCCGCGAAGAGATGGGCGGAGAAACTCGTGGAGGATTACGTAGAGGGGAGGAGAGATTTCGATGTTGAAGGAATTGAGTTCTGACGATCTAAGGCTTCTGATGGCCGTTCAGTATGAATTCCCGATAAGCGAAACCCCCTTCACAGACTTGGCTTACGAGTTGGACCTGAATCCGAGATACGTGATAGATAGGCTCAGGGAGTTTAAGAGGAAGGGGATACTTAAGAGGGTTGGAGCAAACCTAAACTACAGGGCGATAGGATTCATTAAAAAGGCCTGTCTCGTTGCGTTCAACTGCAGGGATGTCGAAAGGGTTGCGAGAATTATAAACGAGAGCTTTCCAGAATTGAATCTGAAACACAACTTCCTAAGGGATCACGAGAGATACAATGTTTGGTTCACCGTAAAGGACGAGAGTCTGGAGAAGATTAGGAAAAGGGTTGAGGAGGTTGCAAAGCTCTGCAACGTTAGGGACTACCTGATACTTCCGAGCAAGAGGATTTACAAGATGAGCGTCAAATACGATCTTTACAGAGGTATCTCGTGGAGCTACGGTTTCGAGAGGGAGCCCAAGGAGGTTGAAAAGGACCTCGTCGATATAGTTCTCAAGCTTCAAAGCATACCAATAGAGGAGAGACCCTTCAGATTTTCGGGCTACTCGGAATCGGAGGTCGTTGATATCGTGAGAGAGATGATTAGGAGGGGCGTGTTCAGAGATTTTTACGGCGTTTTGAGGGAGAGGGCAATAGGTTTCAAGGAGAACGGTATGAACCTCGTCAAAACGGAAAATCCAGAGAGGGTTGCAAAGAAACTGTTGAGGTATCCGCAGATAACCCATCTCGTTGAGAGAGATGTTCCAGAGAACTGGAGGTATCCGATATACTTCATGGTTCATGCGAACAGCAGGGATAAGATAGAGGAATTTAAAGGTGAAGTTTGCGACGAGCTGGGCATTGAAATCCTAACTCTTTACAGCTTGGCAAACCTGAAGGATTAGTTAAACTTATATTTTTTAAGATCGATTCTGAATATGTATCAAGTAATGTGCGGTATAATCCTGAGTGCCTTAATGGTTGTGTCTTCCGTTCTTTTGACTTTGAGGTGGTTTCAAGTCGTTCACGGGAATACGGATTTGCTCACGACGTTCTACGCATCCTTACTGACCGCATCCCTCGGTTTGCTAATGATACTGAACCTGCACGTTATGAGGAGAACGGTTGAAGAGGTCGAGAGTGCTAAGAGGGTAACGTCGATAGGCTACAGAGAAATTGAGGAGAGATTGATGGAGAGGCTTTCGAGGGGATTGAAGGATATAGAGGACAGGTTGAGCGAATTGGAGAGGAGGATGTATAGATGAAAGAGGTTCTGTCAAAAATATATCCGCCCACGTTGACTTTATCCGTTTCCTTCTTCTCACTTCTGGTTGCATACATCCTTACGAAGAGTTTACACATGTCTCTTATAGTCTCTCTTGCAGTTGGAGTGCCAGCCTATTTGGTATCTAAAGGGATTTCAGAATGTCTTTTGATGAAGTGATCTCAGCCTTTAAAACGTCCTGCATGTGCCTTATCCCGTATTCGTATTCGTAATCGCTCAAAGCTGTCGTGCAATCCCTTAACACCTTAACCCCGTAACCTCTCATTACCGCATCCGCCACGGTGTGAAGGACGCATATGTTCGTTACAACCCCGCAAACTATCAGCTCTTCGACCTTCAACTCCCTAAGGGTCAAGTCCAAATCGGTCTCAAAGAATGCGGAATATCTGCGTTTCTTAACGAAGTAGTCTTCTTCGCTGGGATTCAACTCGTCTATAACTTCAGCACCCCAAGTGTTCTGAACGCAGTGCTTCGGCCATATCTTGAATTCTGGATCGTCCCTCCTGTGCCAATCCTGAGTGAACACGATGGGAACATTTCCCCTCAAACTATCAACGACATTTTTCACGGAATTTACGATCTCTTTGACGTTGTTTCCAACGTAAAGGGCCCCGTCTTCGTAGCAGAAGTCCTTCTGCATGTCCACTATCAGTAGGGCCTTCATGTCGGGGATTGAAACCGCTCTAATAAAATATTTGCTGTTGAAAAATTAAGCTATCAACCAACGTAAAAATTAGACGATTGTCCGTTTAAAAAGATGGATATTTTGCTAAAAATTTGAATGATCTAATTGGTCTCACCTCGTAATTGGAATAGGAGGGAGATTGCACTGATATAGAGGTATATTTGCGGGAGCTTTAAACATGTTTCAGTTTTATAGCGTATTTTATTATGAATTATTGGTTACTAATTCGTTAATTTTTCTGCGTGGATAATTCGTTACAAGGGAGATCAGATCATTTCGAGAGAGGTTGACGCTCGATGTTTTTATAAAATAGTTGACGCTATTTTTCTATCGAATGCGTTGTCTGTATTCGATTTTAACCGATCGTTAAAACGAATTGTGTTGGCTATAAAAATATAGAAATCCGTAGCTACGTCCATAGATCGAAAAAGACGATCTCCTCAGATTGGTTGCTCTTTAAATACCCACAGCAGGTTGAGGTGGCAACCAATACTCTTTTATAGAAGTTAGTCGCAGATACCGTATAGAATACCAAATCTCCAATTTGAATCTCGGAATCTCATAAAGAGAACGGAAACAAGTAGTCTATTACTGTCTTAATTGCATTGAAGTCACTTGAATTTCTTACTTTGAGGAATCTCATAAAGAGAACGGAAACTTGTAGAATTTTCTTGCAGGAGTTCCGAGCTCGTTGTAGAAATAGGAATCTCACAAGGAGAACGGAAACATAACAGTCTTCACGTGGGTTTCATCTATCACAAATCACTTCACGCCAAAATCTCGTAGAGAACAGATATGAATAAAAGAATGATCTGTTGAAAAGGTAATCGAAACTGGATTTTCTAAATGATTTTACCGAAAGTATGTTATCGTTTATACTTGCTATTGGGAGCATAAAATAGTTTATCAGAACCGTATGCCCATCATCACCGCTCAGTTGAGAGATGTTTCATCATCCGTTAAAGGTTTGCAAAAGATTTTAAAAATCTGTTGAATTTCGAACTTCAATAATATCTATCGAAAGTTACATTGTTGCTTAAATATATTAATAGCGAAAAACTTAAAAGAGGATTGAAAGAAGGCGTTTCATGGACGAGACTTCTGCAGAAATTAAGTCGATAGACCACAACAAGGAGTTCCTCATGGTGAGAACTTCGAAAAACACGATAGAGAGGTTCGATAGGGAGAAGATAGTTAGGTCGCTGATTAAGGAAACTGGTTTGGACAGAAAGACGGCGGAGGAAATTGCTTTAGAGGTCGAGGAAACTGTTAGGAGGTCGAGAATAAGGTTCATATCTGCACCTCTCATCAGGGAGATAGTCAACGTCAAGCTTTTGGAGAGAGGGTTGGAGAGGGAGAGGGCAAACTACACACGTTTAGGCTTACCAGTTTACGACGTAACTCAGATAATCGAGAAGGGTGTCAGGGAAAACGCCAACTTGCAACACAACCCAGAAACTATTCACAAGCTCGTTGCGGATTGGGTTATGAAGGAGTACGCTCTGCTAAAGGTTCTACCCCTCCATCTCGCGGATGCACACATGAGGGGTGAAATCCACATTCACGATCTCGAATACTTCGCCACTCGTCCCTACTGCTTCCAGCACGACTTGAGATGGTTCCTGAAGAACGGTTTGAAGGTCGATGGAACCGGCGAAAATACGGCGGTAGCTGGCCCTGCTAAACATCCGGAGGTTGCAATACTACACGCTGCGAAGGCTTTAGCAGCTGCTCAAACGAACTTCGCTGGAGGTCAGGGGTTGGACTTCTTCAACGTGTGGTTGGCTCCATACATGCAGGGTTTGAGTTACGAGAGAATAAAACAGTTGGCTCAGATGTTCATCTATGAGATGAGCGTTGATCCTAATACGGAACTGATAGTTAGGAAGAGCGGAAGGGTTGAGAGGGTCAAGATAGGAGAACTCGTTGACAGTTGGATGGAAAGAAAAGCTGAGGATGTCAGGGTGTTTGGCAGAAACGAGGTTCTGCTTATAGACGACGACTTGGAAGCCCTAACTTGCGATGAGAAAGGAGTCAGATTTGCAAAGGTTACGGGAATGAGCAGGCATAAGAGCGACCACATACTCGAAATAAAGACGGAGAGGGGTATAAGTATAAAGGTCACAGGACACCACAGCCTTTACGTTATCAGAGATGGCAGGCTTAAGGCCGTAAGGGCTGAAGATCTGAGGGTTGGAGACGAAATAGTGTTTGCATTCCCAGAAGTCGAGATCGACGTTCCTTACATAAATCTGTATGAGGTGTTTAAGGATAAAGACTACGCAAAACGTTTCAGAGTTACTAACTTGGCGAAGGTTGTCGAAAAGGTAGGTGAGGAGAACTTCATGAAGTTCTTGGGAATGGACTCTTGGACGTTCAACGAGGTAATGGAAGGCAGGAGGACGATATCGTTCAGCGACTTCGTTAAACTCGTCGAGCACTTCAACCTCAGCTTGGACGACATAGCGGACGTTTTGATAACATCTTCAACGCACTCGAAGAAATACTACTTACCGATGAAGCTCGAAGTTAGTCCGGAATTCTTAAGGCTCGTAGGTTACGTCATTGCGGACGGTTACTTCAATTCGAGCGATGAATGTATGGGTGTCGGCTTGGCTTTGGGCAACGAAGAGCTCGTTGAGGATGCAAAGGCTTGCATTAGAAAGGTGTTCGGCAACGATCCATTTATTGATAAGAGGGAGTGGAACTTAAGGTTTGGCGGAAGGCTCGGAGTTAAGCTGTTCTTGGATGTCCTCAAGATAGGCAGATACGATCACGAAAGGAGGATCCCAGCTTGGATGTTGCTGTTGCCCAAAGGTAAACTTGCGGAGTTGCTTAAAGCATACTTCTCTGGCGACGGTTACGTAACTAATTCCACAGCAAAGTTCGTTGGCTGTTCCACTGTCAGTGAGGGTCTTAAGGACGACATAGTGTTTGCTTTGCTCAGATTCAGAATACTTCCGACCATCGGGGAATACGAGAAGGAGTGCGGAGAAATAAAGGATGCCAAGGTCAAGTCCGCAAGGAGATACTACGTCATTAGGGTGTTCGATGCGTGCACATTCGCTGAGATAGGATTTCAATGTTCGGCAAAGAACGAAAAGCTGATGGCTATGACGGACGGCTCAACACTGTTCACCCTCAAGATCACATCGATAGAGAAAAAAGAAGGTGATTTCATAGTTTACGATATAGAGGTCGATGGAACGCATAGATTCATTGGATCTAACAGATACTGTGCGGTATTTTCGAATTCTCAAATGTACGTTGCAAGGGGTGGTCAAAGCTTAGGTAGAGACGAACTGATATACGTGGTGGAAAACGGAAGATGCAGGGTTGTTGAGATCGGTAAGTTCGTCGATGAGTTAATCGAAAATAGCGACAACGTTATCAAAAGGGGAGATACTGAAATAGTCTATCTCGACAAGGATATTTACACGATCTCCGTGAACGTTAGAACTGGTAGAGCGGAGCTTAAGAGGGTGTATGCGGTTTCACGACATAAGCCGAGAGGAAAGATATACAGAATCGTAGGCAAGGACGGGACATCCGTAGTAGTAACCGAAGACCACTCGCTCTTCAACTACAACGAAAGGGGAGAACTCGTTCAGGTTAGGCCAATGGAGATGAAGCATATAGTCAGAACGTTTGACTGTCCATTTAGAGAAATATACAGGCTTGGAGATTACGTAGAAACGGGTTACGAGAGAAAAGACATTCCAGAGAAGTTAAAGATCACAACCGAGCTCTGCCAGTTCTTCGGTCTGTTTGTGGCTGAAGGTAGTTACATCACGAACGGAATAAGAATAGCGACGAAAGATGAAGACGTAATCGAGTTCGTCGGGAACTTTGTCAAAAACTTAAACCCGAACATATCTGTCAATTACAGAGACAACTGCGTCTGCTTCACAAACAAGGGCTTTTACGAATTCGTTAGAAGTATGGTAAACCGCAGAGCGGAGAACAAGAACATCCCAGACTTCGTTCTCAACGGAGATAGGACAATAAAGCTTGCATTCCTCGGAGGTCTAATAAGCGGAGACGGCTATGTCAGCAAAGACGGGAGGGTGCAGATATACACGACTTCCAAGCAGTTGTTGGGACAGTTGCATCTGCTACTTTCAAGCTTGGGATTCCTCTACACGGTCAGATTAAAGAAGAAAGGTGAAGTTTTGAAGATAAACGATGTGGAAACGAAGAGAAACCACGACTGCTACATAATAGAAATTTCAAAGGAGCATGTTAAAGAGATAAAGCCATTTGTTGTATCAAAGGCTAAGAGGGAAAGGATAAGGGACTGCGATAAAAACTCGTTCCCAATGGATTACAGAGTCGTTAAAGGTTATTTGAGAGAGCTGTGCGTAAGAAAACCCTACAGAGATCATTCTTGGAAATCTAACGGAAGAAGACTGAAGTTCGGAACGCTTGAAAAAATCGCAGAGCTAAATCCGCACCTAACGCAAGTTATAGAGAGGCTGAAGAGGAACGTTCCGGTTGAAATCAAGGAGATAAGGGAGATCGAATACGACGGTTACGTTTACGATCTCAGCGTTGAAGACAACGAGAACTTCATAACCGCCTTCGGAATACTCTGCCACAACACGGTATTCAGCGACATAGACATAGAATACGGAGTTCCAAAAATCTGCCAAGATTTGCCAGCGGTTTTACCGGGAGGAAAGGTAAGGGATTCGATAACCTACGGAGATTTCGAGGAAGAGGCTATAATGTTTGCAAGGGCTTTGACCGAAGTATACTTGGAGGGGGACTATCTCGGAAAGCCGTTCTTCTTCCCCAAGCCAAATTACAAGCTGAGAAGGGAGTGCTTTAAGAAGGAGGGTTTTGACGAATTCATGATCTTAGTTCACGAAGTCGTTGCAAAATTTGGATCGCCGTACTTCCTCAATCTGTTAGCTGGATATCTACCAGACAACGTCTTCGCTCAGTGTTGCAGGTTGGTTTTGGCTCCGGACAATCGCGATTGGGAGGACTTTCAGAAGGGTTGCATGAGAACTGGGAGTTTGCAGGTGGTAACGATAAACCTACCGAGGATAGCCTACGAGGCAAACGGAAACGACGAAAGGCTTTTCGAAATTCTTGAGGAGAGAATGAAGCTTGCAAGAGAGGTTATAGAACTGAAGGGGGAGATAATAATCAAGAGAATGAAGCAAGGAGCTCTGCCATTCTTAACTCAGGATGTCGATGGAGAACCATACTACAGGGTTGACAAGGTAGTTAGGTCCATTGGATTTGTCGGATTGAACGAAATGCTCAAGGCGCATGTAGGTGAAGAACTGCACGAAAGCAAGGACGCTTGGAGATTCGGTTTAGAGGTCATCAAGAGGATGATGGATGTAACGAACGAATGGAGCGTTGAAACAGGGCAGAGGTGGGTTATAACGCAAACTCCAGCTGAATCGTGTGCTCACAGACTGGCCCTATTGGATTTGAAGGAGTTCAACGGAAGGGCGATAGTTCAGGGCAACGTTGAGACCGGTGCGGTTTACTACACGAACAGTTCACACGTTAGGGTAAGTGCCGACGTTCCACTATTCGAGAGGTTGAGGATCGAAGGTTCCTTCCATCCGCTGTGCAACGGTGGAATGATGGCCCACGTTTGGATCGGAGAGAGCTCACCTAATCCAGAACTTCTTTGGGAATTGACGAGGAAGATCGCAACTAAGACCCTGATAGGTTACTGGGCCTACACTAAGGACATGACTTTCTGCAGGGACTGCGGTAAGTTGAGCGGTGGTATCAACAGAAATTGTCCGTTCTGCAACAGCAACAACGTCGAATGGTATTCACGTGTAACCGGATATTACCAGAGGGTTAGCGGTTGGAACGATGGAAAGAGGCAGGAACTCCTTGACAGGAAGAGAGTTAGATTTTGATTATTTAATTTTTATTAATTATGATACGTCTATATCTTGATTCATGCGTCGTGATAGATATGCTTAAAGCGGAAAATGGTATTAAGCTTAAAAATGACCGAAAAGAACTCGCCGTTAAGAATTTAAAAAATTTGAAAAAGTTTTGCAGTAGATACATGATTACGATCCCAGCCATTGCAGTTGGAGAAATTATAAACTACATTAACAACGAAGTTGATGATGAACGGAAAAAATGGGAGTGCTTAAGATGGTTTTTTAATTTTATAAATGACTATAATATAGATATTCTACCAGTCGTTTATGATCGTTGCTTATTTGAATACCAATACAGCAACAATTGTGTGTTCAGTGTTGCTAAAGAAATAATGAGTCGTGAAAATCCTAACTCAGATGAGTGTTATGGCGGTAGATCTTTAGAAGGGGATGATGCATTAATATTGTCTCAAGCGATACTTGATGAAAATTCTGAAGCTATAATACTGACTATAGACACAAGAATGCTCGAAGCTTCAACACCCCATGATATAATCGAGGAGAAAGGACTTGAGAAAAAGTTGCGAATAATAAGCGATTTAGATGAATTATAAATTTAAAGTTAAAAATTACACAATTGTAATACTGTATCAACTATGCTATTAACCATATCTGAAAGGAATGGTTTCCTTGATTCGATAAGTACTGCCAATTTCTTTTTTAGGGCATTCCTATCCGTAAAACCCTTCCTTTTTAGAATTTCTAAAAACATCAGCCCTGTTGCTATACCTTCCAGCTCACTTGTTGATTTACCATCTATAAATTCGATTAGCTTTCTAACGTTTTCACCACTAATCGGTTTTAAACTCTCGATCTCGTTTGTGTTCCACCTCTCACTTAATTCATAATAATCATCCGCTAATTCTGGTGAATAGGGGCCCCTAAGATACTCATTAAATGAGTAACCAAGATCAATACCGAAGCACTTAGCAATGTAAACAATCTTTTGCAATTTTAGTCTATCTTCGAATGTATTTATTTTAAACTCATAAACTCCAGCATTTTCCAAAGATTTTATAAGTCCCGCAAGTCTTTTTATTTTGGGATTAATCATGGTATTATATCTTATGCAACCATGCACTTATAGAAGTTTCGGAATTGATTGTCGCGATCTGAGTTCGTAACCCATTTAAATCGGTCAATACATAATAATAACCTATGCTACTTGAAAAGATCACGCCACTCACCAAAGGTCAGAGGGAAATAGTTAAGGCTCTTAAGAATCCCGATTACGATATAGTGGGTATATTCGGGCCAACTGGAACCGGTAAATCGTTGTTTGGATTAGCTTACGGAATAGATGCGGTTTCAAGCGACTTCAAGAGGTTCGTAGTTGTTAAGCCGGTGATAGATGTCGTGACGGGAAAGGAGCTTACGTTGGCCGATGGCGAAAGGTTCGTGCAACTCGCAAAGGCTTACATGATGGATGTCATAGGACAGTTCATAGATTTTAATGAGTTAGAAAAACTGATATCCGAAGGCAAGGTAACCTTCGTCGATCCTCACTACCTAAAAGGTAGGACTTTTGACGATTCCGTCGTATTCTTGGACGAAATACAGACGTTGAAACCCGAAAGCGTCGTCGAGGTTTTGATAAGGATAGGTAGAAACAGCAGGCTCATAGTTGCGGGTGACCCTATATTCCAATCTCTAAGAAACGCCCAAGACCCAGCGAGCATGATAAGGGACATTTTGACCGGAGAGGAAAACGCGAAGGTTGTCGATTTGGGAATCAAAGATATAGTTAGGGAGGGTGCCAAGAGGGGTTTGAGACTTCTGATAGAGTTCAGAATGAGGACGAGAGATCTCAGCGATGTTGAAAAAGATATTTTGGAATCCGCGAAGATACACTCCCCAGATGCGGACATAATAACAGTTGTGGAGTTCAGTGAGGAGAAGGATAAATTCGAGATAACGTCTGAGCACACGCCAGACGCTTTGATAATAGTGAAGCAAGGTCACTACGGTAGGTTGGTTGGAAGGGGTGGGGAGAGAATTAAAGCCATAGAGGAGGATGTTGACAAGAAAATCAGAGGTGTTGAACTGACCTTAGATTTCAAAGAACTGATAAGGTCAATACACCCAGTTTCGTGGATTTGGAAGTATATAAGCGATGTAGATTTCGTGGGGCAGTATCTGACGATTGCAGTGAGGGACGAGATAGGGGCGTTCGTTGGGCAGAGAGGTTTGCACGTTAGGTTCTTAGATGCGGTAATAAGGAAGCTGATGGGTGTCAGTGTTAAGGCTGTAGAGGTATGATTGTGGTAATAAGCGACACCCACATACCGGATAGAGCTCTAAAGATTCCGAATGAGATAGTTCCCTTTTTGAAAAGAGCTGAACTTATAATACATGCTGGAGATTTGACTGGTGAGAACGTTCTAAGGAAGCTGAAGTCGTTTGGAGAGACAATTGTTGTCAGGGGTAACATGGATTACCTACCCCTTCCAAGGGAGGAGAGGTTTGAAGTTGGCGATTTGACTTTTGGCGTTTACCACGGGCACGGGATATATCCGAGGGGGGATAGAAAGCAGTTGAGCGAAGTTGCATTGGATATGGGCGTTGACGTTTTGATAACTGGACACACCCACAAGCCAGATGTTTACAGGGGTGAAGTTCTGATTTTGAACCCCGGATCGGCAACCGGAGCTTGGGGAGGTGGAGGGGGAAGTGGAGTTCCAAGTTTCATGGTTCTCGAAGTTGAGGGGAGAAGTGTAAGGATCGATCTCTACGAGTTGGGAGAGAGAACTAAGGTTAGGAGGTTCAGATTCGAGCTTTAACTTTTTATATTATCGCTTCACATATGCTCCGATGAAGGTTAAGATAGTCGATCTGAGTTTGAGGGACGCACACCAATCGCTGATGGCCACGAGGTTGAGGTTGAGGGACATAGTTCCAATACTCGAAACCTTCGATCAGTCCGGAATATACTGCTTCGAGGTTTGGGGCGGTGCTACTTTCGATTCTTGCATCCGCTACCTCAACGAAAACCCTTGGGAGAGGTTGAGGGAGATAAGGAAGAGGTTAAAGAACTCCCTAATTTCGATGCTACTAAGAGGTCAGAACCTTGTGGGTTACAGACATTATCCGGACGACGTAGTTGAAAAGTTCGTTAAAAAAACCGCTGAATACGGAATGGACGTTTTTAGAATATTCGACGCTTTGAACGACGTGAGGAATCTTGTGACATCCATAAAGACCGCAAAGAAGTGCGATGCTCACGTTCAAGGGACGATATGCTACACCATAAGTCCCGTTCATACGATAGAGAGATACGTTGAGATTGCGAACGAGTTGGCGGTTTTAGAGGTTGATTCGATATGCATAAAGGACATGGCCGGATTACTATCACCGAAGATGGCTTACACATTGGTTAGGGAGCTGAAGAAGGAAGTTGGATTGCCAATAGACGTCCACTCCCACTACACGAGTGGAATGGCATCCATGTCATTACTCAAGGCCGTTGAGGCTGGAGCGAAGATGATAGATACCGTAATATCTCCATTGAGCTTGGGAACTTCCCATCCTCCGACGGAAACGATGGTTTACGCCTTGGAGGAGTTGGGTTACAAAACGGGAGTGAAGCTTGACGTTCTTCTCGAAGTCAGAGAATACTTCATGAAGGTTAGAGAGAAGTATCAGGGATACATAGACTGGCGTTCCACAATTCCAGACACGAACGTTTTGGTTTACCAAATTCCTGGGGGGATGTTCTCAAACCTTATAGCACAGCTCAAGGAATACAACGCTTTAGATAAACTGCAAGATGTTTTGAAGGAGGTTCCAAGGGTTAGAGAGGATTTGGGCTACGTCCCATTGGTAACTCCCACAAGTCAGATAGTCGGTGTTCAGGCGGTTTTGAACGTCATAACTGGAGAGAGATATAAAGTTGTTACAAAGGAGACGAGGGATTTGGTTAAGGGGATGTATGGAAGGACTCCAGCACCGATAAGGGAGGAGATCAGGAAGAAGATTTTGGGTGACGAAAAACCGATCGATTGCAGACCAGCAGATTTGTTGGAGCCGGAGTTTGAGAAGAGGAGGCAAGAGCTAATCGAGAGGGGATTTGAAAATCCGAGCGATGAAGACGTGCTGATATACGCATTGTTCCCCCAAGTTGGTCTTAAGTTCTTGAAGGGAGAAACGAAGGAAGAGCCTATGCCTATATTCGGGAAGGTTGAGGGTAAGTTCGAGGTTGAAGTTGACGGGGAAAAGGTTGTTGTGGATGTGAAACCCCTTTAAATGACGAAGATTTCTCCATTTTTAGGTGCGTATGCGTTAACACCCAAGTTCTCTCTTATCCAGTTGGCAAAGCTCTCGCAATCCTCACCGTGAACAGTAAATACTACCTCAGCTCCCCTATCAACGACCTTCTTGACCAACTCCTTGAGCTGTTTATCGTCCGCATGGGCTGAGAAGTCGTATTGTTCAACCTTCATCTTGAGCTTTACGATTCTGTTACCCAAATCGATGATTCCGTTGTTCAAAGCCATGTGTCCGTTTGTTCCTTCAACCTGATAACCTGTCAGCAGTATCTTGGACTTCTCGTCGTTGTAGAGCTTCGATATGTAGTAAAGGGCCGGGCCTCCGTTTAGCATTCCCGCTGTAGTCACTATTACGCTCGGTTCTTCAAGAATTCTCTCCCTCATTCCCCTCTCAACTGGTATTGCATTCTTAATAGCCCTCCTCAAGGCCTTAACGCTCTTTATGTAGTCCGGATACCTCTCTATCAAGGAGCAAACGTCCCTACCCATTCCATCGACGTAGGGTGTTATGCCATACCTTTCGAGTATCATGAGCACCTCTTGAGTTCTTCCCACCGCAAACGCTGGGATTATCGCATGACCCTTGTTGTCCAAGGTTTCGAGTATGGACTCAACAAAGGCTTTTTCAAGCTCCTTTCTGTCCGGATGCTCTATTCCGAAGTATGTGCTTTCCACAATCAAAACATCAACTTCTGGGAAATCGGTGTAGGCTGACTCTAACAGTCTGGTTTCCTCAAGCTTTATGTCGCCGGTGTATAGGATGTTCACGTCCTTGCTCAAATGAACACTTGCACTTCCCGGGATGTGTCCAGCGTTGAAGAGTGTAACTTCCCAACCGTCAACGTAGAATGGTTCTTCGTAATCGACTTCTATCACGTTGCTTTCGAACTGTCTGAACTGCCTTATAGTGTAGGGTGGATTTCTCATTACCTTCATGGAGTCCTTCAGTAAAACATCGGAAAGATCGAGAGTGGGTGGGGTCATGTAGATTTTCGGATCGTAATCGACGAGGTTGGGGGCTACACCCACGTGATCCAAGTGGGCGTGAGATATAATGACAGATTTCGGAGTTACGCCGTTCATTGGAAATTCTGGAGGATTTGAAGGCTTTAAGCCGTAGTCGAGCATTACAGTGTCAACTAATATGGCGGACCTTCCCACTTCCCTGCATCCTCCGAGGAACTGTATCACGGTCATTCTAAGTAAGAACTTCGGGAGGGAATATATAAATTTCGTCCGCTTACAAAAACTATTTGAGAAGATCGTCGGCAACGATTTCAGCTACTTTAATCCCACTTAAGATCATCCCTCCAAAGATGGGACCCATTCTTGGAAGATTGTGAAGAGATGCGACTGCCATACCAGTTGCATACAATCCATCTACAACCTTACCTGTCTTTTCGACTATGACCTTCTCCGCCACTTCGCTGTATGCGGATCTCTCACCTTTCATCTCCAAATTTAACGGAATCTTCCTCGAAGCGACTCTCAAAACTTCCGCATCGTGACCGGTGGCATCTATAACCGCTTTAGATTTTATGAAGAGTGGATCGACATGTAGATTTGCCAACTCCACAGCACTCCACTGAATGCAAACACCGCAAACCCTCAAAGGATTTTCCCTGAATATCACATCCTCAACGCTGACTCCATGAATTATCTTCGCTCCAGCGTCTATGCACTTAACTGCCAACTTGGCCATGAATTCGGACGCATCTCCAACCAAAAGTCCCCCTCTCTCTTTATACCTCATTCCAAGATCGTCCAAAAAATCTCTAAGCTCCTTCTCAAAGACGACCTTATGGAAAAGCATTCCTCCTCCGCCGATTCCGCCACCGAAGCTCAACCTTCTCTCCAAAACGAGCGTCTTTAGGCCTTTTTCAGCTAAATACCTTGCGGACGTCAAACCAGAGGGGCCAGCTCCAACAACCACCACATCGCATTCCCCGTAGTTTATCCAGTCCTCCATTGCACTCTCAACTATAACCTTTGTAATTTCGGCTTCCATGGTGAAAATTGATAGGGGGTAAATAAGTTTTCAGTCCGTCAGTTCTTCATCACAAATCAGAACCCGCACTCTTCATCATCGCATTAAGTTGAGTTTGTCTGTTAAAAAATTTAAACCTCAACGAGAATTACCGTATTTGCGGTTTCCAAAACCTCAACGTTCTCACCCCTAACGAACTTCTCTATTTCGAGATCGAACCACTCCGGTTTAACCTCTATTTCACTACCGTCTACGCTAACAACAACCGTTTTACCCTCGAAGAGCTTCAGCTTGTCTTCATCGCTCAGTTCCTCAACAGCCTTAACCACCTCTTTAGCCTTACCTTTGAACATCGGGCCTATTATCCCAAACTTAGGCTTTAATCTCTTCACCCTCACCTCTACGTTCGGCATATCCTTCAGAATTTCAACCTTGGAGTTCAAAGCACCAGATACGTCTCTCGTATCTATTTCGATGGGAACGAACACCTTAACGGACTTTAACGGAGCGTTTAAAGCCAAACCCCTATCGTGTTTGAACCTCCTCACCGCAATTACAATTTCCTTTATTAGTTCACCCCTCCTTTCAGCCTCAGCATCTATCAAGCTTTCATCCACCTCTGGATAACTCTGCACGTGAACGCTGTTAACTTTAACACCCATAGCTTCGTGTAACCTCTGCCAGCACTCCTCAGCCAAGAAGGGTGTTATTGGAGCCAAAAGTCTGATCAACGTTTCAACTACCTTGTATATCGTAAATCTCGCTGGAATTTTCTCCTCTTCACTTCCAGAGTATAACCTGTTTTTCACGATTTCGAGGTAGTTGTCGGCAAACTCATACCAAGTGAAGCTCCTTATGGCCTTCAATGCTTTATCGAATCTGTATTCACCCATGTATCTATCAACGTCCCTCACAAGCCTCATCAACTTCGATAGAATCCATCTGTCCGCATCTCTCAACAGTTCAGCTTTAAACTCTGGCTTTTCCCTCAAGTGAAGGGTTGCAAACCTCACTATGCTCCAGAACTTCTGCTCGAATCTGTAGGCAGATTTTATCTCCTTCCAGCTGAAAGCGACATCTTCTCCTATAACTCCAGTCGCAACCCACTGCCTTAACGCATCCGCTCCATAACTCTCAACTATCTCCTCGGGTGAAATGACGTTGCCCAAGCTCTTGCTCATCTTTCTCCCATCCTCACCTAAAACCATCCCGTTTACGACTATCTCATACCAAGGAATATCTCCAACCAAAGCCAAAGACCTCAAAATCGTGTAGAACGCCCAAGTCCTAATTATGTCGTGTCCCTGAGGTCGTAAATGGGTGGGATACTCCTTCAAATCAGGCCATCCGCATATCACGAGCGGTGTTATAGATGAATCCATCCAAGTGTCCAAAACATCGGTTTCGCCTTCAAAATCGTTGCCACCGCACTTTGGACACGGTTTCTTAGGTTTGTCCTTCGTAGGATCGACAGGTAACCACTCCTCCTCTGCAACGATTATCTCCCCGCAGTTCTTGCAATACCAGACTGGAATTGGAGTTGCGAAAATCCTCTGCCTGCTTATAACCCAGTCCCACTCCATCGATTCAACCCAGTCTATCAACCTTTGGAGCATATGCTCAGGAACCCACTTTATCCTCTTCGCATTCTCGATTATCTTCTCCTTTTCAACCTTAACGAACCACTGATTTTCCGCTATTATCTCAACTGGAGTTTTGCATCTCCAACAGACTCCGACGTTCTGCTCTATCTCCTCCTGCTTTATCAACCTTCCTTCTCTTTCTAAATCCTCCAAAATCTTTTCCCTCGCCTCTCTCGTTGTCAAACCCTTGTATTTACCGGCCAAATCGTTCAACCTCCCATCTTTGTTCAAAACGGCCCTTAGAGGTAGGTTGTGTTTCTTCCACCACCTGACATCCTGTTTATCTCCGAAGGTGCAGATCATCACTATACCAGTTCCAAAGTTTGGATCGACATCCTCGTCAGCTATTATTGGAACCTTGTAGTTGAAGAGGGGAACCTCAACCTCTTTACCGACCAAGTGCTTGTGCCTCTCATCTTCGGGATGGACAGCAATTGCAACGCATGCCGGAATAAGTTCCGGTCTCGTCGTCGCTATTACAACGTCTTCACCGAACCTTATGTAGTTCAACTTGGTTTTACCCTTCCTATACTCGATTTCCGCCAAAGCTATGGTCGTTTGACATCTCGGACAAAACACGACGGGATGGTAGTCCTTGTATATCAAGCCCTTTTTATACATTCTAACGAAGGAAAGCTGAGTTTTTGAGTAGTATTCGGGAAGCATCGTTATGTACTCCTTACTCCAGTCTATGCTAAAGCCGAGTCTCTTCATAGTGCTTCTCATTTTCTCTATGTTCTTCATCGTAAATTCCCTACAGAGCCTTCTGAACTCCTCCCTCGGAACGTCGTTCTTACTGATTCCGTAAATCTCCTCGACCTTAACTTCTGTAGGCAACCCGTGACAGTCCCAACCCTGAGGGAACATCACCTCGTAACCCTTCATCCTCTTGTATCTCGCAATGAAGTCTATGTAGCACCAGTTCAAGGCGTTACCCAAGTGGAAAGAGCCAGTTGGGTAGGGTGGAGGTGTGTCTATTATGTAGTGCGGTTTTTTAGAGTTCCAATCGAAGTGATACATGCCTTCATCCCAAAGCTTCAACCACTTCTCCTCAACTGCCTTAGCGTTATATTCCTTCTCCATTAGCATCACCTCACGTAGTTCCTCAACACCAAACCGTTAACATCTATTTCAACAACATCCCCTCTTTTAAGAGTTCCAACACCTGAAGGAGTTCCAGTGGCTATAACATCGCCCCTCTCCAAAGTCATTATGCTTGAAACGAATTCAATTAAAGTTGGGATGTCGAATATCAAGTTCGACGTATCAGATTTTTGAACAACTTTACCGTTCAACCTCGTTTCGATCTTTAAAACTTCTGGAATTTCTGTAACTACGTAGGGGCCAAGAGGGGCGAAGGTGTCGAAGCTCTTTGACCTCGTCCACTGTCCATCCTTACTCTGCAAGTCCCTTGCGGTAACGTCGTTGAAGCAGGTGTATCCCAATACGTAATCCAAGGCATCATCTTTACTAACGTTTTTGCACCTCCTCTTTATCACTACCGCAATCTCCCCCTCGTAATCTACCCTCTTGGAAACATTTGGCAAAATTATAGTATCTTCATGACCTATCAACGCTGAAGGGGGTTTCAGAAATATCACAGGCTCTTCGGGAATTTCCATGTTCAGTTCCTTGGCGTGATCCAAATAGTTTAAGCCTACGCAGATTATCTTGGAAGGTTTCACGGGCGGGAGAAACTTGTAATCTTCAATCTCGTAGCCATCTATTACAACCCTACCCCCATCTATCTCAAAGAATCCCTCGTAAATCTCACCTCTATAAAGAATCCTACCGTAAGCCACGTTGGAAGAACCGTGATGAGATTATTAATGTTTCTCAAACCTCACCGAATGAATCGAGTGTTACAAGGTTCTTCAAATCCCTCTCGAACTTCGAGAGGTTTTCCAACCTGTAATCTTCAAGCAGAACCGATTTTATGTCGTCAACTGGCATGTCCAACCTTATCTCCCTCGTTCTGCCGTATCTACCCTTGGAAATAACTATGGAGTTTATTATGCCCAACATGTCCAACTCCGAAATCAAATCGCTAATTCTCCTTTGAGTCAGGGCATCCAAGCCAATCCTTTTGCAGAGGTTTCTGTATATCGCGTAAACTTCGCCAGTCGTAAACTTTCTGTAACCGGATTCTGTTAAGACAATCATACCGAACAGTAAAACCTTGCTGTGAGTTGGGAGGGTTCTAACCGTTTCTGCTATTTGATCGCTCTCTATCTTCTTTACCGCCTTTTTCACATGCTCTTTGGTTACCCTATCACTTCCTTCCCTCTCCGCAATTTCGCCACTCGTTCTCAGCAAATCCAAGGCCTTTCTGGCATCTCCATGCTCTTGAGCGGCTAAAGCTGAACAATACGGTATCACGTCCTCGTCCAAAACACCCTCGTGAAAGGCAAGTCTTGCCCTTTGCTCCAGTATGTCCTTTAACTGCTCAGCATTGTAGGGGGGAAAGACTATCTCCTCCTCGCTTAAAGAGCTCAAAACCCTTGGATCGAGAAAGCTCTTAAACTTTAGATCGTTTGAAATCCCTATTATACTTACTTTGGCGTTGACGAGTTCGGAGTTTATTCGGGTTAAGTTGTAGAGAGCCTCATCCCCCTTCTTAACGAGTTTATCTATTTCATCCAAAACGATTATTACAACTTGTTTTTTCGAATCCAAAGCCTTTTTCATCTCCTCGTAAACGTAATCCGTTGGCAATCCAGTCATCGGTATACTCCTTCCTAATGCGTTTGCTATGGATGCAAAGACCCTATACTGTGTATCTATAAGCTCACAGTTCATATAATGGACTAAACACCTAACACCCATTTTTGAACTCATCTCCTCAAGTTGTCTCGCTACAAACTTTACAGTTGCAGTTTTACCCGTTCCAGTCTTGCCATAAATTAAAACGTTTGAGGGGGTTTCGTATTTTAAAGCGGGAGCCAAAATAGTTGCAAGGGCATTTATTTGTTCATCTCTGTGGGGCAACTCATCTGGAGTATAGGTATGTCTTAAAACGTCTCTGTTCTTGAATATTTTACTCGATGATATTATTCTTTCAAAGATGTTCATGGTATTGTGTAATTAGAGTTAAGAGCAATATAAGAGTTCCGAAACGATTTAAATATGAACGGTGTATTCTCGGCGATGCAACTGGAGGAAGATAGGTTTTACGTTAAGGAGGAGTGCGAAACCAATGAGAAGTATGGATGCAATCCCTTCAAAAGGCCAATTCAGGATTACGTAAGGAAAGGTTTCGTTTGCATAGACAAACCCATGGGGCCGAGCAGTCACGAGGTTGTGGTATGGGTCAGAAAGATACTGGAGGTAAACAAAACCGGACATACGGGAACTTTGGACCCGAGGGTTACTGGCGTTTTACCAATAATGATCGAGCATGCAACCAAGTTGGTTCAGATACTGCAGGGATCGGAGAAGGAATACGTTTGCTTGATGAGGTTACACGGGGATGTGAAGAGGGAGGAGGTCGAGAGGGTCATGAAGATGTTCGAAGGGAAGATATATCAGAGACCTCCTTTAAAATCTGCCGTAAAAAAGCGTTTGAGAGTTAGGGAAGTTAAGAAGATAGAAATTCTTGAAGTAGAGGGGAGGGACGTTCTGTTTAAGGTAACGACAGAGGCTGGAACATACATAAGGAAGCTCTGCACGGACATAGGGGAAGTTCTGGGGTGCGGTGCACACATGCAGGAGCTCAGGAGGACGAGAACAGGTATCTTCACGGAAGAAATGTCTTACACCCTCCAAGATTTGCTCGACGCCTACGTTTTCTGGAAGGAGGAGGGAGAGGAGAAGTATCTGAGGCAGATAGTTAAACCAATGGAGTTGGCCGTTACGGACATACCGAAGGTCGTAATAAAGGACACAGCTGTCGATGCAATTTGCCACGGTGCGGATTTGACTGCGAGAGGGGTTTGCTACATCGAAAAGAACGTCAAAAAGGGCAAGAGGGTTGCAATATTTACGTTGAAGGGGGAGTTGGTTGCATTGGGAAACGCAAAGATGAACGCGGAAGAGATTTTGAGGGCCAACAGGGGTGTCGTTGTGGAGGTTACGAGGGTCATAATGGAGAGGGGAGTCTATCCGAGAGCTTGGAAATCATGAAGGTGGCTATACTCATTCCCGTCTCCCCCTTCGAACCTCTTGAAACGGTTTTGAAGTCTGTTGAGAGGATTAAAAGGTTGGATTTGGAAGGTTTCGATGTGAAGATAGTGTATGTGGTGGATAGAAAGAATCCAAGGGATGAGAGGATCGAAGAGTTGAGAAAGAGGGGCGTGGAAGTTTTGGTCAGAAACGACAACAGGGGTAAGAGGGCTGGAGCGATAAACGACGGTTTGAACTTTTTAAAGGGTTTCAATCCTAAATACGTTGCTATTTTCGACGTCGATTCCAATCCGAGCGTTGACTTCGTTAAAAACTGCGTTCAAGCTTTGGAGAATGACGAAAAGGCATACATAGCTTCTACTAAGAGATACGTTTACAACCCCATTAACCTACCTTCCAAAGCCGTCTGGCTGGAATACTATCTAATAAACTTCTTTCTGAAGAGGACGAAGTTCAAACAGTTCAACGGGTTGATAGGGGTTTTGAGGTTCGACTTGATTTGTAAATACAAGCTTAGGGAGAATGCTATAGCTGAGGATGCGGACTTTGCAACGAGGATGCACTGCTTGGGATATAGAGCCCTGCTCGTTGAAGGAAAACTCTTAGAGCAGGCACCTATGAGGTGGAGAGATACGTTCAATCAGAGAAGCAGGTGGTATTACGGAGGGCTACAACTTTGGAGATACTTCAAAGATGTATTGAGAACGAGGAACTTCGGTTTCATAGCATCTTGGATTTCCTCCCTAACCTTGACGTACGTGGTTTTAGCGTTTCTACCACTTTTGATACTCGCCCTTCCCTATCTGACATACAAGCTCGGTTTAAAAGAAGGTTTGAAGGGTTTCTTTGCTTTGACAGTTCACACAACGGTTTTGCAGATTTCAGCTATATACTCGGTTGTGAAGTTCCTGATTGGCAAAAGGGTGGAGTGGAAGCCCGTCGAAAGGTTTGAAGAGATCAGCTAACTTGCTCGTAAACGATTCCGAGCTCTCTGGCGTATTCGTAGGCTTTTTCCATCTCTTCAGCCGTTGGTCTCCTTGCAACGTCTTTATACTTTTCTGGATACTTCAAAACCTTGAAGAGGGGTCTGTATTGCTCCATGATGTTAACGAGGGCCTTTGGGCAGTTCTTCGAAATCCACTTCAAGACGGGCTTGGTGCAACACTCCAAGTGGTTTGGTAGAACCAAATGTCTTATTATAACGTCTCCCCACTCGCAAGCCCACTTCAAGTTCCTCGTAACGACCTCCCAATAGTTTTTGACCTTGCTCAACCTTTCCGCACACCTATCGTTACCGTACTTGAAGTCAGGTAGCCATATGTCTATAACCTCCCTCAAAAGCTTCATCGTTTCGACACTGCAATACATGTTGCTGTTCCAGAGCTGTGGGACGTTCACATCCAAATATCTGAAGCTCTCCAAAATGACGTGAACGTTCGGAGTAGGATCACCGCCAACGTGATTTATGTTTCTTGCACCTGTCAACCTCAACTCCCTCTGTATCTCAGCAAGCCTCTTGGCATCTACAACGTCTCCGTCGTTCGGATACTCCTGACTTATATCGTGGTTTTGACAGAAAACGCACTTGAAGTTGCAACCGCCGTAAAATATCGTTCCGCTCGGAACCAAAGGAGCCTCTTCTCCGTAATGGTGGAAGTAGCTGTGAACGTTCGTTCTTTTAACCAAGCAAACTCCAACCTCCCCTTTCAACCTGTTGACGCCACATCTTCTCTCGCAAAACTCGCAACTCTCGAGAATTCTGTAGGCTATCTCAACCTTCAAATCCAAGAGGTTTGGTTGCACATCGTCCAACCTTTCCAAATTAATCTTCCCATTCCTTACCGCGTTGAAAAGTTCGTCAAATGTTTTGCTGGCTTTTTCGTGAATCTTCCAAAGATCATCTAAATCGGATTCTTCGTCGTAATCCACTTCGACCTTCTTGCATATCATGAACTTAGCTGGCATATCGTCTTTCATAACCCTGTAATACCAGCCGAGCCTCTCTTTGACTACTGGATCCTTCCAAACGGATATCGCATCGGGCCTGAGTATGTCCCACACGTTAAACTTCCGATTCAGGTTTAATGTTTTTTGCTTAATAGTTCGAGGTACGATTCCCTTATAGGATTTTTTAGTCCGAGCGCTTTTGCAATCTCAAATATTCTCTTCTTTCCCTCCTCCAACTCTTCGCTTTCCAACTCTATCTCAACGAACTCACCCAAACCCTCAACCCTGTCCACCGTAACCTTCACGTCGTTTAGAGCGTATATCCTCCTTACCTTCGAAACCTTGGCGACGAACTTGAAACCCAGTCTTTCCAGCATCTTAAAGGCCTTTTCGAATTCGTCGATTTCAACCTCTATCTCCTCCCTCGTTTTAGTTTCAGCATCGACCTTCGGACCTTTGTACGTCAAGAACACTCCATCAGATTTCCTTATTCTCAAAGCTTCGTCGCTCTCCCTGAAGTCTCTGCAAGGATGGTTGAAGTAGTAATCCTCCTCTCTGACTTCCTTCAAAAATTCTGCAATACTCTCGATCCTCTTCAAAACGTCTCCCTCAACCTTGAACTTCACCTCGATCTCCACACACCTTAAATCGTTTGAAGTCAATTTATCTTTATGGAAGTGAGACCAATTGGATACGTTGTCGAGAGGAACGTGATAGAAATTTTACCTGAGTTCGAAGAGGGTTTGGAAGGTCTCGAAGAAAACAAGGCTATATGGATTCTGTTTTACATGCACAAGGCTGAGGAGAGGTTGAAGGTTCATCCGCGCGGGGAGAGAAGGGTTAGGGGTGTTTTTGCAACCCGTTCCCCGAACAGACCAAACAGGATCGGTCTGTCGTCTGCAGTTATAAGGAGGTTGGAGGGTAGAAAGATATATCTCGACGAACTCGACGCGATGGTTGGGACGCCCATATTGGACATAAAGCCATACTCCGAGATATACGATTGCGTAGGTTCTGTTTTGAGTGGAGAGCAGATAAGGAAGAGGATAGTTTACGACAGGTTGATTGAAGATTACGTGGATTTGGAAACTCAAATTCAACCCAACGGATTCGATTGCACCGTTAGAAGGGTGTTCAAGGTTAGGGGTATTGGAAGGGTCGGATTCGAAGAAAAAAGCTTGCCAGAATACGAGGAAGTGGAGTTTACAGACGGGTGGATATTTCTCGAGAGGGGATTTTACAAGGTTTTGCTCAACGAAGTTATAAACATGCCGAACGATTTGATTGCAATAGCGAGACCGCGATCGACATTAGTTAGGTGTGGAGCCAACGTTTTAACCGCAGTATGGGATGCTGGATACAGGGGGAGGAGCGAAGTTGGGTTGGTCGTTCACAGCGATGGCATATGGATTGAGAAAAATGCAAGGATAGTTCAACTCGTCTTTATAAAGTTGGCTGAAAGGACCAAACCGTATTCGGGTAGCTACCAACTTGAAAACGTTTAGCTTTCTATCGTGTATTCTATCTCCTCAGATATCAGCGTTTGGATTAAATCCCTCAAGAGGGATTGAGTGCAAACCGCCAAGACGTCGCAACCGTGATGGACAGCTTCAACGCAACCGCATTTCGAACCGAAGAAGACCGCATTCGAACCCGCCTTTCTGCATGCGATTAATGCTTCAACCCCGAGGGCAACCACGAACCTGTTTTCGGCCAACCTCTTTAATTTATTTAAATCGACGGACTTGCTACCTCCGTAAACTACGTCAGGAACAGGAAGTATTGTGACCTTTCCCTTTTTGGGAGGTTTGAAAGAAACGGGTCTTATCAAAACGTCCTCATTCGTTCCATCGGTCAAAGCTATTGCGTTGTAGTTTTCATCGACCTTGCAGTATACGAGACCGTTCTCGAACCAATACCTAACCCTGTCCCTCTTACTTACTCTTCCCACCGCTATTGCAACGACGTTGACCGAAAAGACTCTCTTTAGAATCTCCTCCGACCAAGTGTGGATTTCGTATATCTTTTCGGTCAACCACTTCAATCCCCTGTCCGTCACCTCGTATCCTTCAACAAACCCCTCCGAGTTCAGCTCCTTGAAGTATTCGGAGACCGCTTGAGGTGTCAGATTTAACCTCCTCGCAATCTCCCTCTGGTTTAAACCGTCCAAAAGCAGGGATAGTATCAGCATCTTTACGGTATCCTTTCTCCTTATCAGGGCATCCATTTTAAAATTTAAACGAGGAGTTAAATCTTTCTACCTATAACCAAAAATCCCGTATGCCAGACTCTCGTAAAGGGTCTGGTTCCTACCCTCTTGTGCTCATAATCTATCCTGACTATTTCGAAGCTTTCAACGTTCCTAAAACCGACCTTGATCATCTTGTAGTAAACCTCCCTCGTGTCCTCTATGTAGGGGTTGTAAACGACCAAATGACCACCGTAATTCAGAATTTCATACGCTTTAGGAACGAATTTGACGTCGTCCTTCATGTCCAAAACAACGAGATCGAACTCCTTTTTAAAACCGTCCGCAACGAAGAGGACGTCACCTACTATCTGGTGGACGTTTTTCAACCCTGCCATTTTGAAGTTCTCCCTTGCAACCTCTGCAAACTCCCTACGCTTCTCAACCGTAACAACGTCGCCGTATTTGTTGAAGTAAGCCAAATAGGCAGAAACCATTCCAGTTCCAGTTCCGGAATCGAGTATTAAGGAATCCGGGCTTAGTCCCGTGTAGGCTATTATGGCACCTATGTCTTTGGGCATTATGGGGGTTGCGGACCTCTTGAAGTGTTTGAAGAAATCCACCGCCCTGTAGGGTAGAATCTTGTAACCAACACCTAAGTGGGTTTTTACCTCATCTCCAAATCTTTTATCTTTAAGCTCCTCGAGGTTGATTATTCCGTGATGTGTATGTAACTCACCCTCAAACTTCTCAACCAAGAAAGTATGTTTTCCTCTCGCCAAAATTACGGGCGGTTTCATTTCTGCAATCTCATTAAAGCTTCGGCCAAATCTCCGTTAGCCTCTATAAGTGCTTTTCTTGCGGTCTCTTCGTCAACGTTCGCCTGTTCCATTATGAGCTTAACGTCCTCCTCACTAACCTTCTTAACTACCTCGTAGTTTCCAATAACTTGAAAGACCTCCATGCCCCTACCTGAAACCTTTGTAACGCTTGGATTTTTGAATATCAGTTCTTCACTCGGCGTTCTTATTACGACCTCAGTAGCGTTTATTTCCTCCACGTTAATTCCCATCTGTTTCATCATCTTCTTCATCTGAGTCAAGTTCATGGGAAGCATGTTTCTGCTTAAATTTCAAGAGTAATAAAGGCTTCGATAGGTTTTTGTTAATTTGGCGATAATTTCATATTGAGCAAGCCATTCAACTTTAAAAAGATTAATGAAAGGACTTTGAAAAGATTTACAAATAAGTTTCAGAAAAGTTTGGAGACGTTTTCGAGATACATGTTGTGAGTAAGAGAACTTTGAGGCTTTTACGAGAGGTTTATAAACGTGTTCAAAGAAATAAAATAAAAAGAAAAAAATTTGAGATTACTGTCTTCTTCTCAGCAAGTAGGTAATTGCCAGCAGTCCAGCGATTGCGAAGATCGCTTCGAATCCGGGTGTCTTCTTGGTTGTCGTTGGTGGCGGTGTCGTTACAACTGTCGTCGTCTTAGCTACGGTCGTCGTTGGAGCGACTGTGGTTGTTGTTGGCACGGTTGTGGTAGTTACAGTCGTTGTTGTTACGGTTGTTGTAGGTGGAACTGTCGTTGTAACCGCTGCAGCTTCTACTATCTTGACAGTTCCGACCCACAGTGCATCGTCGTCTGCCGAGTAGTTCTTAGCGTAGCTGTCCGTTGGTGGAATGTTGTAGTAATCGTTGATGTTACCACATTCCGTTCCCATCGTGTCTCTTACGTAGAGCTTGTATTCTCCAGGATCGAGGTCTGCTGTTGGCATCAATACTGTAGCTGTTCCATTCTTATCTAATGATACATGAGTAAACTTCCTTAACTTAGTGCCTGTATCCAGAACCACATAGATATAGTCGTATGATGTCGTAACCTTTCTGTTCTCTTTGATCTTTATAACTAGGTTGTCACCCTTCTTCACGGTCGTAGGAACTTCCACAGTCAACTTGACGGGTTCGACTATCAGAGGTATCGTTACCTCGCTCGTTTCTGTGAATATTCCAGAGTCTGGGTCTCTTGTGTAGACATGGATTCCGAACTTGTATACGCCAGTTGGCAACAGTTTAACGGTATCTTTCTTGTCACAAGTCCAAGTATCTGTGAGCATGTGGTTCTCGATGTCGTAGTATGGATACAGGTCTACGTACATCCACCATGTGTTGTTCTCCGATTCGTTCCACTTGCTGAACTTGTTGTTGTGTCCAAAGCTAACACCACTACTGGTTGGAGTGGCAGCTTTAGTTACCTTAACACCATGACCCTCCAATGTGTAACAGACAAAGATGTCGCTGTCTGGTTCAGCATTGACCTTTATGAATACTCTCTCTTCTGAACCTCTGACCATCTTTATCTCACTTGGATACTTAACCACGCCTATCGGTAGCACTATTACGGATATCATGGTGTATGGATCCTTAGATAGGTCGAAGCTCCTTCCATCTGGAGACGCAACTACGTAAAGGACGTATGATCCTTCATCTGCAGTCTTAGAGACCGTTAAGGTGACTTTGAACTCTCCGTTGGAAGTCTTTATAACCATTGGTTGATACTCCGGCTCTAGTGTGCTCAGCGTTCCCTTCTCAGTAGCTGGCATCTTACCAACATTCTCGAATACATCCTTTTCGTCTGTGAACAGAAATACTGTGTCTGTTGGTGCTTTACCACTTAGTATAACTTCTTCATTTCTCGTTACCTTCGTAACACTTAGGGTAGCCTCTACAGCGACCTTTCTTACAGTTATCGTTGCAACGTCCGTCGCAGATGGATACGCCACTATTTCGGCTGTTATCGTATAGGATTTGTATTCAGCATCCGGGTTTATGTAGAACTTCGAAGTCTGCCAATTGCCATCTGAATCTGTATAGACAGTTATTGTGCTACCTACCAGTCTCTTGCTAACTGTATCATACACGAGCAAGTTGGGATCGGAAAGTTCGATTTTTATCTTGTATCCATCACCCAAGTTGGTTGTACCCTTGATTATTATCGACTGACCAGGTGCATACACAAGTCTATCGAGTTCAATGCTTATCTTTGGCTTTTCAACAATGACATAGTATGTAGCCTTACCTCTGAAGTTGGGGTCGTTTATCTTGGTGAGGTCCGTGACCACAACCACATCCACCTCATATGAACCAGTTCCATAGTTAGCCTTTACATCCTTCAAGACCTCCCAAGTTCCATCACTCATAACGTCCGCCGTAGTGGTTGTCTTATTCAAGTCAGCATTCGTTTCAACGTTTATGTCCGATCTCTTGTAAGGACTTAACTCGTAGTTTCCGCTTGTCGAGTTGTATCTTATCAATGTTCCATTAGGTGTGAACACGTATACCAGTACCTTGTTCGGTGTGCCAGCATCGTATTCAGAATTGGTTTCAGCAACGTTCGTTGTTCCCTTTACTTTGATAGAGCTATATAGAACAACCTTGGATGGAACCTCCGCAGTTACGGTAGGTCTTACCAATTCGAGGTCTATACTCTTCTTTGCTATGATGCTGTTGCCGCTGAGAACATCAACCTCAAACGAATACTTACCGGCGGATACATTCTTCAACTTGGTGGTGTCTATCTTTACTTCATACTCCTTACCAGCGATTAATCTAGCGGTGATTCCTGGGGATATTGCACCTGCCAAGCTACTCTCGTCGTATGGACCGCTTAGGCTGTAATTAACATCGTAGCTACCCGAAACGCCGCTAACCTTGACCTTGAACACCAACATGTCACCGACAACGACTGGTGTTCTTGGATTCTTCAACGATATTTCGACTACAGGTCTTGCGGTTTTGACTTGGATGTAAACTGGCATGTTGCCAATCCATTCAACATTTGATGCACCCTCTACTTTGATATCCATGTTATTAGCTGTGTTCTTGAGTTCTACGAAGTCTGTGCCATATGAGACGGATGTCCATGTGGTTGGGTCGGATGTATCCATCTTAACGCCGTCGTTTGTTATTACGAGGTAGTATGTGCCGGGATCGAGTCCACTTATTTCCGCTACGCCAGTTCCATGCACAGTTGCGGACTTAACGGTTTCTCCAGTCGTTGCACTGACAACTCTGATTATGGTATCCTTGGTTGTATCTGGAACGTTAAGGATGTTTACTTTGATCACAGCACCATAGTCGAACTTGACTATGTTAGCTGTGGGAGTTGGTGTGGGTGTAGTTGAGGTTGTAGTCGTAATGTTAACAGTCAGTGAAGAGGGAGGTATTGTTATTGAGTTACCGTTGGTATCTTTAACTGTGATATTGGATAGATTTATTGTAGCGTTACCTTCAGATAGGGCTTTGAATTTGAGTGTTAATATTGTTGCTCCGTTTGTTGTGTCGATTGCTTTGCTACTATCCATAGTGAACACTCTTATCGGATTGTCTGACAACTTAATCCATCCATCAGGATACTTCTCTACCCCTATATAATCTACATTACTCGTATTAACCACATCCGCCGTCATCGCCATTATACTACCAGCATTCTTTACAACTACGTCCACCGTAAACGTATCGTTGACCTTCGGACTACTGGTGCTCGGTTGCAGTAGAACACTTTGGGCACTGGCCGTCGCTGTCGCTAAAATCAACAGCAACACTATCAGACCGATACTCTTCACTTTCACTTTTTCACCCCCTTCAATAATACCAACCTATCCATTTTTAACGTTTTCTATATGAAACGATGATCGATGAGATAGTGGAGCGTCGCACTCGGTAAAAAATTTGATTGTCAACGAATCAAAGTTAAATTATCGTCGAAGATATAAAATAAAATAAATTTAAGTTAAGAAGATAGAACTAAGAAGACATCCAAGCGTCGAAGACGAGTATGAACTGGTCTGTAGATATATTGCCTGATATCCAGTCATCGAAGGCGTTTATGAGTTCATCGATTGAAATTTTACCGTCGTGGTTTTTGTCGTAGGAGTCTATGATGGATTTGGAGATGAAGATTGTTAATGAAGAGGGTGGTATCGTTATCAAGTTACCGTTGGTATCTTTAACTGTGATATTGGATAGATTTATTGTAGCGTTACCTTCAGATAGGGCTTTGAATTTGAGTGTTAGTATTGTTGCTCCGTTTGTTGTGTCGATTGCTTTGCTACTATCCATAGTGAACACTCTTATTGGATTGTCTGACAACTTAATCCATCCATCAGGATACTTCTCTACCCCTATATAATCTACATTACTCGTATTAACCACATCCGCCGTCATCGCCATTATACTACCAGCATTCTTTACAACTACGTCCACCGTAAACGTATCGTTGACCTTCGGACTATTGGTGCTCGGTTCCATCTTCAAAATCCCTGATC
>JALWDS010000003.1 GCA_027036775.1 Archaeoglobaceae archaeon | reverse complement strand
TTAATATTAATTTATATGTCAACGTAATAGTAAGGAATTATAATAACTACTTATCACAAACCAGTGTAAATCTGATATGTCCATCCACTGATCATGACCCATGGTATCATTGTGATGATACGTGTCGCGGCAAAGACATTAGTCTGTGGATATTACTCTGCATTAATAAAATCATCAGACAACTAATAACTCTTAAGATTTATTCCTTGCACATATACTTTCCACAGTTTGTGCATCTGGGGAAGATAGTGACACTTCTGTTCTTTGATTTCTAATACAGAGTTATTTTACAACTATATGTTTGATACAGGAAAGACATCTGATCGAGTAACAATATTGATGCTTGGTATTTGTGTAAGACACCGTGTGTTCGCCATCATGTGATTGGACTAAGAATAATAAACGGAAGATGTTTGCTCAAAAATGATAACAATTTGGAAATATATGCTGTAATAATTATTTTACAGTAATATATAAGAAATCACTTTCTTCATGCTGATTAGAAAGTGCAGCAGTGAAGTTTAATTACTCAAAGGGAACAATTACAACGACCCGAATACAATGGTGGAAAATAAACGTGTGATTTTCTGAATACATCTCTGACTTGTTATGCTTTTTGAATCTCGGTAAAATTATAATCGAATATGAGAAGTCGTTAGCTAATGAGAGACGCTAACACAACGCCCAGCTCAACCGAATCGAACGCTGCGGTATGGGATATCGTTGGAGGTCTCTCATACAAGAGGAACACACCTTTCAGCCTTTAACTTCTATCCTGCCTACTCACAACCGTGATCGCTCATGATCGAGAGATTTTCTAACGGCCCATCATCCATCTAGAATAGGGGAAAAGACGACATGTTACACCAGCTGTCATCATCATCATTAGGCACCGGACCATCGTGACAGACAAAATAAAACTTACTTAGAAGGGTCTAAATTATAAAGGAATTTAGAAATCTTTTGGTCGGCATAAGCGTTAGTTGTCAAGTTATTGCAGCTACGGGCATTTACGACAATCTTTAATGTTTTCACCCGCTGGTTGTTCAAGTCAAGTCAAAACAATATGTTATGATATGAAGGAGCCAGCGAACATCTAATGTAATCGAATTATAGAAACAGTAACAGATGGGGGGGGGGGAGAAAAGCTAACAGGGGTATTCATTTGGTACAATAGCAGTGTTGAGGGCTTAGAGAAGTCAAGGATGTTTGCATCTACCTTCTCTTGCTGACTATCCTAGAAATTACGATGAAAACGAAGAATTGTGCAAAAAGAATGGCCAACAAGAGCTGGAGACTTGATGAAGACCGGTGGTTGATGATGTCAACACGAAAGATGCTATTATTCGCTGATATCAGGTGATGAGGCTCTTAATGCGATAGCTGCCAGGAGTTGATTTTCTATGGATAGTAAAGTGTTATTGGTTTGATAAAGCGTATTTGAAAGATTGAAAAATCACTTACAAAATTTACAAGTGTACTTTTATCGGTATTCTTATTTTCAGTGTATTTAGGATTTTTATATTTTGCTATCTTGTTGAAGTTCTATTAATATTAATTTATATGTCAACGTAATAGTAAGGAATTATAATAACTACTTATCACAAACCAGTGTAAATCTGATATGTCCATCCACTGATCATGACCCATGGTATCATTGTGATGATACGTGTCGTGGCAAAGACATTAGTCTGTGGATATTACTCTGCATTAATAAAATCATCA
>JALWDS010000002.1 GCA_027036775.1 Archaeoglobaceae archaeon | reverse complement strand
GGGTAGAAGGAAATTATTTTTCGGGATTGCCAAGGGGACAGGGTTTTAAATTTGATTTAATCGGTTGACGGGTCGTCAATTTTGAAGAGAAGGGAGGGATAAAAGTCTGGCATCTTTATAAATGAAGTGCATTATCAGACTTGCCAGACCGTATTTAAATAATCAAAACACTCCGAAACTTTTTTATTCAAAAATCTCCTCAACAACTACACAGATAAAATCAGACTATATTAAGATTGAAAGGGTATTCACTAAGGCTGTGTTGACACCAGTCGTGATCGATAAAATCAGACTATATTAAGATTGAAAGGTTTACACGGAACCCCCCCTCGAAAGAATAATTACCTTGATAAAATCAGACTATATTAAGATTGAAAGGAGGATGTTCTTGAGATTCTGGAAAGAGAGGCAGAGGATAAAATCAGACTATATTAAGATTGAAAGCGCTGAAGGTCTATGGCTACCCAGTCACAAAGAGAGGATAAAATCAGACTATATTAGGATTGAAAGTTGCAAAATTTCTTATACCTCTCGATGCGAAGTATATCAAGTATGTCATTACAGATTTCGGAAAAGCTATTAAGAGAAAATTTAGAAAGAAGAATAAAGGAGATCGAAAGAAAGATAAACGAACTTAGAAGGAAGTATGGGATGGATTTCGATGAGTTTTTTGAGTTAGTTGAATCAAATATAGGTAAGTTGCTCGATAGAGGTTTTAATCTCGGTGAAGTCCTCGAAGATTCACTAATGTGGGAAAACCTCCTCGATGAGCTCGAACAGTTGAGAGATAAAATCAGACTATGTTAGGATTGAAAGGACGCTCTTCTCCAATGCCCTCCTTACGGCCCTACCTATACAGAATCCCAATCTCGTTGCGGTTCCCGCCCATTCCGTTTCGCCTTCAAATCCGAACACGCCTATGGAATCGCTCGTGGTTCCGGTAGCTTTGACGAGCTTTAGAAGGGTATAAGTCTTAGCTTCAGTTGCGGTCATTATTGCATTCACGAGACAGCCCAATGTAACGCCCTCCTCAATTAAAACAACTATGTTAACAGTTCCAAACCTGTTGTCCGCCCTTTCACCAACGATAGCCTTGTTCTTCAGTCCAACCGTCACAAAAACTTCAACGCAACCCTCTCTTGCGTAACTCAGCGTCTTCCTTATGGAAGTTGCGGTCATGAATCCAACGAAATCCTTTAAATTGTTTTCGCGTTCGAATTTGAGGCAGTCCGCTTTGTAATCTCCGTCGTAGTTTTCATCGACATGCATGAAGAAGAACCCCTTAGCTTTGAAAACTCCGGAGTTGTGCGGTGCGTTGCTAAGGGAGATCATGTGGTCTCGAAATTCGAAGACGAAGTGATCTCCTATAAACCTACCCCTCATAAAGCTTCGAGTAAAGCTCCTCGACCTTTTCAAATACCTCCTCAACTCTCACTCCCGTCTTCTCAGCCAGATAGACTGAACCTCCCGCACCGACACCCTCCTTAACGAAACCTCTCTCGTAATCCCTCAGTCCCTTGAACCTGCTTTGGGAGAAGTCCAACTTCGCAACGTAGTATTCCACGCCTATCTCCTCCGCTGTTTTTTCAAACGTCGCACTCCTATCCTCAACTACCCATCGAGTCGTTGCGATCATGAACCTCTTTAAGTCCTCGCCCAAAGCCTTCAAAATAGCTGAAACTGCCAGCATCTGGGTTCCTCCAGCCAAAACGACTTTCCCCTTAAAACCCAAAGATATCCCCAAGATGCAGGCCAAAGTGGGATCGCCGAACTCCCTCAGAGCTTCAACTGGTTTTTCGGAGAGGTCACCGAAATCGATGCCAATCCTATCGAACCCCTCCCTAATAACCCTCCCCTTGAGCTCTTGGGGGTTGTTTGGAGAGGCGGATGACGTTTTTGAGTCGTAACCCAAGGCCCAGAGGATTGCTTGAGCAGTCGTAGTCCCACCGGGCGTGGATTCGCCCACGACGATCTCGTCAACGACCTTTGAAAGCTCCCCACCTAAAATCCTGCCCCTCTCAACTATCTCATCTACGTTGGGTAGGGCGGTAAATCTTCTGAAATCCCTACCCACGCTACCGCTCACGTGAACGTGGGGCAACATCGGTTCCAAAAACGTTCCCGCCCTGACAACCGTTATCGGAAACTTTGCGAGTTCGTAACAGGCTTTCGTTATTATCGCTGGCGTAGGATGTCCCTGAGGAGTTACGGGAACGGCATCAATAACCTTCGGCCTACCGTAGAAGATGTATTCGACATCGGCAGGTGGTGTGAACTTCGTAAGTTCGGGATTCGCACCAGCTATGCTTATTCCCTCTATCAGAGATATTTCGGTGTTTCCGAGAACTATCAGCATCATGCGAGTTGGTTTAACTTGGTCAATTTAACTTTATCGCAATTAAAGTAAATTTAAATCGCTACGCTTTTTACCTTAAACGAAGACGAACGTTATGATTCCGAGAACCATGAGCACCCAACATCCGGACAACGTCCTAACGCCTTTCTTCGCCGAATCCCCGGTCATAAAGGGAGACGACGAGATAAAAGAAGCTTTCTATGCTTTTTCCCATTTGAACTGCCAAGAGCAGATGTGGGACTACGAGGGAAAGGAGGTTGACAACTTCGTCGTCAGAAAGTTACTTTCGAGATACGGTCACTTCTTCAGAGACGTCGTTTTGGGTAGGGACGTCAGGTTAACTCTGAGGGTTCCGAATCCGAGTTGGGAGAGGGCTGAAGCTAAGGTTCTGCTCGAAACCCTTGAAAGCATACCCCGTAGCTTCGACGTTGCAAAGATATTTTACGGTGAGGACTTTGCACCCATATTTGAGGTCATATTTCCCATGACGACCTCACACGTAGAGCTCAACAGGGTTTACTACTACTACAAGAACTTCGTCGTCGGAAAGCAGAACAAATCCTTCTTCTACGGTGATATAACCATTGCGGAATGGATCGGGGAGTTCAAACCATACGAGATAAACGTCATCCCCCTAATAGAGGATTTGCCCTACATCCTCAGGTGCGACGAGATAGTCAGGAGTTACCTATCGGACAAGTTCGTCGAGTATCAGAGGGTCTTCCTGGCGAAATCGGATTTGGCCATGAACTACGGAGCGGTTGCATCTACTTTAGCCCTTAAGATCGCTCTGGTAAAGCTCCAAGAGCTTGAAGAGGAGATTTCGACTCCCGTATATCCAATAGTGGGTTTCGGATCCGCACCCTTCAGGGGTAACTTGAGGCCGGACAACGTCGATTACATACTCAAGAGTTGGAGGGGTGTTCAAACCTTCACGATTCAATCGGCCTTTAAATACGATTATCCAGAGAGAGAGGTAGTGAAGGCCATAGATAAAATAAACTCATCGAAAAGGGGAAAAGCGGAATTTCAAGATTTCGAAAGGGCTTTGGAGATAATAAAAAAGACTTCCGAGGAGTATAGAGGATGTATAATCTCTTTGATCCCTCTGATAAACGAAGTTGCAAAGCATACACCGAAGAGGAGGGAGAGAAAACTGCACATAGGCCTTTTCGGATATTCGAGGGAGATAAACGGAAAGACTCTGCCGAGGGCGATACCGCTATGCTGTGCCCTCTATTCCATCGGACTTCCGCCAGACGTTCTGGGTTTGAGCTGTTTGAACGAGAGGGAAATGGAGTTCGTTTTGGAACTTTGCGAGAGAGATTTAAAAGACGCTTTGCGGTTCTTCAATCCCAGAGTTCTCGAGATAATACCAAACTCTGTTGCGGAGAAGGTTAGAAAGACTTTGGATTTCTTGGATTTCGAGATAGACGAAAACTACAAGGTTTTGACGGATGAGGTCATAGATTCGTTGGGAAACCTGAACGAGGAGATCTTAACGAGGTGTGCCTACTTCAGGAGGTTTTTAGGATGATCCTTTCTACTTCGTCTATCAAATCGCTTACGTCCACCCCGTAATCCTTGGCAACTATCAAAGCGACGACCTCTATGGCGAGAAAATCGAGCTCTTCGTGTTTTCTGTTTATCTCCGCCAAAACATCCTTCGCACCCTTCCCGGTCTTTTCCGCTATCCTCCTTATTATCCTATCCAAAACGGGAATCTCGCCTATGTATTCCAAGTCGAAACTGATGTCCACCTCAACACCTCCAATACTTAGCCCATATGTTGCACGTCCCCTCAAAGCTGACCATACAAGCCCCTATCGGATTCTTCGGCGTGCAGGCCTTCATGAATAGGGGGCAATCCAAGGGCGTTATAACACCCCTCAAAACCTCACCGCACCTGCAGAGTCTCTTCCTTCTATCCTCCTTGGGTTCGAAGTCCTTAAAACTGTCCTCAAAAACCTTCAAAGCGTCGAAGTCCTCGTATTTTTTATTCAAAGGTGCTCCGGAGTTTTTAACGACTCCCAAACCCCTCCACTCCCAATCGTCTCTCCCAAAAACCTCCTCCATCACCCTCTGGGCCTTCAAGTTTCCCTCGTATTTTACAGCTCTGGTGTATTCGTTCATCAAACAAACCTCACCGTTCTTTATAGCCTTTACGAGCATGCACAAAGCGAGTAGAACGTCCTCAGGTTCAAATCCCGCTATAACCTGAGGGACCTTTATGTGCTCGTAGGCCTTAACACCGACAATCGTCGAAACGTGTCCGGGGCATATGAATCCGTCTATCCTAACGTCTTCGAAAGAGAGAAGATGTTCCATCGCTGGAATGAAGTATCTGTGTGCGGACAAGACGTAAAAATTCTCAACACCGTCCAAAACTGCTAAAGCGGTTGAGGGCATCGTGGTTTCAAAACCTATGGCGAAGAACACGACGGGCTTATCGCTCTCTTTTGCAATTTCCAAGGCGTCGAAAACGCTGTAAACTATCCTGACATCGTAACCCTTCGACTTGTAGTAGAAGAAGGATCTTCCCTCAAACGGAACTCTGGCCATGTCACCGAACGTCGTCAGAGTTACCTTTTCCTTCTCGAGAAGGTGAAACGCCCTTTGCAGGTCTTCATCGGGGGTTATGCAGACCGGACACCCCGGGCCTGAAACGACTTTCAGATTTTCTGGAAGCAGACTCCTCAAGTTGTATCTCGAAATAGTATCCTCGTGAGTTCCGCAGAGATGCATTACGGTAACTTCCCCCCCACCCTGCATCAGCCTTCTCAACTCCTCGGACAAACTTTTGATCGTTCTCCTTCTGTCCCTCAGCTTGAGCATTGAAATCACCCTAAGCCGATCTGCTCGAGGAGTTTCACCGTTCTCTTTGCCTCCTCCTCATCGACCTTCTGAATTGCTATTCCAACGTGAACCAAAACCCAGTCCCCTTCCTTCAGGTCATCAAGTAGGTCCACTCTAACCTTCCTCTTAGTTCCCTTGAAATCGACGATCGCAAAGGGGTAATCGACTTCAACTACCCTTCCCGGGATTGCAATACACATCTCAACCACTCCATCCACTCGTCGAAACCTATCCCCTTCTTCAAATCCATCTTTATTACCTTTGCCTTTGGGTTCAACCTCTTGGCGTCTTCAACCATCTTGTCAACGTTCGCATCGACGGCATCCGCCAAGGCGACCTTGTTGATTATTATCACGTCCGCCAACCTGAAAATCTCTGGATGTTTGCCTACGACGTCATCTCCCTCTGTAACGCTCACCATAACTACTCTGTAATTCTCACCCAAATCGAAGTCCACTGGACAAATAAGGTTTCCGACGTTCTCTATGAAAAGAACGTCTATACCATCCAAATCGAAATCCTCCAAAGCGTGATGGACGAGATGGGCGTCTAAGTGGCACTCCTTTCCGGTGTTCAAGGGCATGGCTTTAACGCCATGCTTTGCAACCCTCTCGTAATCGTCTTTGGCGATCACGTCTCCGAGTATTGCACCGACCCTGTAACCCTTCAAAGACTCCACGGTCTTCTCAATCAGAAGTGTTTTCCCCGATCCGATCGCACCCATGACGTTTATTGCCACAACGTTCTTTTTCCTCAGAAGCTCTCTGTTCTTTTCCGCCAACCTCCTGTTCTCCTCAAGTAAGTCCATCTCCGCATCCACCTCTATCCTGTGCATGATCACACCTCCATTTCGACCTTCTTTAAAAACATCTCCTTTCCACCTTCAACCTTTAAAATACCCCCGCACTCGTCACAGATACCTACGTATTCGTCGAAGACCTTACCGCAGTTCGTGCACTCTATTTTGGCCTTAACTACCTCTATCTCAAGCTTTGAGTTTTCCGCAATGGTTCCCTTAGTCACGACATCGTAGCAGAACTTCAACTGCTCGGGATTCAGCATGAGCAAATTACCTATAACGACGTGAACGGATTTGACCCTCTTAGCGTTGTTTTCCCTCGCAACCTTCATGACCGCATCGAGTATTGCTGAAGCGAAACTCATCTCGTGCACAAAATCTAAACTCATAGAGTGGAGAAAACGTTTACGGTTGAATAGCAAAGCTTATTTATAAAAAACTTAGCTTGAAACATGGACAGGGTGACCGCACTAATAGTGGCCTTCGTGGTGGGAGTTCTCGCCATCTGCGGTTTCATAGCCTACCACTTCGGTTTGACCTTCCTAATCCGTTTGATACTCGGGTTGGCCTTTCTGCTGGCGACGATTGTTTTTGCTGTTCTCTTCGGAATAACTCTCTACGCAAAATCCAAGTATTCTGTAGTCTCTTTTATTGCACTTCTAAGCTCCGCCTACGCTCTGTATCAGTGCTACACTTGGAGGAATCCAATGCACATCGTTTACATAATAGTGGCATACGTCTTGGCGGTAGCGTTCGGATTGTGGTTCATAAGCGAACCGGACATGGGAATCCTTGAGAGGTTGAGAAGTGCAAAATCGCTCGAAAAATCTGGAAATTACAGATCCGCTGGGAGGAAGTATGAGAAGAAGGGAGACTACGTTAAGGCTGCGGAATGCTACTTGAAGGCTGGAATGCTCGAATCCGCAGCTTGGTGTTACGAGAAGGCTGAGAAATACGATAAATCCGCTGAGATCTACGAGAGAATAGCGAAAGAAAAGGGTGAGAGTTACTACTGGAAGGAGGCATACGAGTTCTACAAGAAAGCTGGGAATTTGAGGAAAGCTGGAGAGTGCTTGGAAAACTACGCAAAGGATGAGCCATGGTTCTGGGAGGATGTCGCAAAGCTCTGGGAGGAAGTCGGAGATAAAGAGAGGGCAGAGAAGGCTTGGAGGAAGGCCCTGGAATACTACTTAAAGGAGGCCGAGGAGGAGGGAGTTTTCTGGGAGGACGTTGCGAAGATATACGAGAGGCTGGGAGAAAAAGATAGGGCAAGATCCGCCTGGCTGAAGTTTGCGGAATACTGCGAAAGAGAGGCGGAAAAGGATCCATCTTGGTGGAAACACGTAGCCGAAGCTTACGAAAAGTTGGGGATGAAGGGTAAGGCTGAAGAGGCGAGGAAGAGGTATGAGGAGTGGAAAAGAAAGCGTTAAATTTTATATCCCTGAAAACCCATTCGTAACATGATTAAGGTCGTAACGGTCGAGCTCGAAACAAACGAGATGGCGGACATAACCGACGAGGTGAGGAAGTTCGTCAGGGAAAGCGGAGTTGAAGAAGGGGCGATTCTGATTTTCTCTAAAGGCTCAACGGGTGCTGTGACGACGATAGAATACGAACCGGGGTTGAAGAAGGACTTCCCAAGAATTATGGAGAGAATAGCACCGCACGACGAACACTACGAGCACCACAAGACTTGGGGTGACGACAACGGATCGAGCCACGTCAAATCCGCAATAGTGGGAACGAGTTTGGTCGTTCCCTTCAAAAACGGTGAACTTCTACTCGGAACTTGGCAACAGATAGTCGTGATAAACTTCGATACGAGGAAGAGAAGGAGGGAGGTGATACTACAGATTCTCAAGGCCCTTTAAATACTTAAAAAAGCCTTCCAAGGCCCTCCTCCTGTGGGAAACTTCGTTCTTCTCTTCACCCATTTCCGCAAACGTCCTGCCGTCGTATTCGAATATCGGATCGAATCCGAAGCCCCTTTCACCTCTCATCTCGTGTGCTATCCTACCGTCAACCCTCCCCTTGAAAGTTAAAACCCTTTCACCGTCCCAGAAGGCTATTACCGCCAAGAAGTAAGCCCTCCTATCTTCAACTCCCTCCATCAGCTTTAAAATTCCCTCGTTGCCTACGGTTTTGAAAACGTAGGAGGAGTATGGGCCCGGAAAACCGTTGAGGGCGGGTATGAAGAGACCGCTGTCCTCCAAAAAGAATTTCTCTCTCACCTCTTTGGCCAGAATTTCCGCACTTATCCTTGCAATCTCCTCCAAATCGTTCCCCTGAGGTTCGAGATACTCCCTCTTCAGCCACTCCACTTCTATGCCGTAACTCTTGGCTATCTCCTTCACCTCTCTGAACTTCCCCTCGTTGGAGGTTACGAAGTATATCATGATCTGAAATAGATCAAGGTTTTATAGACCTTTGCCAATTCTACGCATGCGTGTGTTGATCCCGTTTAGACCTGTAAATCCCAAAACGAGATTAAGTGAAGTTATGAGCAGAGAGGAAAGAGAAAGGTTTGCTTTCTGCATGCTTTTAGACGTTTTAAGAGCTTTGGAAAACTTCGATTGCGATGTGAGGATAATCTCCACTCATCCCATGAGTTTGGAGGGCTACGAGGTTGAGGTGGATTCAAGGGAGCTTGATGAAGCAATCAATTCGCGAATCGAAGGAGAGACTGCAGTTATTATGCCCGACATACCGCTCATAAACGAAAAGGTCTTGGAGAGGTTTTTCGGCACTGAAGGGGATGTCGTGATAGCTCCGGGTAGGAGGGGAGGAACCAACATGATTCTGATAAGGAAGGACGTCTTTAGGGTGAGCTATCACTACTGCAGTTACGTCAAACACTCAAAGAGGGCGAAGGACTTGAAATTGAGACTTTCGACCTTCGACTCCTTCTTCGCGAGCGTCGATGTGGACAGACCGGAGGACCTGCTTGAGATAATGATACACGGAGAGGGTAAGATTTCATACGATTATCTGAAATCTATCGGGTTCAAAGTAGAATTCGAGAGAGAACCTAAGCTGGTTAGGGTTTAGAATGCGTCTCCGACGATCTGGCGTTTTAAAATAAGGGTTTTGGATAGTATAGGTTTATAATTTACATTTTCTCGGATGGGGGAAAGGGGGTAGGAGGAAATTATTTTTCGGGATAGTCAAGGGGACAGGGTTTTAAATTTGATTTAATCGGTTGACGGGTCGCCAATTTTGAAAAGAAGGGAGGGATAAAAGTCTGGCATCTTTATAAATGAAGCACATTATCAGACTTGCCAGACCGTATTTAAATAATCAAAACACTCCGAAACCTTTTTATTCAAAAATCTCCTCAACAACTACACAGATAAAATCAGACTATATTAGGATTGAAAGTTAGAATCACAAGAGATGCTACTCTATAGTTACCACTAGATAAAATCAGACTATATTAGGATTGAAAGAGGTGTATGTCTTCAAGCATCAGAATCGCCCTCCTCTGATAAAATCAGACTATATTAGGATTGAAAGTTCGAATAGTGCAAACTTTAGTATCTTCTGTAAAGTTAAGATAAAATCAGACTATATTAGGATTGAAAGTAGTTATTATTGCATAAGGATCAAGCACCTTGTCAGCTACTTCGCTTATGTTCAGCTGGATAAAATCAGACTATATTAGGATTGAAAGCAGGCCATCGGACATTCCGTTGAGCAAAAGCTCATAGGATAAAATCAGACTATATTAGGATTGAAAGGATTACGAGAGATTCCGATTTTGCCGATGAGGTAGCGTGATAAAATCAGACTATATTAGGATTGAAAGACTCCAGTCCAGCTAATACTTAAAGGGATTGCCTCGCTGATAAAATCAGACTATATTAGGATTGAAAGCATTAATAGATTTACTTCTTCCTCTGTCATTCTGTAAGGATAAAATCAGACTATATTAGGATTGAAAGATCACACGTCGTGCAAGACATATCGCATGCAAGTGCGGGATAAAATCAGACTATATTAGGATTGAAAGTGCCAAATCGAGCATTACGTCTTCAACCTTGCTCATAGATAAAATCAGACTATATTAGGATTGAAAGAATCAAGTATTTTTATGGCTTGATTTTGGAACGTTCCGATAAAATCAGACTATGTTAGGATTGATTGATGGCGATGAAACCTATTTCAGAATTGAAAGATTTGCGATCGGAGATGAAAAGGTGTAGCAATGTTTTTATCCAACTTTTTTACAAATTTGAAAGTAAGGTTGAAAAATGATCGAAATAACACCTCATGCAAGGAAGAGAATGGAAGAAAGAGGAATAACGTTTGTCGTTGTGATCTACGAGGAAGAGGGAGAAAATGTTTTGGTTATTACCGCCTTAAAGGTTGATGAAAGGAGGTTGAGGAGGTATGGTTTCGGTGGAGTTTGATCCTAAAGCGAATGCGATCTATATAAAGATCAAAGAGGGGAAGGTTGAAGTTTCGGAACCCCTTTCGGACGATATAATAGTCGATTTAGACGAAAAGGGGGATGTTCTTGGAATTGAAGTCCTCCTTCCGAAATCCGAGATCGTAAAGAAGCTTTCCCTCTCAATTAGGTAACTTTTTATCCAACTTTACAAATTTGAAAGTAATGAGCGAAGTTCTTGAAGTTTTGAAGAGGATTGAAAACAAGCTTGAGGAGATGGACAATAGGCTTAGGAGGATAGAGGAGGAGCTTTTTGAGGAGGAAGAACTGACGGATGAGGAGCTTAAAGAAATCGAAGAAATAGCAGAAGCTTGCGAGAGCGGAAAGATGAAGGTTTATACTCTTGAAGAGGCGAAAAAAGAGCTTGGTCTTGAATGAAGTTTACTGTTCTGCTATCGGACAGGGCTATCTCAAGCTCCTCTCCGTTGAATAATCTGTGCTTTTGAAAAACATCATCGGGAACGTCGGCAAAAATCCTCCCGTTTTCGAAGTAGAATTTAATTGAAATCTCAGATTTATCCACGATTCTAAGCTCGTCGATGTCTTCAACGACCTTAACAGAATAGACCCATTCCTTAAGTCCCGCTCTCTCAAACTCACCTCTTCAAACTCTTAGCTTCAGCTTCTCACTTCATTACAAACCGATCTTTGCTATACCTCTTCTCGTAATCGTCAGCTGGGGCTAACTCTCTTTCCTGATCAAAGTTTAAACGCACCTTGCTAACGACGTCGTCTGGGATGTGTATGTAACCATCCTTAACGATAATCGGAATATCCTTGCCATCTTTCGATTTTGAAACCTCTATGCTAAACTCCGCCTCGTCGATTCTACCCCAATACGTTCCATCTTCAATCCCAAGTCTCTTCATCCTATCTGACATCTTTAACCGCATAAAGAATTTAAGCAAAACTCTTTAATTTTATTCACAACTTCGATCGATGACAGCTGAGAGGGTAAAGGGGATATCCACGTCCCTCATAAGAAGGATGTTCGAGATCGTTGAGAGGGCTAAAAGGGAAGGGAGAGATATAGTAAACCTCTCGATAGGAGAGCCCGATTTTGACACTCCAATCGAGGTCGTTGAAAGGGCCTGCAAATACATGAAATCTGGCTACACACACTACACTTCGAATCTTGGAATCGAAGAGCTTAGGATTGCAATAGCTGATATTTACAAGGTTTCCCAAGAGAACGTTATGGTTACAACTGGGGGGAGTGAGGCACTTTTGAATGCAAGCTTAGCTTTTATAGAGGAAAACAGCGAGGTAGTAATACCAACTCCGAACTTCTTGAGCTACTTCACCTACGCGAAGATATGTAGGGCTAAGGTAAGGGAGATAAAAACCCATCCAAACTTCGAGATGGACTTAGATGTTCTAAACGAGTCGATGAGCAAAAAAGTTTCCGCAGTATTCCTAAACTACCCGAACAATCCCACTGGTGTGGTGTTGGATGGAAAAACCCTCAAAGGTGTTGTGGAGATAGCCAAGGATTACGATGCAATAGTCATAAGCGACGAAATCTACGACAAAATCTACTACGACAAGAAACCGACGAGTTTGGCTGGAGAAGAGAACGTGGTTGTCGTGAACGGCTTTTCGAAATCTCTGGCGATGACCGGTTGGAGAATTGGTTTCGTTATAGCCCAAAAAGATTTGCTGAACGAGATGCTGAAGGTTCATCAGGTTAATGGGGTTTGTGCCCCATCTTTCGCACAAAAGGCCGTTGCTGACATCTTAAACGAGGGAATCTTCGACGAGATAGTGGGTAGAATGGTCAAGGAGTTCAGAAGGAGAAGGGACTTCGTCTATTCGAGGTTGAAGAGGTTGTTTGAGGTAGTTAAGCCAGAGGGTGCATTCTACATATTTCCGAACGTTGGAATCGACTGCGAAAAGTTCTGCGAGGATTTGCTGATCAAGAAGGGTGTGTGTTTAACCCCGGGAAAGGCCTTCGGAAGTGGAAACGAAAACTACGTTAGAATTTCGTTTGCGAACTCTTTGGACAACCTTGAGAAAGCTATGAAGAGGATAGAGGAGTATGTTGCTGAAGGAGCTTGAGAAACACGAAGTTAGGGATTTCGTTAAACTGATGTTCGAATGCAACGAGGAATTAAAGAGAATTTTCGGAGACGAGTATCTGGGAAGGGAGATAATGGAGAACTGTTACAAATCGTTTGAGAGCTTTGAAGGCATATTCGTTTTGAAGGGTGAGAGGATTTTAGGTTTCGTAGAGCTAAAAACATCTGAGATCAAGAGGAATTTTCCACTAAAACCCTTCCTAATAATGGGAATTACGAAGGGGTTGAAGGTTAGACTACTCTTAAGCTACTTCGACAAAAAGCCCAAGAGAAACGAGGTTTACGTAAAACACCTTTGCGCTCATCCGAGATTAAACGTTGAGGATTTGGGAGGAACTTTGTTGGACAAAGCCATAGATTTCGCTTTGGAGAAGGGAAAAAGTGTTATCTCAGTCTGGTTGCCGGTGGAGAGCGATTTCGTTGACCTATGCATTGAAAGGGGTTTTGAGATAAAGAGGATGCTGGAAAGCACTTTCACACAAAAGCATTTTGGAAGGAAATATTACTACCTGCTCCAACTCAGATTACGATAGTTGCGATGTTTTCGGCAACCTTCTTACCCTTCTTGTATCTGTCCTCCTTAGGAATTTTCTTCAAGTTTATCTTTACCGCATTACCGTTATCTGTGTAGGCGTAGTACTCCTCACCTTTAACTATCTCCGCCACAGCTATCTCACCTCTAACCCCTATAACGCCCATAGCCCCCCTACTCGTAACTCTGAACTCGTCTATCGGAACCTTCTTAGCGTAACCATCCTTTGTCAATATCAAGACGAAATCACCCTTTCCAATCGAAATCCAAGTTATCTCGTCTCCCTCCCTCAAACTTACGGCTTTAACCCCTTTGGCATTCCTGCCGTATTCTGGAATCTCCTTAGAGCTAAACCTCACAACGTAACCTTTTTTCGTTGCAACTATGACGTCTCCTTCTTCGTATATCCTTGCAAATGCTACGTTTTCCCCAGCTATTATCCCAGCCCTTTTAGCGTTTGCAAACTCTTCAAGCTTGACCTTCTTGATGTATCCATCCCTTGAAAGCAAAACTACCCACTCCCCAACGTAAGGGACTGCAGTTCTTACATCTTCGCTTGAAATGAACTTGCTTAACGGAGTTAAATCCAATGGAACATCTTTCGCATCTATGCAAAATGCCTTATCGCTCGAAAACAGCAGAATCTTCGAATCACTTCTAACCCTAATTGCTATCTTCGGTTTAACCCTCAAGGCCTTCCCTATCTCAAACCTCTTTATACTTCCGTTGGATATCACAACGCCAAACTCCTCAACCCTCTCAAAAACGACCTCCTCATCAATTATCTCGGTTCTTCTATCGTCTCCAAATCTGTTTTTCAAATCTTCGAGTTCTTCTATTATTATATCGTTAACCTTCTTGGGATTCCTCAAAATCTCCTCCAAATCGGATATCTTCACCTTCAAATCTTCCAACTCGTTCATTAACTTCTCATACTCAAGCTTCGTTAACATTTGCAATCTTAAATTCAGAATGGCCTCAGCCTGTTTATCCGTTATTCCCAAAACGGTTTTAAGTTCCTCCTTAGCTCTTTGAGTGTCCTTGGCGGATTTTATTATGTTAACTATGTCATCCAACCTTTCTATCGCCTTAACCAAACCCTCAACGACGTGAAATCTTTCTTTAGCTTTTTCGAGTTCATAACTTGCCTTTCTCTTTACAACCTCCCTTCTGTGATCCACATAGTGGGCGATCATCTCCTTTAGGTTCAGCAGTTTGGGTTCGTTTTCAACCAAAGCCAAGCAGATAACGTTGAAGGTTACCTTCAAGGGTGTGTGATCGAACAACTTCTTCAAAGCGATGTAGGGGTCCTCCTTCAACTCTATAACGATTCTAATTCCCTCCCTATCCGATTCGTCCCTAACGGTTTTAGCCAAAAGCTTGTCCTTTCTTATCAAATCCGCAATCTTCTCGACGAGTTTTGCCTTGTTTACCATGTAGGGTATTTCCCTTATTATTATTCTGTCCCCTTCAATCTCAACCTTCCCCCTCAAAACGATTCTACCCTTACCAGTTTTGTAAACGGACAAAATTCCCTCCCTTCCAACTATCACACCGCCAGTTGGAAAGTCTGGCCCCTTTACGTGTTCCATCAGTTCCTCAACGCTTATATCCGGATTTTTTATATACGCTATAATCCCGTCGCAGATCTCCCTCAGGTTGTGTGGGGGTATGTTTGTCATCATTCCTACAGCTATCCCAGTGCAACCGTTTATCAACAGATTCGGAACCTTCGCTGGCAAAACGACAGGTTCAAGCCTCGATGCATCGAAGTTCGGTTGAAAATCAACGGTATTCTTATCGATGTCTTCGAGCATCTTTTCAGCCAATTCCGTTAATCTGCATTCCGTATTGTGATTTACGAATCCGTTTCCAATGAAGGAGTGGCAATTGGATAGAACCCTAATCGAGTAAACGTCCTTAACTCCACACTCTTTAACATCGACAACCTTATCGAAGAAGTAGTTCGTTCTTAGGAAGAAATCTACAAGTTTCATGTCATTCTCATCTAAAATTTCAGACAACTTTTCAAGGTTCCTTCTCAACCTGCTGTAGTTGCTTACGTTGTTCTTCTTAATCCACTTGCAGTTGTATTTGCATCTCAAGTATTCGGAAAGGTAGGGTATTTTGTCGTAGTTTAAGGCGTTGAACTTGAACTTCGATAGTGCCTTTTTGAGTTTCTCGTTCTTCGTGCAGAGGAAACCGATCTCCTCAGCGAACTTCTTGGCATCTTGAGTGTATATGATTAGTCTATACTTACTTCCATCCCTCTTTAGAGATGAAACTATGCCGAAGTTCAGTAGGAGAATCTGTATCTGTTTCAAGAGCTTGAGACTGCTCGAATGATAGTATATACTCATTCCATCCTTCCTAACGTTTACACTCCCGTCTCCCTCAAACAAAGCCTTCAAAAACCATTTCTGAGATTCTTTACTGCTTCTTAAAATCGCTTGGGGAATTTCCACTTCACCCGATCTCCTGCAAACTCCCAGCTTTTCGAGTATTTCGCAGAATTCCTTGTTCAAAACGTAAACCTCATACAAATCTTTACCGCTTTTAAGCTTTCTAACGTATATGCTAACGTCGAATCCGACGTTTCTTACGCATCTTACGACCGTATCCACGAAAGACTTATCCGAGTTTACGAACAAAGCTCTGTATCTACCTTTTTCCCTATTCAATTCGACGTAGCCTTCGCTGACGAATGCACCGAGTATTATAGCCCAGTCCCTGTTTATCTTAAAGGCCTTCCCATTCAACCTGAACTCGTAATCTTTCCAATCCATCGGGACGTTTCTGTTTATGGCTACGTAGTCGCCTTTCTTAATTTGAGAGAGCATCTTCCACTTAAGTTTCGGCCTGCCGTCGTTGTCTCTCTCGAGAACAACGATAGGATGGTTCAAACTTCCTTCAATCTCGTAACCGAACTTCGTAACGACTTTGATTACCTTACGTTTTCCAGAATGGAAGAGTCTATCCGATTCGTTTATCCTTCCGTTTGCAGACAAAACCTTCAGTTTTACGGGATTGTCGGAGTTCGGTTTAGCATCAACTATCTCTCCGATCTTTACGATCCCCATGTCCGTCAAGATTAGGGTATCAAATGTCACGCAGTATCTCATTGCAGCTGGCTCATCTCCATCTATGCTCCCAAAATTGCCTTGTCCATCGATTAGGGGATAACGCATGCTGAAATCCTGAGCCATTCTAACGAGAGCTTCGTAAACCGGAGCATCTCCGTGAGGGTGATAGTGACCCAAAACGTGACCTACCACTCTCGCACACTTAACGTGGGGTTTATCGTGCGTTAGATTCATTTCATACATGGAGTAGAGAATTCTCCTTTGAACTGGCTTAAGTCCATCTCTGACGTCTGGTATAGCTCTACCAACTATAACGCTCATCGCGTAGTCTAAATAGGCATCCTTAAGCTCCTCGGCAATGTCTCTAATCAGAACTTCGGCCATCGCCAAATCTTTGTAGCTTGGCATTTAGACCTTACTTATTTTTACGTTTTAGAAAATTCACTCTGGGATGTATCGAGGGTAAGTTTTCTTTGCCAACTCCGCCTCCTTCAAATCTATGGTTAAGGTAACGAACGGTTCATCTCTTGAAGTTTCAGCTATAACCTCTCCTTCTGGAGAGATTATCCACCCACGACCACTGAAATTTCCACCCACTCGATTAGATGAGAGGACAAAAGAGCCTGAAACTATGGAAGCCATTCTCGAAGCTACAAGCCAACGATCTATCGTAAAGGTGGCACGTGGGACCGCGATGATGTGTGCTCCTTGCCTACCGTAAAACCGTGCCCACTCGTTAAACATAAGTTCGCTACAGATTAGAACGCCAACCACAGCGTTGCGGATTTTAACTGTGCGAAAGTCCTTAGTCCCTCTGTGAAACCACGTAACCTCGTAAAAGCCTTCCTCTTCTGGGAGATAGAACTTGCATCGAATCGGATGATAAATGCCTCTATCCCAGAAGAACGCTTGGTTTAATCTCTTTTTACACTTCTCAATCGGTCTCGTCGATATTATCACAGCTGGAAAGTCGTTGAGATTGGAAATAAATTCGTCGTGAGCTTTTATTGCATTTCTCCAAACCTTTTCGTTGAACTGTGGAAGTGAGGCAAACCACGGATAAGCGGGCATCTCGGGTAAAACCACCAAATCACTTCTCTCATCTTTAACGTGTTGAGACAATTCATCCCACTCCTTCCAAAACTTCTTGTCAGATAGCTCGCATACTGTAACTCTCATTGTGCCGACTTAGGATGTAAAGCTCTTAAGTATAATTTCTAATCTTGCTATTGAGGGGCTTAATCGAAATTCAAACTTTTTAAATTTCTCGCTCAGTGATAAAGCTATCTGCAAAGTCGAGTAGGCTTGACTATTAATTCCTTATCAAACTTCAACTCCAGAAAATATCCCGTCCTTGTCCCTCACTATCTTAACCCTAACGAATTCTCCAACGTTTTTCTCGGTGAATACGGAAATCAACCTTCCCTTGCATACACAGAGCTTTTCTCCTTTCATCCTACCCGGTAGAACTATTTTAGCGTTGCAGATTTCTCCCCTCCTTATGGGTTGGGGAAATCTCTTTCTCTTCTCAATTCCGAAATCCTCGGGACTCAAAACGAGCTTTACCCCATACTCCCTCTCCAAATCCCTAAGCCTATCGTAAAACTCCTTGAATGACATGACTTTCACCTTGGGCTTTCTGCCGTGCTTGTGAGGTATGTATTTCTGAATGCCCAGAGGTGGAAACCTCTTACCGGCTCCTATCTCTAAAGCCCACTCTATTATCTTAGGGATTTCCTCATCGTTGTAACCGGGAACCCAGACCGGTGCGATGTGCAAATCTATCTTGCTGTTAGCTATTAACTCCGCTATCTCTAAAACTTTCTTTAACGGATACCTAACTCCGTAAAGTTTGTTCGCGGTATCTCGATCCAAGGCACTTACCGATAGGTTTATCCTGTCCATGTATCCTTCGAGTTCGTCTATTACATTCTCGTTCAAAAGCACTCCGTTCGTTTGCATCGAAATTATCTCAACCTCCTTAATCTCTCTCAATCCCTTAACGAGTTCTGTCAGATAGGGATAGAGAGTTGGTTCTCCTTGCCCATCTATGTGTGCCTCAACACCTCTCCCCTTGAACTTCGCAACAGCCTTAAACTCCTCCAAAAGGTAATCCACATCGACTATGTAATCAACCAAACGAGTTTTGCTGAACTTGCCTTCATCTACACTGCAAAAGATGCAGTTCAAGTTGCAACCCGTTATTGGTCTGACTTGAATTAGGTTCGTTCCCCTATCTATCAAGCCGAAGGCGTTGTAGCCCATGAGGGGTATTCCGCTCTCCTTTGTTACGTAGTAGAGCGGTCTCTTTGTGACGTGGTTCAGAACGATCTTTTCGTCGGCAAAGGATATTATGTATTCCTTTGAATACCTCCTTTCAAGCCTTCTGTAAACTTCCTTCGGAATCCTAACCTCTATGAGGTTTCTTATTAAGAATACCTTGTCGTTCTCATCCTCGTATTCTCTTAGCATCTTGCAATTTCTTAACTCCCCTCTCACTTATTTTAACGTTGTCGTCCTCAACACTTACGAGACCATCCTTGGTAAGGTTCTCTACCTCCGACTTCACCACGCTCATCGGAATGTGGAGGTTCTTCGATATCTCTCTAACGCTTGCCTTCTCCCTTTTACTCAAAAATTCGAGTATTCTGATTCTGTGCATGTTTAAATTTGGATTTTAATGGTAAAAAGGCTAACGATTAATACCGAAACAACTCTCTTAATGAGATGAAGGTCAAGGGTATAAACAGCGTCAAGGAAGCTTTGAAAGCTGGAAGGGTAAACAAGATATTCGTTTTAAAGGATTACAAAAATCCTCGTATAGCAGAGATAGTTTCTTTAGCTAAGAAAAGGAAAGTTCCAGTAATATACACACCGGAACTCCCTAAGGATTCGAGGGGGGTTATGGCAGAAATCTCACCCATAGATTACAAGGACGTTGAAAAGATAGTTGAGAAGTGCGTTAGAGAAGGGTCTTTCATACTCTTCTTGGATTCGATTGAAGACCCGCAGAACATGGGGGCGATAATAAGATCGGCCGAATTTTTCGGTTGTGCCGGTGTTGTTATACCGAAGAGAAGGTGCGTTCAGATAAACGAGACGGTAGCGAAAGTTTCAGCTGGTGCAATCTTTCACGTGGACATTGCGAGGGTCGAAAACTTGGCAAACACCCTCAAGAAGTTGAAGAAGTTTGGAATAAATGTTGTCGGTGCGGATTTGGATGGAGAACCCCTTAAGAACGTCGATCTATCACCGCCTTTGGCAATAGTTGTGGGGGGAGAAGACAAGGGTATTTCCAAGCCTGTCAAAAAGCAGTGCGACTTCATTGCAAGGATAGAGGGATACGGAAATGTAAACAGCCTAAACCTGTCGGTTGCCGGAGCGATAATCATGTTCGAGTTCAGGAGGAGGTTGTATGAAGGGTGAGCTATTAGCTTTGATTTCCGCTCTGCTCTGGGGAATCGCCCCGCTTATGGACAAATACGTCGTGAGCACCGGAGTTTCACCAATCCTCGCAAATCTCGTAAGAATTGCCGGAGCCTTCCTTTTCTTAGCTGTTGTGACAGTCGTTACGAGGGACTTCTCCTCGGCCAAGCTCACCTTCAAAAGCGTAGCCCTCCTTTTAATAGCTGGAATAATTGCGAGCGGTATAGCAATGGTCGTTTACTTCCAAGCTCTAAGGCTTTCTCAGGCATCCAAAGTTGTTCCAATAACTTCCATTTACCCGCTATTCACCGTAATCTTTTCCGCCTTGATACTCGGAGAGAACGTGAGTCCCAAGGTTGTCGTTGGTGCAATTTTAATAGTCGTTGGTCTATCTTTGGTCAGCGGTGGTTGATATGGACTTAGAAGGCTACGCGAGGAAGATGCTCGAAAGGTTCGACGAGGATAAAGTCAAGGAGATGCTGATAGAGAGGATTATGGAGATCAAGGACTTCAGCTATGAGATGGCAGAGAGATGGGCTAAAGCGGTTATCACCGAAGTAAAGAACGCGTATTCGAAAACGAATCCCGTATTAGATTACTACAAGAGCGGGGTTAAGATGGGGGAATTTGGTGTTGGTTCTCGTGGTTTGGGAGATTTCTACGTTCACAGAAAGATAGGAGAGATGATTTCGAAGTCCGTCAGATCGGTAATTTCGTCCGCGGATTTGGACGACGCTGGAGTTGTCAAAGTTGGGGATTACTACGTATCCGTATCCATAGACGGAATTCACTCGAGGTTGAGCGAGTTTCCGTTCATTGCCGGTTTTCACGTTACGAGGGCTTGCATGAGGGACGTTATGGTTATGGGTGCAAAACCAATTGCGGTTTTTTCGGACATACATATTGCTGACGACGGAGACGTTTCGAAGATTTTCGATCACATCGCCGGAATTTTGACAGTCTGCGAGTTAATGAACGTTCCATTGGTGAGCGGTTCAACCCTAAGGATAGGGGGTGACATGGTCATTGGAGAGAGAATGACGGGTGGCGTTGGATGCGTTGGAGTTTCGAAGCACATAACTCCGAGGAAGAACGTCAAGGAGGGGGACGTTATACTTTTAACCGAAGGGGCTGGAGGAGGGACTATAGCTACAACCGCAATATACTACGGGATGCATGAGGTTGTTGAGGAAACTTTAAACATCGATTTCCTGATTGCATGCAACGCTGTAATTGAAAACGACTTGGTTAAAAGGATACATTCGATGAGCGACGTCACGAATGGGGGTATAAGGGGGGACGCTGAAGAGATATCACACGTCTCGGGAAAGGCCTTGGTTTTCGATTACGAGAAGTGTAGAAGTATGGTAAATCCGAGGGTTTTGAAGATGCTCGATGAACTTGAGATAGACTTCATGGGAGTGTCCATAGATTCTCTCATGGTGATATGCGATGAGGAAACCGCTGAGGAAGTTAAGGGGGTAGTAAAATCCGTCGGAGTTAGGATTGAGGAGGTCGGATGGGTTGAGAAGGGAAGAGGGGCTTACATCTTCGACGGAGAAAAAAGGCCTTTAAAGCCGAGGTTTAGGGAGTCAGCATACACGCCAATAAAGAAGGTCGTAGGAGAGGAGAAACCCAAGAATATTGAGGAGATGATGAGAAAGATAGACATCGCGGTAGAGAAGGCTTTGAAAAAGAAGGAAGACGTGATTAGGATGATCAAGAAAGGCAAAAAGATTTAAATAGTTTCCGAAAAATCCCGATTAAAATGATAACCGCAAGGTCGCTTGTCAGAAAGATCGTCACCCTTTCGGACGGAACGGTGATCGGTGAGCTATACAACATCTTGGTTGATTTCAAGACGGGAACTCTTATAAGTCTGCTCGTAAAGCCCAACAAGAAAATAGAGGACTTCGAAATGCAAGACGGGCTTTACGTCATTCCCTTCGAATACGTTAGGGCTATAAGCGATTACATAGTTGTTGACAGGAGAAGATGATAGTCCCTCCCCTCCTCCTACCGTTCTTCGTTCTCTTCGTTCTAATTCCCTTCGCTCTGATATTTGCAATTGCGACCCCTCAAGTCTTTCAAATCACGTTCGGCTTGAGTTACGAAGAGGCTTTAATTCTCTTCCTTCTCATAGTTCTCGGTAGCTTTATAAATATCCCCTTGTATAAAAAAGAGGGAAAATTCGTAGTCGGAACTTACAGCTTCTTCGGCGTTATGTATCAAGTGGTCGAAAGGAGGGACATCGTGATAGCGGTAAATTTGGGTGGTTGCGTAATTCCAACCATACTCTCTCTGAAGTTGCTTACGGAAATACCACTCAACGCGTTCCTCGTAACATTCGTCGTGTGCACCGCAATAATATACCGCGTTGCAAAACCCGTTCCGGGAGTGGGTATAGCGGTTCCCATGTTCATCCCACCAGCCATTTCAAGCCTTACGAGTTATGTGGTCGTAACTTCTATGGGATTGCCATTAACACTCCTGCCAAAGCTTGCATTCTCCTCAGGGGTTTTATCCGCACTCTTCGGTGCGGACGTTCTTCACCTGAAGGACGTTGAGAAGATTGGAAGTGGAGTCGTAAGCATTGGAGGTGCGGGAACGTTTGACGGAATATTTTTAACCGGGTTATTTTCCGTCATCTTTTCCCTTCTTCTAATCTGAAAGGCTCGACCCTACCTTCTTTCGATTGCTCCCTCAACCACCTCACGAAGTTTGCGAAAATGATAAATGAACCCAATGCAGTTTCTGGAATCTTCTTTATTTTAACGTGCCAAGCGTCGAATATCAAGTCACCCTCATCATCTATCCCTATCGAAACCTTGAACTTCGTGGGAATCCTCAAAATCTCCCTCATCAGTTCTTCACTCAAAAACCTCTCCGCATCGTAAATTATTCCGATGGCGTTCCCTTCCTCATCGACGAAGAATTCTGCAAAGTCCTCGTCAATTCTTAGAGGGACAACAAGCTCGCCCTCCTTCACGTAGCACTTGAAACCCATCTCCTCCAAAACCCTCTTCACTTCCTCTATCATACCGCAACGTAGGTGTTCACAACATTTATAGATGGCTCGAAGTTCTTGGAGCATGGAGAGCGGATACAGAAAGATAGAGTGGGCAAAGAGAAACATGAAAACTATAGCTAAAATAAGGGAGGAGTTCAAGAGGGAAAAGCCGTTGGAGGGTTACAGGATTGGAATGGCACTCCACGTTGAGGCCAAAACAGCTGTGCTCGTTTTAACTCTAATTGAGGGTGGTGCGGAAGTTGCTATAACGGGTTGCAACCCACTGAGCACGCAGGATGACGTCGCAAACGCTCTGAGGGAGATGGGCATAAGGTGCTTTGCCAAAAGGGGTATGAGCAGAGAGGAATACTACGAAGCCTTGAACAGGGTGATAGACTTCAAACCCGACATCGTCGTTGACGATGGAGCGGATCTGATCTTCCTCCTTCACAAGGAAAGAACGGACTGGGCTGATAAAGTTCTGGGGGCGAGTGAGGAAACAACTACGGGTGTCATAAGGTTGAGGGCTATGGAGAGGGAGGGGGTTTTGAGGTTTCCAGTTATTGCTGTGAATGATGCCTACACGAAGTTCCTCTTCGACAATCGCTATGGCACGGGACAATCGACGTGGGACGGTATTTTCAGGGCTACGAACACGCTTATAGCTGGAAAAACGGTTGTCGTTGCAGGATACGGATGGTGTGGAAGGGGAATTGCGATGAGGGCCAAGGGATTGGGTGCAAACGTGATAGTTACGGAGGTTGACGAAATAAGGGCTTTAGAGGCGGTAATGGACGGTTTTAGGGTTATGCCGATGAAGGAGGCCTGCAAATACGGAGACATCTTTATAACCGCAACTGGTAACATAAACGTGATAAGGGAGGAGCACTTCAAGCTCATGAAAGACGGTGCTATTTTGGCAAACGCAGGACACTTCAACGTGGAGATATCGATTCCAGACTTGGAAAGGCTGAGCAAGGGGAAGAGGGAGATAAGACCATACCTGACCGAATACGACTTGGGGGACAAAAAGCTCTACCTAATTGCTGAAGGTAGGCTTGTAAACTTGGTTGTAGGCGATGGACATCCGATTGAAGTCATGGACATGAGCTTTTCCGATCAGGCTTTGGCAGTGAGATACATAGCGGAAAATCACGAGAAGCTTGAGAGAAAGGTTTACAAGTTGCCAGAGGAGCTCGACAGAAAGGTAGCAAGGCTGAAGCTTGAGAGCATGGGCGTAGAAATAGATAGGCTTACGGATGAACAGATCAGATATTTGAGCGATTGGAGACACGGAACTTGACATTTCATAGACTCGAAAACGTATTTAAACAACGTGTAAAAAGAAACTTACATGCGTAAGATAATAGTCGCAGTGCTGGTGGCGATGTTGATAATTTCGGCTTTATCAGTTCTTACAAATGCAAGATGGTTTGGAAAGCAGAAGAGGGGTGAATCCAATGAAAACACCTTTTTGAACGAAACAACCGTAACTTGGAACGACTGTCCGAAGGGATTGGTTTACGATCCGTATCCTGGACAGTGTAGTAACTACATCGATACGGATGGGGACGGTTACTGCGACCATTCCGAACCACCACCTTGGGAAAGGCTAACGGTCTCTCGAATTAACCACAGTTTTTATCCAAATAGGTTGGAAAGGTATAACGTTTTTCAGCTGATAGCTTTAGGTGTAGTGTTGATAACTTTAGCTGAAATTGTCGAGAGAAAGATTAGCAAGAGGTTTGCGAGATACTGGTGGAACATCCTTCTCTTGGTAACCGCCATACCGTCTGCATTGATAGGGTTTCTACTGTTGTTCCTCGACTTTAGGACAATCAGGGACTACGACCTACTCTTTTGGCATGTGGAGTTTTCAATAGTTGCAAGCGTGCTGTGTCTGTATCACATACTGAAGAGGTACAAGCACTTCGTTAAAGTTCCAAAAACTTAATAAATGTGAAAAATTCAGAATAAATGTGAAAAATTCAGAGGTGTCTTGATGAGAAGACTTTGCGTTTTACTGTTGGTGATGGTTGTAGCACTTGCGGGGTGTGTTCAAACTCAAAAATCCATTATTAAACCCACACCGACATCGACACAAACAAAGTGGACTCCAGTGATGGGGCAAGTGGGGCAGGGTAGAATGGGCAGAGGTAGAACTTTAATCAACAGTAGTGGGGCTATAAACGTTCAAAACCTTAAAGAGTTTGTTTACTCAGTAAAGGCTGGAAACTTAACTGAAACTGAAAAGGAGGATTTGATGCACATGGTTGAAGAAGAAAAACTGGCAAGAGACGTTTACTTAACTTTGTATGAAAAGTGGAAAAACAGAATATTCTACAACATAGCACAGAGTGAACAGACACACCTCGATGCCGTTAGATTGCTCATAGAGAAGTATAACCTATCGGATCCAACTGAAGGTAAGGGTATAGGGGAGTTTACGAATCCAAAATTTGGGGAACTCTACAAAAAACTCATAAATGAGGGATCGAATTCACTTGAAGACGCTCTAAAAGTTGGAGCCATGATTGAGGAGCTGGACATAGTTGATTTAAAGAACTGTTTAAATCATACCGACAAAGTGGATATAAGAACGGTTTACCAAAATCTCATGAAAGGTTCGAGAAACCACTTAAGAGCATTCGTATCTCAGTTGAAAATGTTGGGTGTTAATTATGAACCCGTGTATTTGAGCAAGGAGGAGTTTGAGTCCATAATTTCGAGCGGTATGGAGAGAGGACCAACTACGTAACTTAAACTTCAACAACACATTTTTATATTTGCATATGACACTGTTCATGGAATACTACTCAAAGGACAGATTCAAAAACTGGATAAAGAGGATAGAGGAGAGCGAGGTCAAAGAGGATGATCCGAAATCCTTCGATGTTTTCGATCAGTTCGTCGAGGATTTGGCCATAGCATGCCTAAAGATTGTTGAGAGCGTTAAAAACAGGGAGATGTCCAAGAAGAAGGCTTTGGAAATCCTTGAGGAAATGAAGAGGTTGTTCTTAACGAGCGTCGATTTCGGAAACGATTTGAAGAACGAGGTTTACGAGTTCGTGAGGGAGGGAGTCAAGGCCATAATCCAATCCACCGTTTTCTACCTTCAGAACAAGGTTAGCAAGAAGGACTTCGAGCAGTTGTTTAAAGAGGCTATCGAAAGTGAGAAGAAGGGAGATTTAAGCTCAGCCTTTGAAAGAATTGCGAAGATGGGTGCAAAGGTCTTGAAAGGGGAGGAGTTACCAGAGTTCGATGCTGATGGATTCGTTGCGAGCTGGCTGGACGGAGTGGAAACGCTTGCGACGGTTGTGAAGATAGCCAAAATCGATCAGCACCTGTCGAGCTCGTAGTGAACTATGACTATGCACTGATCCGCCTGGAGTGAAAGCTTGGACACGGAAACAACCATCTTTGCGTATTTCAAAACCAACCTCTCATCCTCCTCTTTCAAACCTATGTGATCCCCCAGAACGAAGAGTGGGTTTTTCAAATCGCACGCGACATCCCTTATATCCACACCGTCCTCTCTGAGATATACGATCTCATACACTCTACTTAACTCTTCCAAAAGCTCTTCGAGGTTTTTTCTTGCAACGTAAACGCCGGGAGAACTAATCCTCCAATCTTTGTCAACATCTAAGCTCAAGGCCTTCCTTATTATCCCCCCAACGTTTCTCTCGTCCGGTGCCATGTATCTGACCTCACTCCCAACTATCTTCAAAGCCTTGGGGGGATCTGGACTACCTAAGAGCAGAACGTAAACTTCAACGTCCCTCCTAATCCCGTGAGACACGAAGAGGGATTGGGCTATGCACCTGCAAATTATGTCCATCCTTCCAGCGGACCCAGCCAAATCGTTGAGGTTGAAGGGTTTCGTTACCGCCTTGTTCCCAACGATCAGAAAGGCCCTCATAGGATTATGTTCTGCCTGTAACCGCAATTGGGACATCTGTTCCCATCCAAGTTGATCGAAACTACGTAGAATCCCTCCCTATCAATTAGGAGCTCACCGCAGTTCGGACAGAATGTGTCCTCGTATTTGTGCCCCCAGACGTTGCCGATGTAAACGTATTCCACTCCAACATCTTTGGCTATCTTTACCGCCCTTTCAAGTGTTTTTATCGGTGTGGGGGGTTTGTCGAGCATCTGGTAGTCGGGATGGAATCTCGAGAAGTGAACAGGAATCCTCCTGTCTAAATCAACTACCCACTCAGCAAAGGCCCTTATCTCTTCCATGTCGTCGTTTTCTCCTGGAATTACCAAGTAGGTTAACTCCAAAAACACGCCCTTCTTGTGCAGATACTTAACGCACTCCAGAACCTTCTCAAGCTTCGCACCCGCCCCGACTATCCTCCTGTAAAAGTCCTCTTTAAAGGCTTTAACGTCAACGTTCGCCGCATCTAAAATCCCTTCAAACTGGTCTATAGCCTCGTAGCTCATGTAACCGTTCGTTACGTAAACCACGTAATATCCCTCTCTTTTAACGAGTTTGCTCGAATCCAAGGTGAATTCGTGCCATATTGAAGGTTCGTTGTATGTCCAAGCCACTCCATCCGCGTTGTAGTCCTTCGCCAACTTCAGGATATCTTCGGGTTTTAATTCCCTTAAGTAAGGATAACTTAAATCCGCTCTCGAAATCGTGTAGTTCTGGCAGTGCTTACACCTGAAGTTGCATCCTACACTTCCAAAGGAGAGAACGTTACTACCGGGCTTGAAGTTGTGGAGGGGTTTCTTCTCTATCGGGTCTAAGGCAATTGACGAAACCATTCCGTAATTGTAAACCTTTAAAACTCCGTTTTCGTTCTTTCTCATCTTGCATATTCCCCACTTGTCTGGTTTTATCCTGCAGTAGTGCATGCAGGTTTTGCACATAACCTCCGAATTCAACCTCTCGTAGAGGTAGGATTCGACTATCATAGACGATTTTAGTCTCGATAGTATTTAACGGTGTTTTCTAAGTTTTCTATAAAAGTTGAGAAAGTATAAATTTACCCCCCTTCAAAAACCTCCTCGCCATCTCGAAACACCACTTAACGTCTCCAACCCTATCCAAGGTGTGGGCGTCGCTACCTACCGAATACTTTACCGATTTGTTGGAGCACATCTCGAGGAAGTCTATGGGTGGAGCTCTGTGGAGGGAGTTTATCTCCAAAGCGACGTCGCACTCGATCAGAAGGTCTATTATCTCAACGTCTTGGGAAAAGTCCCTACCGCAGTTGAACATCTCCGAATGCAGATGTCCCAGAACGTCTATCTTATCTCCGTTTTTCCTCAAGCACTCCTTTATCCTGTGGTAATACTCCCGCGTGGACAAGATGTCGTGGATAGACGCTACAACGATGTCGAAATCGAAGTTTGGAAGGGCAATATCACCGTCTGGCAATATACCGCACTCAACACCGCTCAAAATTTCCAAATCGTATCTGTCCCTTGCAGTTTCAATCTCAACCTGTCTCCTTCTAAGTTTCTCCTCCGTTACACCTTTCTTATGCTCCAAGGAGTGATCGACTATCGCTATAGCCTTTAAACCCCTCTCCTTAGCCTTCCTTGCAATTTCCTCAACGCTTGCACTTCCGTCCGAATAAACGGAGTGAACGTGTAGGTCCATCATATCTCCTTCAGGAGTTTGTCCACTATCTCCATAAACACCTTGGTGGTTTCGTTTTCCTCCCTCACAAACGGATTTCCCCTCTCACCACTTTCAACGACCTTCTCGTCGAGGGGAATAGACCCCAAAAACTTCACGCCGTAGTTCTTCGCCAGAGTTTCGCCACCGCCCTTGCCGAATATGTAGACGACCTTGCCACAGTGCGGGCATCTGAAACCGCTCATGTTCTCTATCACGAATGTCTTCATGTTGCTCTTCTTTGCGAAGTTCACAGCTTTGGTCACGTCCTCCAAGGCTACGGTTTGAGGGGTCGTTACTATTACAGCTATCTCCGGATCCAAAAGCTGGGCTATGCTTATGACCTCGTCACCCGTTCCGGGCGGGCAGTCTATCACGAGGAAGTCTAAATCTCCCCAACTGACATCTTTGGTTATCTGCTCTATGAACTTGTGCTTCATCGGCCCTCTCCAAACAACTGGAGTGTCCTTGGAGGGAAGGAAGAAACCAATTGATATGACCTTAACGCCGTTTATCTCGAGAGGTTTGAGCTTATCTCCCTCAACCTCCAAACCTCCAACCTTGTCTATCCCCAAAAGCTTCGGAATGCTCGGGCCGTGTATGTCCGCATCCAACAAACCAACCTTGTAACCCTTCTTCGCCAAGGCAAAGGCGAGATTTACCGCTACCGTGCTCTTACCCACACCTCCCTTACCGCTCATCACGATTATCTTCTTCATGTGCAAACGCGGACGTTACTGCATAAGAAACTATCCGAAATTTAGACCGTTCCTACAAAATTTAAATATCTCGAAGGTTTTTCGGAAGGGATGAGAGAGAAGTTGTCGATGGCCTTCGCCATCTCCCTAACGGTTCCTTGGCTTTTAGTCTTGTTTTTAAACGTCAAACTCCCTCCCCACTTTGAAGCCCTTCTCTCTGGTATAGCTATAATTTCGTCCGCCTTCATAATTTCTTGGTGTGCGGAAACCGCCGAAATGGACATTCCCCGTTCCCTAAGCTTGGCTCTGGTGGCTTTTCTGGCGGTATTGCCGGAGTATGCTGTAGATATTTATTTTGCGTGGATGGCGGGGAAGTTAAACGGAAGCTACGTTCACTTCGCAACCGCAAACATGACGGGAGCAAACAGACTGCTCATAGGCGTGGGATGGAGCTTGGTAGCACTTACAGCCATGTTCAAAACGAGGAAAACGCAGGTCGAGCTCGACGAGGGTTTGAGATTGGAGATTTTCGTTCTACTCGTTGCAACCCTATACAGCTTCACGATACCCTTAAAATCGAGCATTCATCCGATAGACAGCGTTATACTACTCTCTCTTTACGCACTCTACCTCTACATGGCAACCAAGGGATGCAGGGAGGAGTTTCCCCTCGAAGGAGTTCCCAGATACCTTTCGAGATTTCCGAAGAGCCTTAGGAGAACGATTCTGATAGTCCTCTTCGTATACTCGGGCTTCGTTATATTCCTAAGCGTTGACGCATTCGCGGAGGGTTTGATATCGACTGCAAAGGCGTTTGGGTTCGACGAGTATCTTATGGTTCAGTGGATCGCCCCACTGGCGAGTGAGTCACCGGAGTTGGTCGTAGCCATCTACTTGGTCAGAAGGCTGAGGGTTTCAGCAAGTATAAACGCCCTCGTGTCCTCGAAGGTCAACCAGTGGACACTTCTGATTGGAACCCTACCGTTAGTTTACAGCTTGGCCCTAAACTCGATATCCCCTCTACCTTTGGACCCAAGGCAAAAGGAGGAACTAATTCTAACTTCCTCTCAATCTCTCTTCGGTTTGGCGGTTATATCGAACCTCAGAATATCCCTTTGGGAGGCTCTGGCACTTCTAACTTTGTTCTTGGCACAATTCGTTTACGAGGGTGTGGAAATGAGGTTGATTTTGAGTGCGATATACGTAGTCCTATCCATACCGATACTTGTGAGGGAAAAAAGGAGTGTATCAAAAATTTTAAAGGTGTTATAGGTCTCTCAGCTTTTCGAGCATTATCTTCTTTTCTATCCTTGCAACAGTCTCTCTAACCCTGTGAACAGCGTCAGGATTTGCGGAAATTGAATCTATTCCCATTCTAACGAGTATCTCCGCAAACTTCGGATCGCTTCCAGCCTGACCGCAGATGGACGTTTTCACACCGTGCTTCTTACAGACCTTTATGACGTGCTCGATCAGCTTCAAAACCGCTGGATGCTTCTCGTTGTAGAGGTAAGCTACGTGCTCGTTGTTTCTGTCAACCGCCAAGGTGTATTGCGTTAGATCGTTCGTTCCGAAACTGATAAAGGTTATTCCACACTCCCTAATTATGTCCTCGATTATCAGAGCACTTGCGGGAGTTTCGACCATTATACCGAAGTCTATCCTATCCAAAGGTATCCCCTCCTCTTCTGCAATCCTTCTCGCCCTTTTAACCTCCTCAACCCTCGTGACGAGGGGTAGCATTATTCCGACGTTGTCGTATCCCTCATCGATCAACCTCTTTATAGCCCTCATCTCAGCCCTGAAATGCTCCTCCTCCCTCAAGTCCCTCCTAATGCCTCTGTAACCCAACATTGGGTTCGACTCGATAGGCTCGTCTTCTCCACCCTCCATAGACCTGAATTCGTCCGTTGGTGCATCCAGCGTTCTTATCCATACGGGCTTTGGATAGAAGGCCTTTACAACCTTCTTCAACCCCTTGTAGAGCTCGTTTATGTAAACGTCTATTTCTCCGTCCTTTATGTATTTCATGGGATGCTTCTTAAGGCTCAAGACCATGTGTTCTATCCTCAAAAGCCCAACACCATCGGCGTTAGTTTCCTTTGCAACCTTTTCAGCAACGTCTGGAATTGAAATGTTTACTTTAACCTCCGTAGCTGTCACTATTTGAGGTGCAACCGCAACTACCTTCTCCTCCTTCTTTCTCTCCTTAAGGGCTCCTTTGTAAACCACACCCTTATCTCCATCAACGGTAACTATCATCCCCTCCTTCAAAACCTTCGTAGCGTTCCCAGTTCCAACAACAGCGGGAACTCCCAGCTCCCTCGAAACTATGGCCGCATGGCAATTTGAAACGACTACAGGTGTCAGTTTGCTTGTAAATACGACGTAGTTTTTCTCCATCTCCTCCTGAGATTCAACTTCGAAGTTGTAAACGTCCATGATCCCCAAGCTCTTTACGAACCTTATTCTCATGCTCTGCAGTGGAGAATCGATTATCTTCTTCAGCTTCTCATCGTTTATCAACGGCAGAATTCTCTCCCTAACCTTCTCCTTGTCTATGAGTAGATTGTTCTCAACGTATGGTTTTATCCTTCCCTTCCAGTTTACGGAATCCACTATATCTCTAAGCAGTTCTTTGGCGGATACGAATCTGCAACCGAATCTCTTTCTCTCTTTTAACTCCGCATTTCTCACCTTCAAGGAATACTTGCTGAATATTTCTACATCCTCAACTATCTGAACGTTCAGTATGTTTCTGTTTCTCGTTACCTGCGGGACTATTCCAAGGGACAGCAGTGCTATGACCAATCCCCTTAGAACGTTCTCCTTTGAAACGTATATCTGAATCCTTCCGTTGTGAACACAACCGTCACCGTCTATAAGGCCGGAAACGAACGCTATGAGAGATTCCTCATCTAACCCAAGGACGAACTCGTCCAAGTTTTGAACTATCTTTGAAATCTGAAGTGCCACGTTTAAACTGCTCACTATGTAATCCTTCGCCTCACCCCTTATCACTCCATCGCTGACCTTGCTACTGACGAGAACTTTGGTTTTGCCGAAAACGTCTTCAAAGCACTCTAAAAATCTTGACGCTATTTCGTCATTCTTTTGCGTGAATACGATTGTCCCCCTTCTGAACTTCCTGACACCCATATCAAGCCTAACGTAACCGTCTGAAAGTATGAGACCGAGGAGGTAGGACAGCTTTGGATTCGAGTATCTGTTGAAGTTGTTGATCTTACCCATCACCAAGCAGAAATTCTTATCTCTCAAAACGTCTTCAAGTGGCTTCTTAGCCAAATCCCTACCGTTTATTATGTAGAATCTGTGATCGGGTGTGACATCCAAGTGATTGTCTTCAACTCTTCCAGTTTGAGATACCGATACCCTTATCACCTCAGCCCTCCTCTTCATAGCTCTAACCACCCTCTTCCACGTGGGTTGAAGCTTAGAGCAATCCAATCCCAGCAGATGTATGATCTCTCCTCTCTCAACTCTCTCGTAGATTTCCTTGGCTTTCATGAATCCCCTATCGGTTAAGAGTAGCGTATCTCCAGCTAAGCACGTCAATCCACCTTCGTCGGTAACTATCGCGGAAGCCCTTCTCATGGCTGGGACCATATCTGGAGTGGTCATCGTGGTAACCAGAACGTCCCCCTCTTCGACCTTGTCTATCTCGTCGGGACTCAAAACGATCTTAACTCTACCCACACCTATGCCCGGTGAAGCACCTAAACCCTTAACGAGAATTTCTCCCTCTTCTACTTCTTTCTCCTCGACCTCGCCCTTTATGGTCGTTATAGGTCTGGACTGGACGATGTATATCTTACCCTTCTCTATGGCCCACTCCACATCTTGCGGGTGACCGTAATGTTCCTCAATTATTTCACCCAGCTTGACGAGCTCTTCAATTTCGTTGTCGCTTAAAACCCTCTCCCTTCCCTTCTCCCCAAGCTCAACCTTAACGGTCTCACCGTCCTTTCTCGTGATCATGAACTTCTTTTCCGCAATTTGAACCTTTATCAGCTTCCTCTGAACCCTGTCGTATTCGTAATGGTCTGGAGTGACCTCACCGCTTACAATGGCCTCACCCAAACCGAAAACAGCCTCGATAATCGCTATCTTTTCACCCGTAACAGGATGGGAGGTGAACATCACTCCGCTCTTCTCGCTGTTCACCATCTTTTGAACTACGACCGCAATACTTACGTCCTCGTGCCTAAAACCCTGCTGAACCCTGTAGAATATTGCCCTCGGAGTGTATAGGGAGCTCCAACACTTTTTAACCTTCTCTACAACCTCATCTTCTCCTTTGACGTTCAGATAGGTCTCCTGCTGGCCAGCAAAGCTCGCCGAGGGAAGATCCTCAGCTGTAGCGGAACTCCTTACCGCAACGTAAACCTCCTCACCCAACTCTTCACACAGTTGCCTGTAAGCGTTTCTAATCTCCTCCTCAATCTCCTTAGGCATGGGAGTTTCTTCGATCATCTTCCTTATAGTTTTGGATGCGTTTTCGAGCTCCTTCGTATTGTTAACGTCAATTTTATTTAATATTTCGAGAATTTTATCCTTCAAACCCGTGCTCTCTATAAACTCCCTGAAGGTGTTCGCATCGACAACAAAACCCTCAGGAACTGGAATACCCAAACGCATCAGTTCTCCCAAGTTCGCTCCCTTACCTCCAGCGATTGGAACGTCGTCCTTGTCTATCTCATACAACCACAACACGCCCATGTTACCACCAAATTCTATTAAAGCGGTAAATTTAAAAGGCTTTTGAAGACGAGTTTTTGTTACCATGATAGAAAGCTGGAGGGAATACAGGGTCATCAACGAGAAACTCGTGCAACTCGTGGAGAATGCGAAAACGATACCGAAGGTAAAGAAGGCTTTAAGGCACGTTATAAACGCTGGAGGTAAGAGGACGAGACCTCTAATAGTTCTCCTCTCTGGAAAGCTATGTGGAGGAGATTACGGAGACGTTATGAACATGGCTCTTGCGGTTGAGCTTATACACACCGCAAGTCTCGTTCACGACGACATAATTGATAGGGGTGTCATGAGGAGGAACGTTAAGGCCTTGCACGTCGAATACGACATTTCTTTGGCTATACTCGTTGGTGATTGGTTGATTTCTAAATCCGTGGAGTTGGTTTCCTGTTATCCGAGCGACGTCATATCCGAATTTGCAAAGACTGGAATGAGGATGTCCGAAGGGGAACTACTCGACGTTTACAGTCCATACGAACCTTTCGATGAAGAGGATTACTTCAAATGCGTGAAATACAAAACCGCACTTCTCTTCGCCTACGGAGCTAAAAACTCTGCAAGGGTGGTGTGCGACGACGAGATGGCTTGGGAGAAGATGTTCGAATACGGTTTGAACTTGGGAATCGCCTATCAGCTCGTGGACGATCTCTTGGAATACGTGAACTCCCACATAGAGAAGGTTTCAGAGGTGGAGTCCGTAACTCTGCCTATGATATACGAGGGGAAGTATGGGGATGAGGCTATAGACAGAACAATGGACTTAATAGAGCACTACGCGGAAAGGAGCAGAAGGGCTTTGGAATACTTCGACGACTGCGAGGCTAAGGAGAAGTTGGACTACCTTATAGACTACATGACGACGAACCTCGTAAAGAACAGAATCTAAATCAGGACGAAGACCTTAGTATTCAAACCTCCGTATCTGACCCACCTCTCCTCCTCGATTCTGTAGCCAAGCCTTTCCGCCTTCTCCCTCAGAATCTTGTGCTCCGCGGTTATCACAACCAACCTACTCGCAAAACTCGCGGATTCGAGAAATCCCTCGTAAAGTCTCTCTATAATTCCCTTCCTCGCAATTCTCAAGCCGTAGGGCGGATTCGTTACTATAACGTCCCCCTTCTTTAAGCACAACCTCGTAGCGTCTCCTTGAACGTAATCTATCGTATCCAGAACTCCAGCCCTATCGGAATTCATTCTTGCTCCAATCAAATGCTTTCTGAACCTCTCTATTCCAACCAAGTTCAAATCAACGTCGTTTTCAAACACCTCCCTCTTGACCCTTTCGAGGAGCTCGTAGCCCCAAATCCTCGTAAACTGAAAGTCCTCTCTCAGCTTTTGAGGTGGGATGTTTCTGTACATCATCGCGGATTCTATCAATATAGTCCCGCTACCGCACATTGGATCGATTAAGATTTCATCGCACTTCCATTGGGAAAGCATAACCAAGGCGGAAGCTATGACTGGATTCAACGGAGCGGGATGGTCGTAAATCCTGTATCCCCTTCTGTGCAGTGCGTAATCGCCGGTGGTGTCAAGTCCAACGTAGATTTCGTCGTTTATGACGTCAACCCTTATTATGACATCCGGTTCATCCAAATTCACCTTGAGCCTAACCCCCCTACTCTCCATGTAACTGTCAATAACAGCCTGACCAGCAATCCTACCAACGTCCAAGGAGGTGAAGTCATGCTCACCAACCCTTGAGGGCCTTATTGCAAAGCTCTGATCCGGTTTTATAAAGCTGAAGTCTATATCCCTAACTATCCTGTATACATCGTCCAAACTCTCAAACCTTTCGAACCTCAAAAGGATCAAAACCCTCTCGACCGTTCTTGCAAGGTAGTTCAGCTTAACAACCGTCAACTCGTCTCCTTCCAAGAAGACCCTACCCTTACCTCTTCTAACCTCCTTAACTTTGAAACCGAAGGACTCCACCTCTTCAGCGGAAACGTCCTCCAATCCCGGGGCGGTCGTGACGTATATTATCATTGCGAAATTCGACGTTCAAAAAGTTTATATCTGTTGGCAATCTAATTATTATCGTCATGATTATTACCGAGAGGTCCGTTCGATTCGTCGTTAGGAGTAAGAGGAGTTGGGCGGAGATAGCAGTTTCCGATGAGGGTTTGAAGGTTTTGAACTGCTCCAACAGAGAGAGGTGTGCGTCTATGGGTATAACCAACTGCCCACCCTTTTGCGATAAGATCTGTGCCTTGAAGATTTATCTCAGATCTGGTAGAGTCAGAAAGGGTTACGATATCCGCTTGAGTAAACTATAAATTTTTTGAAAATACGTCGGTTCATGCTCGAAGTCCTATACGACCCGGACAGATTCTTTAGAGAGTTGAGGGACGGTTGGATTGTTCCAATAGTTATCGTCGCTTTGAACGGTTTCGTGAGTGCCATGATATACTATCAAGCTGTGCCAACGATTGCAGAAAACCTCGCAAAAAACATGCACGTGCAGAAGGAACTCCTAATCACGATGTTGAGAATTCAAGCTATTGTGATGTCCTTTCTCGGAGCCTTCATAGGTTGGATAATCATTACGGCAATAGTTCACGGACTGTCCGCCCTCTTCAATGGAAGTGGGGACTTTACGAAGACCCTCAGGTTTACCGCATACGCATACCTTCCCTCCATAATAATCGCGCCCGTAAAGGGCCTCTACGCATCCTTTCCACCGAGAATAGAATCGTATGTGTTGGGTTTGGCGGAAAACCTTTGGCAGGCCTTCATAATGGTGTTCGCCCTGAAGCACGCGAGGAACGTTGAAACGAGCAAAGCGGTTATATGCGTGGCCATACCTTACGTTGCATCGTATCTGATAAGCGTGGGTTTGATTACTTTTTACGGGGTGGTTTGATGAGGAGCGATGTCGTTAAGAGGGGTATAGATAGGTCCGCACACAGAGCTTTGTTCAAAGCCTTGGGTGTTACGGATGAGGACTTCGATAAGCCCTTCATAGGTATTGCAAACGCCTACAGCACGATAGTTCCCGGGCACGCGAACTTGGACAAGGTTACCCAAGCTGTTAAGGAGGGGATACACTCGGCGGGTGGTGTAGCATTTGAGTTCGGCGTTATAGGTGTTTGCGACGGAATAGCCATGGGACACGAGGGGATGAGCTACTCTTTACCTACGAGAGAACTCATAGCGGACAGCATAGAGGCGATGGTAAGGGCTCACAGCTTCGACGGATTGGTCGTTGTGGGTGCGTGCGACAAGATAATACCGGGAATGCTTATGGCCGTTCTAAGGCTCAACATACCCTCGATAGTCGTTTGCGGTGGCCCTATGTTGGCCGAGAACGTCTTCGGTAAGCCAGCAACGATAAAAACAGCGTTCGAATCAGCTGGGCTTTACAAGTCCGGTAAGATAGACGAAAGGACCTACAAGATCTACGAGGACTTCTCAGCGTGCTACTTCGGAAGTTGCCAAGGACTCTACACAGCCAACACCATGCAGATTTTGACAGAGGTTTTAGGCCTGTGTCTGCCATACTGCTCAACTTCCCCGGCGGTGAGTTCGAGGAAGCTGAGAATTGCCAAGGAGAGCGGGAGGAGGGTTGTCGAATTGGTTAAGCAGGACGTAAAGCCCTTAGACTTCGTCAACGAGAACTCGTTCGAGAATGCCATAACGGTTGACATGCTCATGGGTGGTTCAACTAATACGGTCCTTCATCTACCAGCTATAGCGAGAGAAGGGGGAATGAAGATAGATTTAGATTTGTTCGACGAGATAGGCAGAAGGACTCCGAACGTTGTTAGGATAGACCCAGCAGGAGAATACACCGTTGCGGATTTCGATGAAAGTGGAGGAGTTCCCATGCTCTTGAAGAAGGCAAAGGACATTCTGAACGACGAGATGACAGTCAGCGGTTTAACCATATACGAGATAGCGGAGAGAGCCTTCGTCAGAGGGAGGGACATAATAAGGGATTTGGACAATCCGTATAGGGAGGAGGGAGGGATAGCGATACTTAGGGGTAACTTGGCCGAGAGGGGGGCGGTCGTGAAAACGTCAGCAATTGACGAGGAAATGCTTAAATTTGAGGGTTACGCGAAGGTTTACGATTCCGAGCAGGAGGCTTTGAAGTCCATATTGAACAACGAGGTCGAGGAGGGAGATGTTGTCGTTATAAGATACATGGGTCCCAAGGCGAGGGGAATGCCAGAGATGCTTTTACCAACCGCAACTATTGCCGGGATGGGTTTGAAGAGAGTTGCACTGATAACGGACGGAAGGTTCAGCGGTGCTACGAGGGGACCATGCATAGGTCACGTTGCACCCGAAGCTTTCGTTGGAGGAACGATAGCTTTGGTTGAAAACGGCGATCTGATAAGCATAGACATTCCGAAGAGAAGGCTTGAGCTTAAAGTTAGCAATGAAGAGCTTGAGGAGAGGAGAGAAAAGTGGAAACCGATAGAGATAAGGCACAAGGGATTCCTCGCGAGGTATTCCAAGTTGGTCAGTCAGGCTGACGAGGGATGTATCCTGTCGAACTGATCAACGAGGAAGGAGAGATACTTAAGGGAGTTTTGCACGAGAACGGCGAATTCGAAGAGTGCGAGGTTAGGGCTGAATACATAGCAATTCCGACATTTTTTAACGCCCATACACACCTCTTGGACTCCATAGCGGAGGTTCCGAACACCGATCTGCTAAGTGCCATAGATTTCAAGTTCAAGATTTTGAGCGAAGCTAAGGACGATGAGATTAGAGAGGGTGTTAAGAAATCGGTTGAGATTGCAAAAAAGAGCGGAACTTCCGCAATTTTAAACTTCACGGAGATGGGAATCAGGGGATACGAGATCATCAAGGATTTCGACGTTCTATACCTAACGAGACCCTCGAATTTGGACGAGGCGGAGTATCTGATTGAGATATCCTACGGATTCGGGATGAGTTCCGTTAGGGATCACGACTACAAGTTTTTGGAGGAGTTAAGGGATATCGCCAAAAGGAAAGGAAAGGTTTTTGCAATTCACGCTGGGGAGATTGACGATGGAGACGTTGAAAAGGCTCTGGCTTTAGAACCAGACTTGATAGTTCACATGAACATGGCGAGCGAGAGAAATCTAAGGAGAGCTATGGACGAGGATATACCGATCGTTACGTGCACGAGGTCAAATGCATTCTTCGGTTTGCTGAACAGGAGGAACTACGAAATTTTATCGGAATACGAGAGATGGTTGATTGGAACAGACAACGCCATGGTCTGCAAGCCCTCCATGATAGAGGAGATGAGGTTCGCCACATACGTAATCGGAAAGGATCTGGAGGTTTTCAAAGCGTGTATAAGGGGTTTCGATATCTTCGGCGGGAGGAGGGGATGGACGGTCTTTCACAAGAGGTTCAATCTGCGTTCGTGCAAGGATACACTGAAGGCAGTTGTGAGGAGGGCGGAAACGATAGATGTCGAGAGAATTCTATATCTTGACGGTTTTTGAAGGAATGTAGTATTTGCTCGTTATCTCGTAGAGAACCTGAAGGGCGGAAACGAAGAGGGCTACGTGCCCGACAAGGGCGAGAATGCAGGGACATTCCGATACGGGTATAAATATTCCCAAGGCTCCGTAAAGTGCGAAGGCGAGACAGGATGTCTTTATGGGAGGTATCAGGTTTACGGGCTCCGCAAGAGCTATGAGCTCTCTGTAAATCTTAAGCCCGTAGACGCTCAAACCGAGAAGTATAAACGTTATCGATACGACCAACGTTATCGTAAACATCCTAACCGTTTCTATCTCGAAGTATCGAAGTAGGTGATCCAAAACGCGTTCGCAGAAGGAAGTCAAAACCAAGACGTAAATGAGCAAATCGAATGCCTCCTTACCTATCTTAAACTTTCCCATACTCCAAAGCTTTTTAAGAAAACTGGAGGTTACGTATATCAGAATTGACAAAAAGATAGCGTATCCGTAAAACGTGTGCAGACTCAAATCCGCTCCAAACCTGACGAGCAAACCCGTTATCCCCTGAATAGATAGAGCGAAAACTACGAGAATTCCATACTCCATGAACTTCCTGAGGTCAACGTCCTCGTGGCCTGCAACGTGAATCGATGAGTAAACGAGCGTTGAAAGAGTCATCAGGATTAGACCCAGTATTTCGATCAGCATCGATTCGATTTAATTTTAAAATTTAAATATCTTTCCTTTTGAAAAGTCCGAGAACGCATGCGAGTCCGATCAAGTTCTCTTTCGATAGAGTTCCGTCCGCCACATCCTTTAAAACATCTTTAGCGTTAAAAGCAATCCCCAATCCGGCGTTTTCGATCATTATCCTGTCGTTTGCCCCATCCCCAACCGCAACGACGTTTTCCTTGCTTATACCTTCCTTTCTCGCTATCTCCTCTATTATCCTCGCCTTCTCCTTCGCATCTATAATCCTACCCTTTATCCTCCCCGTGAGCTTCCCGTCCTTAATCTCAAGCTCGTTCCCAAATGCGTAGTCCAAGTTCAGCTCCTCCTTCAACCTATCCGTGAAGTATGTGAAACCCCCGCTAACTACCGCAACTTTGTATCCCGCCCTCTTCAAAGCCTGAATCAACTCCTTCGCTCCTTCCGTAAGTTTTATGTTCCTGTAAATCTTCTCCAAAACTTCGACAGGCAAACCCTTGAGAAGTTTAACCCTCTCCTCCAAGGCCCTCTTGAAGTCCATCTCCCCCCTCATGGCCTTCTCGGTTATCCTCTTAACCTCCTCCTCAACTCCGGCGAACTTGGCCAACTCGTCAATTATTTCAGCATCGACCAAGGTCGAGTCCATGTCGAAAACGACCAACCTCTTCTCCCTCTTGAACTCGTCGTAGGGCTGAAAGACCACATCGAGGTTGACCTTCTCCACATCCCTCCTCAACTTCCTCCTCAACTCCTCTGGATTCGCATCTCTTATGTCAACTACGAACTCTATCGATATCAACTTGTCCCTTGCAATCAGGCTCGTGCTCTCTATGTTAACGCCGTGATCGAGCAGAATCTTCGATATGTCTCTAACTATACCCACCCTATCCCTACCCAAAACCGTTATGATGTAGAGGTTCTTCTTCGAAACCCCTCTTTCCTCAAACCTTGAAACGTTGACGCAAACTCCGAGCTTTTTTCCCTCCTCCATCAAACGCTCCTTGAGTTCTTCGAAACCCAGCTTGGATTTTGAATCGTCCGCAACCACATACATCAGGAATATTCCGTGAGAGACCCTCTGCTCTATGTCGATAATGTTCACGTTTGCGTTTGCCAAAACGTTCGAGATTCCGTAGATTATACCGGGTTTATCTCTACCGTAAACGGTTATCGCCAACACTAAGGGGGTTAGAAGTGCGATAGATGAAGTTAACGTAAGCTTTAAATAGTTTCGTGATGGTAATCATAATTAGAGGTGAGTGGGATGGGCTGTTACTGGTGGGACAAGGATAGAAACGTCTGCGTTTTTCCTTGGAAGGACTACTACGTTTGTCTCGGAAAAAGTTGTTTGGACTACGAGGAGGACGTTGACGAAGGTTAAATCTTACCCTTAAGAAGTTCAGCACCTTTTTCAACGATAATCCTCGTCGGAGTGGGTAGCTTTTGGTTAGCCCTCTTCAAGGCCTCCTTGGCGTATTCAAAGTGCTCTGGTTTTACCCAAACGCTCATTATCTTGTCTCCCGGATGTATCTGTGCAGCCAACCCTACGGGCTTTCCAAAGGCCTTTCTCATACCCTGAGAAATTCTGTCCGCTCCAGCACCTACGGCCATCTTGTGCTCCCTCAGAACGTGATGCGGGTATTGCCTTATCTTCAACTTGAAGCTCATACCACCTATCGTCTTCGTCAGATACTTACCAGCTGCAAGCCTCGCAGACTCTAAAGCGTTATCTCTAATTTGAACACCTTCTTCAGCAACCAAAGTGAGCATGACTGGAAAATCCGCAGACCTGTTACCCATCTCGAACATCCTTATCCTCGTTCCCGGGGCTCCATCTATGTATTCCTTTCTCGTGTAAGGTCTCTCCAACCTCCTCCACATCCTCGCTGGTTTCCTTGCCATGAACCAAAGCTTGGTGAATTGTATTTAAACCTTTAGTCGATTAGAGAACGTGAGGGGAAAGATCGGTTTCTGGGAGGTTTTCAGTATAGGAGTTGGCGGAATGATTGGAGGAGGGATTTTTGCCGTCTTAGGCTTGAGCGTTCAACTTTCAAAGGCAGGAGCACCTTTGGCTTTTGCAATAGCCGGTGTCGTGGCCTTAACCACAGCTTACAGCTACGCAAAACTTAGCGTTAGGTATCCGAGTAGGGGTGGAACTGTAGAGTATCTCGTCAGGGCTTACGGAACGGGAGTAATTTCGGGTGGATTGAACATACTGTTGCTTTTGAGCTACGTCGTCATGATCTCCCTCTACGCTTACGCCTTCGGTAGCTACGGGGAGGTTTTACTCGGAATCAACAGGCAGATTCTGTTTTTGGCAGTGATATCTATTTTCACGATTGTAAACGCCTTGGGGGCAATCGTGAGCGGGAAAACGGAGGAGATGCTCGTTGCCTTCAAGTTGGCGATTCTATTAGCGGTATGCTTCGTCGGTTTCCTTTACGTCAAACCGAGCAGGTTTTCGTTTGAAAACTGGAGCGATCCCGTAAGTTTGATCGCCGGTGGTATGGTCATATTTTTGGCTTACGAGGGTTTCGAACTGATAGCAAACGCTGGAGAGGATGTTGAAAATCCTAAGATTCTTCCAAAGGCTTTTTACGCATCCGTTTTAATCGTGATAGCGGTTTACGTTGGTATAGCGATAGTTACGGTCGGAACTCTGAGTTTTGAAGAGATAATGAAGGCGAGGGACTACGCTTTGGCTATGGTGGCGAAACCTATTCTGGGTAACGCGGGATTCATCTTGGTAAGCCTTTCCGCCTTAGCTTCGACGAGTTCAGCCATAAACGCAACCCTTTACGGAACCGCGAGGATCAGCTACATGGTGGCGAAGTATGGGCAGATACCTGAAGTTGTCGAGAGGAGAATTTGGAGGGAGTGCTACGAGGGTTTGATAGTCGTAAGCCTTCTATCCGTAATTCTAACGACGTTCTCGAACCTCGAATCTATTTCGGTATCTGGGAGCGGTGGATTTTTAATAGTTTTCTTGGCGATAAATCTGGCTGTTTTGAAGTTGAGGAAGAGTTTGAAGGTCAAATTGGTTGTTCCAGCGTTGGGAGTAATCTTAACTGCGACGTCCTTGGTTATACTGATTTTGAGGATGAATTTTGGCAACCTCATCGTATTCTTGTCAATAGTTTTGGCATCCTTTCTGGCCGAAGTTGCATACAGACTCGTTAGCGGAAGGAGGATTTCGGATTTCGTTAGCGATAGGTTGAGGAAGAGGGAGGAGAGCATAAGAAGTTGGAGAGAATGGGTAGGGGACGTTACTAAGCTTTTGAAGGAGGAGTGGAAGTGTGACGTTTATCTGGCTGGAAGCATTGCGAGGGGAGAGATTGAGAAGTCCAACGATGTAGATATTGTTGTCGTTTTGGACGAGATACCGAAGAGGGAGGAGATAGAGGATTTCAAGAGGAGGTTGAAGGAAATTTACCCACACCATCCTATAGACCTTCACTTCGTTAGGAGAAAGGACTTCGTGAGGGAGGAGCACGTTATCATTTGACCCTCAACCTTATCTTCATGAGATCCTCCTTGATCTCGAAGTCGTATCCCATCCCCTTCAAAACCTCTTCCAGAAATGTCTTTACGAAGTTCTTTACCGCCTCGTTGTTCAAAACGAGTGTAAATTCGCCGTTCTTCTCGTTTATTCTGAAGAAGTTGCATGCCTCAAGCCTCTCCAAGACGTATCTGACGTCCCTACCCTTAAACTCATCCGCGTGTGCCTTTGCAATATCTCTGTGTATCTCCCAGAACTTTTCCCTCTCTGGATGACTCTCTATGAACTTCAAAAAGGCTATCCAGTGGTCTATATCCAATATGACGTGCTCACCTTCCGCAAGCATCTCCACGTAGGTTAAAATCTTGAACCTGTCGAACTTCTCAAGCTCCTTGAAGTCGTTGTAGAACTTCAAAGCCCTCCTGACCGTTTCACTTTGAGAACCTGTCCTCTTTTTAAGCTCGTTGAAAATCCTGTAGCTTTCCTCATCCAAAGCCACCGTTATTCTGATGGGATTCTTCACCCATAAAAATTTTTCACAGTGCTTAAAAAATTTACGAGGATTTCACAAATCTTGAGAACGTTTCTCAAAAATTAAGTATTTTTATTAAAATTTATTAAATTTTAAGCGATTGGTTTATCAATCGAACGTTCAAAGGGTGGGATGATGATTTTCGGTCGCTCTGAAAGGTGATGAGATTTCCTGCGACTGATCACAACCTTAAAAAGTTCTCGATGAGTTTTCTGCAGTTCTCGTTTAAATCCTTCAAGAACCTCTCGCAGTCTTCAACTATCCTCCTCTTTTCTTCCTCGCTCAAATCCTCGTCCTCAAGCCAATCCTTAATCAGCTCTTTCGTCATCTCCAAGTGGAACTGCAATCCTATTGCCTTTCCAACTCTGAAAGCCTGATTTCTCACCTCCCTACCAGCGTAGAGTAGCTTTGCACCGTTCGGTAAGTCGAAGGTGTCGTTGTGCCACTGGAAAACTACCATCCTATTCGGTAAACCCCTCACAACTTCGTCCTCTTCGACCTTCTCGACCTCGAACCAACCCAGCTCCCTTTTATAAGGATAGACCTTGCAGTTCAAGGCACTCGCTATGAGCTGTGCACCCAAGCACACGCCAAGTATTGGAATTTTGCTCTTTAGAGCTTCCCTTATCAAATCCTTCTCTTGAGAAAGAAAGGGATACTTGTCATCTTCGTAGGCACCCATCGGCCCTCCCATTATTATGATGTGCGTCGCAAACTTAACGGGAACCTCGTTGGTCTCGTAAACTTTGACGTATTCGTAGTTAACACCCAAATCCTCCAAAACCTCCTCAATGTAACCCATCGGCTCCTTGGGTGAATGCTGAATGGCCAAAACCTTCATGCCATTCGGTCTTGAGGTCTCTTTAAAAGTTTTTGCATGAATCTGAAAGTTTGTGAAAATTTGTGACGCTTTGTTAAATAGATTTAAGAACATACATTCTTTGCTTGAAGGCATGAACAGCGGAGACGTAGCTTGGCTACTAACATCTACGGCTTTAGTTATGCTGATGACCCCCGGATTGGGCATGTTTTACGGAGGAATGGTCAGGTCGAAGAACGTTCTTTCGACTATATCGATGTGCTTTCTCGCTCTGGCGTTGGTCAGCGTTCAATGGGTGATAATCGGTTACACGCTCGCGTTTGGAAGGGACGTCAACGGGATAATTGGTGGCTTAGAATACGTGGGCCTGAAGAATTTGAAGATGGTTGACTACGCTTTCGTGGCATTCCAACTCGTATTTGCATCGATCACATTGGCTATAATCACTTCAGCAATGGCTGAAAGGGTTAAACTGTCATCGTTTCTTCTCTTCGGCATACTTTGGACTACCTTAGTTTACGACCCACTCGCACACTGGGTTTGGGGTAACGGATGGCTTGCAAAGTTGGGAGCCTTGGATTTCGCTGGAGGAACGGTCGTTCACATAAGTTCGGGTTTCAGTGCTCTGGCATTGGCTTTGCTAATAGGAAAGAGGATGGGATACGGAAAATATCAGATGGAACCGCACAACATTCCGATGACGTTACTCGGCACCGCACTGCTTTGGTTTGGATGGTTCGGTTTCAACGCTGGTAGTGCTTTGAGAGCGAACGGCATAGCTTGCAACGCCTTCATCGTAACGAACACTGCTGCAGCTACAGGAGCGCTTGCATGGATGTTCGCGAGTTGGGTTAAGGGCAAGCCGGGTAGCTTGGGAATTGCAAGCGGTGCGGTTGCTGGATTGGTGGCAATTACTCCAGCAGCTGGCTACGTTGACCCGCTCTCGTCTATTGTAATCGGTGCGGTTGCAGGAGTTCTCTGCTACTTGGCAATGCTGTTTAGAGTTAAGAAGGGGATAGACGAAAGCTTAGACGCTTGGGCTGTTCACGGCATTGGGGGACTTTGGGGTGCGATCGCCACTGGTATATTTGCGACGATAAACGCAAAGGGACTCATATTGGGCAACGTTCATCAAGTGGTCGTTCAGATAATCGGTGCGGTTTCAGCCATAGCCTACGCCTTCGCTATGACCCTGATGATAGCAAAAATCGTCGATCTGTTGATTGGCTTGAGAGTAAGAGAAGAGGAGGAATACGTGGGATTGGACGTATCACAGCACGGAGAGGTTGCCTACTCTTAAATTATTTTTAGACTTCGAAATCGAATTGTGAAGAATTATGAAGTTTTATGAGTAATTGTTAAAAACATTGTTAGTCTCTTCGGGCTATGCCGATAAATGCCGGAGACACCGCTTGGATTTTGGTTGCAACAGCTCTGGTAATGCTGATGACGCCCGGGGTTGGACTATTCTACGCCGGAATGGTCAGGAGGAAGAACGCCATTGCAATGATCGCACTGAGCATAATATGCCTGATAGTCGTAGGAATCCAGTGGATAGTTTACGCATACTCTTTGGCCTTTGGCAAAGACGTTGCGGGATTCATAGGAGATTTGAGCTACTTCATGCTGAACAACGTTGGAGTTGAACCTTTGAAGGGAATGACCATCCCACACATGCTCTTCATGATCTATCAGATGATGTTCGCAGTTATTACGTTGGCCATAATAACCTCAGCGATAGCGGAGAGGGCAAAGGTTTCCGCATTCATAGTGTTCGGGATTCTATGGATAACCTTCGTTTACTGCCCCTTCGCTCACTGGCTTTGGGGAGGGGGATGGTTGGCGAAGTTGGGAGCTTTGGATTTCGCAGGTGGAATGGTCGTTCACGTTAGCTCTGGTTTTGGAGCTCTGGCTTTGGCCTTTGTAATTGGCAAAAGAATGGGCTTTGGTGAGTATTCCATTGAACCGCACAACATCCCTCTGACACTCATAGGAGGCGCTCTGCTCTGGTTCGGATGGTTCGGTTTCAACGGGGGAAGTGCGTTGGGTGCCAACGGTTTGGCCGTCAAAGCGATAGTTGCCACATTCGTCGCCTCTTGCGTGGGCGGTGCGGTTTGGATGATCGCAAGCTGGTTGAAGGGTAAACCGGGAAGCCTGAGCATAATAAGCGGTGTAATAGCAGGACTGGCTGCGATAACACCAGCAGCTGGCTTCGTAGATGTCAAGGGGGCCATAGCAATTGGACTGATTGCGGGAATCCTCTGCTACATCGCTTTGGATTACAGAGTTAGAAGGGGGATCGACGAGAGCTTAGACGCTTGGGCGATACACGGTATCGGCGGAGCTTGGGGTAGCTTAGCGGTAGGTTTGTTTGCTGTTAAAGGGGGGCTATTTTACGGAGGCTTCGAACTGCTTAAAGCTCAGGTTGTAGCGGTGGTGGCAACGGTGATCTACGCCTTCGTTGTTACATACGTAATAGCGAAGATCGTGGACGTTGCAATGGGATTGAGGGTTAGCGAAGCGGAAGAATACGTGGGATTGGACATATCACAGCACGGAGAAGTTGCCTACTCGTGAGGTGATTGTATGAAGATGGTTGTGGCTATAATAAGGCCGGAGAAGCTCGAAGACGTGAAGAAAGCCTTAGAGGAGAGGGGGTTCGTTGCAATGACCGTAACGGAGGTTAAAGGGAGGGGAGAGCAGAAGGGGATAAAGCTCCAGTTTAGAGGGAGGGAGATGGAGGTAGATTTACTCCAGAAAACAAAGATAGAGATCGTTGTAAAGGACGAGGACGTCGATGCGGTAATAGATACCATAGTCAAAAGTGCAAGGACCGGAAGGTTCGGTGATGGCAAGATATTCGTTTTACCTGTTGAGAAATCGGTTAGAATTAGAACTGGGGAGGTAGAGTTTTAATCTCTTTCAACACCCTTTTTTTATGTGGGAGAGGGTCGTTGAGAGGATAGTCAATTTCATAAAAGAGACAGTTAAATCCGCAAACGCCAATGGTGTTGTGGTTGGGATAAGCGGTGGGGTTGACAGTGCGACGACGGCATTTCTTTGCGTTAGAGCTTTGGGAAAGGAGAAAGTTTTGGGCCTTATAATGCCGGAGAGAGGTGTTACGAGGGAGGAAGACATAGAAGATGCGTTGAACGTCTGCAAGATTTTAGGAATAAGTTACAAATACGTCGAGATAAACCCCATGGTCGATGCATTTTTAAAGAACCTCGAAGACGGAACCGATATTGCCAAGGCAAACCTAAAGCCTCGCATTAGAATGATAATAAACTACTTCTACGCAAACAGCTTAAACTACCTCGTTGCTGGAACTGGAAACAAGAGCGAGTTGATGACCGGTTACTTCACGAAATACGGAGACGGGGGAGTAGATTTTTTACCCATAGGTGATCTTTACAAAACGGAGGTTTGGGAGCTCGCAAGGTTTTTGGGAGTTCCGAAAAGAATAATCGAAAAGAAACCTTCAGCCGGTCTTTGGATAGGTCAGACGGATGAGGGGGAGTTGGGAATAACCTACGTAAAGCTCGACACAATTTTGAAGGCTTTAGAAAAGGGATACAGGCCAGAGGAGATTCCGAAGGTTTTCGATGTTAGCGAGGAGGAGGTAAGAAGGGTTTTGGAGATGGTAGAAAAAAGTAAACACAAGAGGGAGTTGCCTCCAATTGCAAACGTCAGGGATTTGATCGGTTGAGACTCAAGACCTTAAGAAGTAAAGCTCCGACGTAGAACGGTATGGCTGGCAACAGAACTGTTAGATAGAGATCCGCCAAATCAAAGTAGTATCCCTTTGGAAGTAACCTCATGACATCTTCACCCGTGAAAAGACCTAAGAACTTGTAAGCGAGAACTATTGGCAAAACCGTCAGCGAATACGCTATGGCTATTACGTATCTCTGCTTGACAGTTGTAAACTTCTCTATAAACGGTATAGGAGTTAAAACAGCTAAAACCATCGGTATGAAGTGGAGAACTTGCAAGACCAAACCTGCTATTAAAACTATAGGGTGAAAAGGTTCGTTTGCGAAGCCTTTAATTACGTAGGCTATAACAACAACAGACCCGAATGCGGTGGCGGTTAAGGCAATCGGTGCCATCAACCTAATCCTGTAACTAAACCTTAGTAGAAACGAGTAGGATAGCAAAGCCATCCCACACAACACGATCGATGGAGCGTATCCAACGAGTAGTATCGTCATAACCACAGCCCTAACATCCATACCGCAAACTGCGAAATAGCGATAAAAGTCTTTTTGCAAACCTTTCAATTCCCCAAAAGCTTTATTTACCAATCTTTGCTCGATCGGGCTATGGCTCTGAAGCAGAGGGATGGAAGCTACGCTGTGGTATTCGACGGGGTGATCTTTACACCTCAAGACTTGAAGAGGATAGCTGAGGCTTTGGATAGACACGGGGTTAAGCTCGTAAAGTTCAGCGAATCGCAGAGGATGGTCGTTGTTGGTGTCGATCCAGAAAGGGTTGAAGAGCTTTGTAGGGATGCTGGTGTTAAACTCGCACCAGCCGTGGGTAGGGTTGTTAGGAGTGTAAAGTTCTGCCCGGGTAGTGCCCTATGCACACTCGGAAATCAAGATACGTTGAGCTTGGCTGAAAAGTTGAACAAGTTTCACGGAATGGAGCTACCGGACAAGATGAAGATAGCAATTTCTGGATGTCCGAACTCGTGCACTGAGCCAGCTGTGAGGGACATAGGTTTAATGGGAACTAAGGAAGGCTTCACGATATTTGTAGGTGGTTCCGCAGGTAGAAAGCCGAGAATCGGTTGGGTTTTGGCTGAGAAGGTCGAACCAGATAAAGCCGTTGAGATCGTTGAGAAGATTTTAGAGTTCTACAAGAACAACGCCAAGAGGGGGCAGAGGTTGGGTGATTTCATAGAGTCTATCGGGTTTGAGGAGTTCAGGAAGGCTGTTCTCGGTTGAATTTTTTAAATTCGTTCAATATCACCTGAGCTACGACCCTAACTGAGGGTTTGAACCTTTCGTTTTTAGCTATACCCTCTATCCTATCGATGCAAGATTTCACCAAGCTTAAATCCGACTCGATCAGGTTCACGAAAACCCTTGCGGTGTTCCACCTAACCTCCCAACTTCTATCCTTTATGAGGTTTATCAAATCTTGAATGTGGTTTGACAGCAGTTTTGGATTCGATATGGCTATATCGGATAGAGCCAGAAGTATGTAGCACTTCATCTCATCTCTATTCAAAAGGTCGAATATCTTCGATACCGTTTCTTCATCCACAACTCTCGGATACCTCAAGGACAGTCTTCCCAAAACCATTGATACGTAAACCGATTCAAATCCCCCTCCAATCAACTTCTTCAACTTATCCGTATATCTCAGCAAAATCTCCGGTTTTTCCTCCGCAACTTTGAGAAGTAGATCGAAGGCAATTCTTCTGTTAAAGCTTTTCTCCTTTAAGGTTTCTATGGCCTCATCTAAAACGTCCTCAACTCCTTTAAGGTTCGAATTCAAAACTTCGTAAATCCTCATCCACTTTTCGTCGTCCATAACCAACCTCAGCTTTGAGAGATAAATGTTTTTAATTTTTTAGTGCAGATTTATAAAGGAAAGTAAGTGCACAACGTTTATGTATTCTGATAGCATACGAGTAGTATGAAGGTCAAAACGATCAGATTAAGAGAGAACAAGATTCGAGAGATAGAAAGGATAGCTAAAGAGGAGGGTAAGCAAGTTTCAGAGGTTTTACGAGAGATAATTGATAGGGGACTTAGAGAGTATAAAATTGAGAGAGCAATAGAAAGGTATCAAAGGGGTTTGCTCTCACAAGGAGCTGCTGCTGAAGAGGCGGGATTAACGATTCAAGAATTTCATCAAGAGTTGAAGAGGAGAGGTTATACACTTAGAACAGATCTGGAACTCATTAAGGAAGAATTGAAGGATCTTTGATGCCCGTCGTAAACTCATCCCCACTCATCTATCTTGGAAAGGTCGGAAAGCTTTATCTGTTAAGGGAACTCTACGGCTCTCTAAAAATTCCAAAAGCGGTTTATCATGAAGTCGTAATAAAAGGGGAGGAAAAGGGATTTGAAGATGCTCTGAGAGTAAAAGCGAAGGTTGGTAAATTCTTATTCGTGCATGGCCCTAAAGCAGAAACCGTAAATGATATTAAAAAGCGTTTAAAGAATTTAGATTTTCGATTGAGTTTAGGGGAAATCGAATGCATAGCGCTGTGCTTGGACACTGACGATAAAACACTCATTTCGGACGACGATGATGCAAAGAGATTTGCCAAAACCTACGGAATTGTTGGAAAGGGGACGATTTACATACTCTTAAAGTCGTGCAAGGAGGGAATTCTGAGCAAAAAGGATTGCATTGAAACTTTTGAAAGCATCGTTAAGAAGGGTTTTTGGGTAAACGCTGAAGTTGTTAACCTCTTTTATAGAACTCTCGATAGAATTTAACGGTCAAGTCTTAAACTTTTTTAAACACCGCCCAAAACTTAAGAAGTGGATTACGAGGATTTGTTCTGTCCACACTGCGGGAAGTTGAAAAAGAAGTGCACGTGCAAGAGCGAGGTTAGAAGGAGAAATTTGGAAATCCTAAGGAAAGTAGCTGGGGATAGAGAGGATTTGAAACCTATATTCGACTGCGAGGACGAGATAGTTTACTACAGGATATTTGAGCCTCTCAATCCAAATCCGACGATACCCGTAGAGAACGCAAAGATTGTAAAACCCCTTGAGGAAGCTTTGAAGAGGAAAGGAATTGTGAAACTCTATCCGTTTCAATTGGAGGCAATAGAGAAGTTGAGAGAGGGTAAAAACGTTGTTATCACCGCACCCACGGGTTTCGGAAAGACGGAGGCGTTTGCAGTTCCACTGATAGAGAAAATCGCTAAGGAGGGAATTGGATTAATATTTTACCCTACAAAAGCTTTAGCGAAAGATCAGGAGTTAAAGATAAAGAACTACGCAAACTCTTTGGGATTGAAGGCCGTGAGGTTTGATGGAGATTCAACTTGGAGGGAGAAGAGGGATGTTTTAAGCGGTAGAGCGGATATAATACTTACAAATCCAGATATGGTCGATTACCATCTGAGGAATACCCCCGAATTCAGAAGGGTTGTTAGAGATGTCGTTTTCTTGGTCGTTGATGAGCTACACAGCTACGTCGGACTTTTGGGTTCGAACATGCACTACCTCGTAAAGAGACTTGAGAGGTTTGGAGATTTTCAAATTGCGTGTGCCTCTGCAACTATAGGAAACGCCAAGGAGTTTGCTGAATATCTATTCGAGAGGGAGTTCGAAGTTGTTAAAGGCAATCACAGGAAATCCCCCTTACACTTCATAATGAGATACACATACTCAATATATTCAGCTATAAAGGATTTGGTAAAGGCCCTTTGGGGGAGAAAGATCATCGTATTCGGGAATTCCTACAAGACGGTTGAAACCGTCGGCTGGATTTTGAAGAGGGAAGGATTGAACGTTGCAATTCACAAGGGAGGTTTGCCCAAGGACGTTAGGATGGAAGTTGAGAAGGCCTTTAGGGAGGGAAAAATTAGAACCGTGATATCCACTCCAACGCTCGAATTGGGGATAGATGTTGGTGACGTTGATGTGGTCATTTCCGAGTTGGTCAGCTACTCCCAGTTCTTGCAGAGGGTTGGAAGGGCTGGAAGGAAAGGGCAGGAGAGCATAGGAATACTTCTATTGAGAGATGAAGATGCTATAAGCAACTACTACAGGTTAAAGCCAGAGGACTACTTCAAGGACGACTTCCACTGCTATGCGGAAAAGATGAACGAGGAGGTAATGTTCTACCAGATACTTTCGATGTGTTTGGAGAAACCTTTGGAGGATAACGAGATAAGGGAGGAGTGGTGGAACGTAGTCAAAAGGCTTGAGGAGATGAGGTTGATAACGAAGATGGGAGACATCTACATGGTTTCATCGAACGTCGGAGAAATTTTAAGGAAATTCAACATGAGGGGAATTGGAGAGAGCGTAAGGATGTTCAAGGGGGATAAGCTGATAGGGGAGAGAAATCTGCCGATAGCCATAAAGGAGCTCTTCCCTGGTAGCATTATCATTCACAACGGAGAGAGGTTGAGATGCGTCGATTTGGACTTGGAAGAGAAGAAAGCGATTTTGGAAGATTATCCATACGGCAACGAGATAACAGATCCATTATATATATCTATTCCGATAGTTAAAGACGTTGAAGAAACTAAGGATGGATGTGCCTACTGTTCCTTCGAGATTACGATCGAAGTTTACGCTTACGTTGTTAGGGATGTATTCACAAGGGAAAAGCTTGGAGTTGTCGAGCTTGAAGAGCCTGTAAGATACTCTTTCCCAACTAAGGGATTCATACTGAAGGCTCCCTTCCCAGACTACATGGATTACGAAGATTACTACGCTGGAAGTTTCCACGCTTTGGAGCACGTTTTGATAGAATCGAGCGACGCCCTAACTGGAGGGGGAAGTCAATACATGGGTGGTATTTCCACACCGGACGGCGATATATTCGTTTACGATGCTGTTATAGGGGGGAGCGGTTTGAGCAAGCTACTCTTCAAAAGGATAGAAAGGGCTTTCGAAATCGCTTACGAGGTTTTGAAGAACTGCGAATGCAATAGGGTTGATGGCTGTCCCCGTTGCACTTACAGCTATCAGTGCGGTAACAACAACCAGCCCTTAAACAGGTTGGGGGCTATAAACATACTCGAAAAGCTTTTGAAAGGGGAGAGAGGAAAGCTGGATGTGGATAGGTTTAGGGAGGTTGTGGAGTTCAAGTATTACCCTTAAGCTCTTCTCTAACCCTCTCCCAAACCTCCCTTATGGCATCTCCAGCTTTGCACTCGAAAGGTAGCTTTAGCAGTGAAATCTGTTTCGGTAACTCTTCATCGAATGGAATCTTTCCAACGATCTCTATTCCGTTGTTCCTGCAAAAACCTTCTATCTTTTCCGTAACTTCCAAGTTCAGGTCGAACTTGTTTACAACCACCATCGGCTTTATCTTGAAGTGATTTGCAAGCTCGATCACACGGATCATGTCGTTCAATCCAGACAACGTGGGCTCTGCAACTACCAAAGCTACGTTCGCTCCAGCCAGAGAGGCTATAACTGGACATCCTATTCCCGGAGCACCATCGACTATTAACAAATCAACTCCCTTGCTCTCGGCCAAACTTTTGGCCGTATTTCTCACCTCCGAAACGAGTTTTCCGCTGTTTTCCTCACCCGGACTAAGAAGAGCGTAGACGAAGTCGCAGAACTTGGTTTCGCAAATGTAAATCTCTCCCCTCTTCTCCTCAACCATCTCTATCGCCCTTTCTGGACAAGCTCTGTAGCACAAAGCACAGCCTTCACACCTAATTTCATCGACTTTGAAGTCCTTTATAGCCTCAAACCTGCAAAGCTCCTCGCACAATCCACACTGACTACACTTCTCCTCTATTATCCTCGCCCTCTTCATTCCGTAGAACGGAATCGTTTCGACTACCTTTGGCTGAAGTAGTATGTGAAGGTTGGGGGCATCTACATCGCAATCCGCAACTACAGCTTTCGCTAACGTGGAGAACATAGCTGTTACAGTTGTCTTCCCAGCACCACCCTTACCGCTTATAACCGTTATTTGCTTCATAAAGAGATCACCCTCTCGTAAATATCCCTAAACGTCTCCTCGTAACCCTTCAAAATTTCCCCTCTTGAATACTTTTCCGCAATCTCCTTTTTGAAGGGAATCTTACCCAATATTGGGGCATCCAACCTGTCTTCGATGTTGAAAGGTAGCCCATACTTGTTTATTACAACTCCAAACTTCACATCCAAGCTTTTAACGACATCCATGGCAATCTTAACGTCGTGGTAACTGAATGGGGTTGGTTCGCAAACCAGTATGCAGAAATCCGAATCTCTAACGCTCTCAACCATCGGGCATGAGTTACCGGGTGGGCAGTCTATTATAGCTTTACTACCGATTTCCCTCTTAACCTCCCTTATCAATGGAACCGGCGTAGCTTCACCAACCTCAAGAATTCCGTAGGTCAAATTTATATCCGATCTAACCTTCACGACTTTCCCAATGGGTTTATCAACTTCCTCTATGGCCTCTCTTGGACAGAAGTAGCTGCAAGCCCCGCAACTGTGGCAAAGCTCTTGAAACACGTATATCTTGTCCTTAAGAACCACTATGGCGTTGTATTCGCATACATCCTTACAAACTCCACAGTAATCGCATTTGCTTTCTTCAACCTTCGGAACCTTCCTGTAAACAGTTCTCTCCTCCCTTCTACCCTTTACAAATATGTGGCAGTTCGGTTCTTCAACGTCCAAATCGAACAGATCTATGTGGTTGAAGTAAGCCAAGTTAACAGCCAAGGTTGTCTTTCCAGTCCCACCCTTACCGCTCGCAACCGCAATCCTCATTGTCTCCTCCACCTACCCATCTTGGGCTGTGAAGGAGTTGTAATTTCTTCAAGTTCACCCCTAACCAATTTCTCAATAGCCTCTTTAACCTTCAAACCTCCTCCCCTGTAAACCTTCACCCCTGCAGAACTCAAAACCGCTAAGGCGTTTGGCCCTACGTTTCCAGTTATGACCGCATTGACACCCTTATCAACCAAGAATTGAGACACCGCAACTCCAGCACCTCCCCCTCTCACAGCGAAGTCGTTTCTAACGACCTCAACGTTCTTAACTTCTCCGTTCTCAATATCCACGATCGTGAAGCTCACCGCCCTTCCAAAAACTTCGGAAACCTTGTCATCCAATCCACCGCTCGTTGTAGAAATTGCAACCTTCATGAACAAAATTACAGCACTGACTATTTAAATTTTAGGCTAACCTAAAGTTGAAGTTTTATTCAGAAACGTCAATTACGTTTAACCGATGATGAAGCTGGTGAGCTTCCGATTGATGAGGAGAGGATGGCTGTCTGAGGACTTACAAGCTCAATACGAACTCCGCCAGCCTTTTCGAATCCTCAACGGTTTTCATTATCGTGTTTGTGGCAACGATTTCAATGGATTTGTATTTTCCGACAAGATGCCTATCCGCATCGTCAACGACCAAAACGTCTAAGAATTCCAAATAAACGTCTGCAACCCCCAATGGAGAAACTTCGTAGCCTTTGGCTCTCATGAACTTCCCAGCCGGCCCGCTGACTGGACTTTTACCAACAATAGGTGAAATTGCTACAACCCTCTTAACCTTTAAGACTTCTTTAACACCTTTAACTAAAATTATTGGCATAATGCTCGTTATCGGATTGCTTGGACCAATCAAAACCAATTCTGCATTCTTCAAAGCTCTTAGAACATCTCTTGTGGCTTTAGCTTTTTCAATCCCCCTAAAGTAAACGTCAAAAACTTTGGGTTTACCCTTGTGTTTGACCCAGAACTCCTGAAAGTGCAAATCTCCAACATCTGTAACCACCCTCGTTTCAACGTCGTCATCGCACATCGGTAAAACCTCTTGCTCAACTTTCAAAGCTCTCCTCAAAGCTCTCGTAGCTTCAGTTAAGGTGTAACCCTTTCTAAGAAGTTCAGACCTGAATATGTGTATCGCCCTATCCAAATCACCTATTGCCATGAACTCATCGTATCCAAGTTTCAACAGCATCTCATGAGTTCTAAAGCTATCTCCCTTAATACCCCACCACCTCTCATCGTCTATTATTCCAGCGAGGGTGTAGAGAACAGCATCTATATCCGGACAAACCTTGTTTCCAGAAATCCAAATGTCTTCAGCTGTGTTCACTATAACAACGAAATCGGTCAACTCTTTTAAACCCCTTAAGAGTTTAGGAGTTCCCGTCCCACCAGATAGAACCGCAATCATAATATACACTCCTAATTAAATTAAATTGTTATCCTCTAAAAACATCTTCCAATCCTCTTCAGTCCATTTCAATTCTGAAATTGGAATAATGTATCTTCTTTCTCTAACCTTTCCAAAATATGGTAATTCTTTTCCTTCATCAACTGGCTCATAATTAGAAGTTTCAAAGTATCCGCAAACAAAGCATTTTATTGCGGTTTTAAATTCGCCACATTTGTAATCTTTAACTCTATCTCTTATGGCTTGGAGATATCCTCTAAATACCTCATCATCCGGTGGTATTCTCTTTTCAGCAAAATTTAGCAAACTCGAAAATCCACAGACCTCTATGAAAAACTGTAGAATCGGATGCAAGGGAACCGAACACTTAACGAATATACCGTAATCGAAACCTATATCCGCTTCCGCCCAAATACCTGCTAAAGTTGGAGAAGTCTTTATGCTTACAATTTTCTTGGCATTGAGTATGTCAGATCTGTATTTTGTAATGTCTTCCGAGATCTTCCAATCAAGTTCAATATTTGCCGAGAAACAATTTTCCAAGAACTTCTTTACCGCAACTTCACCCAATTTACCAGTAAATTGATCAACTAATATGCTTTCAAATGTTCTCCTTCTTTCTCTGAATCCTTTTTGAGTTACAGTAGCTCTCGTCCCCCCGAAAAACATCCTGTAAGTTATCTCAGTTGAAAATATAAATAACCTCACGATATCCTCTTCATCGATCTTTAATAGAACTGTATTCGGTAATAGCTTATCCCTTACCCAATCTGACAGCTTGTTCTTATCAACGACGATGTGTCTTCCTGCATCTTTTACGACAACATCAAAATCGTTGCATCTACACACCGATAGAATTAGCTCCGTCAATTCTTCATCATTGTAAACTATTTTTTGCCCCTTTTTCTCAATTTTTTCTCTAATCTCCGAAACTAACTTTTGAACGTATCCTGTCTTTTTGAATTCACTTGGGCTTTTCAATAGTCGTTTATTAATTGGAACTATTTCTTCTTCCATTTTATTCCCTCCTGAGAATTACGAGATGTTCCGTTTCCATTCTATTTTCCTTTAATCCAGAGGCGGGATTAACATTGACTTTAAACATTGAATGAGAAACTATCCTGTCTATCAGTGTCGCTTCATGTTTCCATCCAAATTCTTTCAAATGTTCGACTATTATCTGATCTATCGGAACAGGCATACCTCTAACTTTTGCTGGTCCAACAAATATAAACATATATGATTTGACATTCTCGCCTAAACTCGTAAAAGCTCTTAAGATTGCGAAAAAGTAGTTGTCATATAGTTTTAATAGGTGATCATCCTTGATTTTGCTCCTAAATTCCTCGTAAGTCTTAGAATAAACTTCTATCTTTCTAACATTTACATAGGGAATCTCCTTTTTGCTTAACTGCCGAATATAATTTTCACTATATCCAAGCCAAAATAGTTCAAGCTTTGTTGATCTGATATATTCCTGAGCTTGAAGATATGGAGGAGATGTTATGAGTACATCCACATCCTGATCGAGTTTTGTATTTAGCGTATCTATTCCCGCCTTGATCTTATATTTCACAGGTTTAGGTCTAAGAGAATTGTAATCTTCTATCTTTTTTAAGAGTTCTCGAATTTCATTAAATAACATTGTAAAGAATAAAGTCTTCCAATCTTTCTTCAACAAATCTTCAACCTTCTTTTTTGCATACTTGGACTTATACAATTTATGAATTTTTTCATCACTGTAGGAGAAATACCTTGTAACTTTTAAGAGTGGAATCACAAGTAGTTTCTTTAACTCATTGTCCTCTAAACTGTGATAGTATCCCCAAACCTTAGTCAATATGTCTAAAAACTCTTCTGGATGCCAATATTTCAAATTTGACCATTTTGGAATGAATATTTCGTTGGAACTTTTTAGTTCTTGGATTAGTTTGTTAACATCTACATATATAGGTCTCATTACCGCGGTATCATGGATAACTTTAAGCATTGGATTGAGATCCCAAAGTTCATAATCGCATCCAAATAGTCTTGAAACGATCCCCACGGTTCCGTAACCCGCAAATGGATCAAATACCGCCATATTTGGTTTACAGTAATTTTTTAGGATGTAAGCAATGATTTGAGGAATGAATTTAGCGGGATATCTGTATATTGAGAAAGTGGCGTAAGTCGTAGAAGGGAAATCCCTTACAAGCTTTCTAAAACTGATGACCATTTCAACCATTAGCAAAAGTGTAACTTGAGGATATATAAAATGTTTAAGTTGTTATCTCATGTTCTGTCTCATGTTATAACCTTACAGCCGTCCTCTTCCACAATTAAGGTATGCTCAAACTGACTAACCAAACCGTTGTTGACTTCTGTCAAAACCGGATATGCCCTAAGAACTCCCTGTTTAACCAACCTTGCCAGAACTACATCGGAAACGTTCACCCATCTCCTTGCAAACGGAAGGGTTCTGTAATTCTCGGCTATATATCTAACGAACTCTCTCTCCTGCTTCAATCTCAGCTTTTTGACCGCTATAAGGGAGAATATCTCGCACTCCCCCCTCTCAACAACCTTACCAGCACCGTCCGTTGCAAACGGCTCTATGGCTATAACCATACCCTCTTTCAACTCCACACCCTTATCCACCTTAACGTTGTAAATTGTTGGAGGTGCATGGGCAACGTATCTATCCAGTCCGTGTCCAGTTAGGTTAACTATTGGCCTAAATCCGAACTCCCTTATGGTTTTCTCTATGACTTCACCTATCTCAGCGGTATTAACTCCAGCATGAACTACTTCTATGGCTTTTTCTAAAGCCCTCTCTGCACACTTCACCAAATCCTCGTGATCCCCCAAATCGATCGTTATTGCGGAATCCGCTATGTAGCCATCAATATGAGCACCGATATCGATTTTCACGATATCTCCTTCTTTAAAAACCCTCTCGTCGTTTCTCTTTGGAGTGAAGTGAGCTGCATCGCTGTTGATCGAAATGTTGCAAGGAAATGCGGGTTTTCCACCCAATTCGACTATTCTATTTTCAACGAACTCCGCAACTTCCAGGAGTTTTACTCCAGGTTTCACAAGCTTTACAACCTCCTCTTTAACCTTCTTAACGATCTCTCCAGCCCTCTCATATTTTTCAAGCATTGCCATGGCTTAGAGAGAAGTTAAAAATACGTTGCGATAAAGTAGGGTTATGGGAGCGGACATAGGTGATCTTTTGGATAGAGAGGAGGTGGAAATAGAGTTCTTTGCTGGAAAAAAGATTGCAATTGACGCCTTTAACACACTCTATCAGTTTCTATCCACAATAAGACAGCCAGATGGAACACCCTTGAGGGACTCTCAGGGAAGGATCACCTCTCATCTCTCTGGAATTCTTTACAGAGTTTCCAACATGGTGGAAGTGGGGATAAAACCCATATTCGTTTTCGACGGAGAACCACCGGAGTTCAAAAAGAGAGAGATAGAGAGGAGGAGGAAGATAAGGGAGGAGGCTGAGATGAAGTGGAAGATGGCGAAAGACGTAGAGGAGGCGAGGAAATTTGCTCAGATGGCCGTTAGGGTTGACGAGTATATAATAGACTCTT
>JALWDS010000001.1 GCA_027036775.1 Archaeoglobaceae archaeon | reverse complement strand
AACCTCAACAACCGTATCCAATCCGTGATCCCTTGCAAAATCCACGAACTCTGGAGTTTTCTCCTTCAAAATCCTCGCTATTAGTAGGATTGCGGAAACTCCGATTTCAGCGGATCTCTCTATCTCATCCTTTTCGGTTACGAAGTCCTTCCTCAAGACGGGTAAATCTGTCTCTCTGCAAAGTTCCTTAAGGAAATCGAACGATCCCTTGAAGTGTTTTCTTTCGGTTATGTAAGAAATTCCGCATACGTTGGCTCTTTCGTAAGCCCTGAGGATTTCCAACGGATCCCTACCCCTCAATAGATCACCGTGCTTCGGGGAGTGAACCTTGATTTCCGCAATGATTGCATTTCTATCCTTCTTCGCATCCCTTATGGACTTGCTCAATCTGAACATCGAAGCTTAATCCTACGATTTGCATTTAAACCTTTCTATTGGGAATGGGCATTAAATATGGGAAAAGATTTAACTCCTAAATATCTCTCCGAACTCCTCTATATCCCTCTCACTGCTCAAAAGCTCCTTCAAGACGTTCGGAAGCTCCTCGATTTTGACTCTAACTTGTTTTGTTGTGTCTCTATCCCTTATAGTCACAGTGCTATCCTCGAAGGTCTGATGATCCACCGTTATGCAGAATGGAGTTCCGATTTCGTCGAACCTCCTGTATCTCCTTCCAATACTTCCGGAGTCATCGTATTCGGTGTAAATTCCCTCGTTTCTCAGCATTTCCACAATTTCCTTGGCTTTCGATATGAAGGGTTCCCTTGATAGCAGAGGCAATACGGCAACTGGAATCGGAGCTATCCACCTCTTGAGCCTCAAAACCCTCCTCTCCTCACCCTCAACGACATCCTTGTCGAAGTTGTGCTCCAAAACCGTGAACGTTATCCTATCCAAACCAAAAGAAGGTTCTATGACGTGAGGGACAATCTTTTCCCCGTGAATCTCCTCCTCAACCTCTTCAATTTCGAAGAACTCCCTTGAAATCTCTATCTTTTCACCATCAACTTCAACCGTAACTGAATCGACGTAATCGTCAACTTCCAACTCCTCAAGCTTCTTGGCAATCTCTTTAGCTTTGGCTCTGTAAATTGGCCCAAGCTTTTTCATGTTCGGAACTATCTTCCTCTTTTTAACCCTTATCGGCCTTTCGAATTGAACGAAAACCCTCAAATCCTCACCGCTGTGTTCCATGTGCTTTTTTAGATCGTAGTCCGTTCTGTCCGCAATTCCGACAATTTCGATCCATCCGTAGGAAGTTAGAACTTCAGCATCCCAGCAATCTATCGCGTAGTGTGCCCTCTCGTCGTCCTTGTGTTGCCTGAATCTCAACTTGCTTTCATCTACACCAACTTCGAGCAGAAACTCCCTCGTCTTTCCTATGAAGTATGCCATTAGCTCGTGACAGATTATACCCCTCTCAACCGCTTCTCTTAAGGTTACCTCATGCGGTTTATCGTTCTTGTCCAAGAGCTTGACCTTCACGTTTGCGTATCTCTCGAAGTTCTCGTGCCTCTTCTCCTTCGGATGGACGAAGTATTCGAGTTCGGCCTGATTGAACTCTCTCAACCTCACAACACCCTGCCTCGGACTTATCTCGTTTCTGTAAGCCCTACCTATCTGAGCAACGCCAAACGGTAGCTTATGCCTGAAGTACTCCAAAAGCCTTCTGAAATCTATGAAAATTCCCTGTGCGGTTTCTGGCCTTAGATAACCCATTTTACCCTTTCCCGGGCCGATCTTGGTTGAGAACATCAGGTTGAACAGGAAAGGCTCCCTGAACCTTCCACCGCAAACGCACTTCAAGTCGTATTCGTCGATTATCTCCTTGACAGTTTCAATTGTGGGTTCTATTTCAATTCCCAAAACCTCCTTTATGTAGTGATCCGCTCTAAAAACCCTGCCACAGCTTTCGCATTCGATAGCTACATCTGTAAAACACGAAACGTGACCAGACGCTATAAATACCTCTTCGACGCAAACCGTGGGAGTATCTATTTCAACTGCCCTCTCTCTAATCACGAAGTGCTTACGCCAGATATCCTCTATCTTTCTCCTGAGAGCGTTTCCGAGTGGACCGTAATCGACGAAACCTGCCATTCCACCGTATATCTCGAAGGACTGCCAGAAGTATCCTCTCCTCGTTAGCATCTCCATTAACTCGCTCATGCGAGCAGTGAAGGTTTTCTCCTTAAAGTTTTATCGCAAAAAATTAGTGTTTTAGGAAGTGCATGCAAGCCGTCACGAAAAACGCTATGGCCATAACGAAGAATATCCAAGCTACCAAAGACAGAGCGATTCCGGCACCGTCACCCCTCTCCATGCATCGGGTCTGTTGCGAATAAAATATAACTCTTCCGATTCTTCACTTTTGCTCGAAAGCCATTCTTACTTCTCTTCTCGTCATATACCATATTACGACGACACTTATCGTGATGTCCACAAAAGCTGGTATTAGACCATTAACAATTCTAATCAATCCGATTACCAAGCTGATGGATGAAATCACTATTACGAGAACTCTCGCCCATCCCTTCATATTCCAAAGCCCGTAAGCAACTATTAACAAAAATAATCCCGCCACAATCAACACCGCTCCGACGACTTCCATCAGTTTCGAAACGAGTTCAGCGTAAAAGGTTTCGTGACTTTCGGGGGTGAGTATTGTAGAACTTATGGTAAAAGTCGTTACTGCTGACAGTCCTCCTAATAAAAATAAGACACCGCTCAAAGCATACCAGACTGCGAGGATCGTCACTCCAATTGGTCTCATCGCACCACCCCCCTTTCATAATTCGATACCGGCTTTGTCTATTAATCTTCTCAACTTCTTAACCTCTTCAACGTATGCGTTGTAACCCTTTTCTGTAATCTTTACGACTGTCCTAACCCTTCCGCGAACTATAGCCCTTCTCCTTTCAACGTATCCAGCCCTTTCAAGCCTTGACAAGTGAGTGCTCAAACTTCCCCAGTCCATCCCAGTAGCCTTTGCCAAATCACCTTCGGTCATAGTTCTGAATAAAAATAGGATGGTCATTATGAGAAACCTCTTAGAGTTGACTATGTCGTCGTTGAGCATAACTATCCCTTTTCGTATATGACCCTCTGAGCTCTGAAGAATATGTAGATTGCCGTGATGAAGTAAATGAACATCATCATAGAAAGGCAAAGCAAACCTGCTCCAATCACGACGTTGTTCGATGGCATCTTCGAAATTGGTAAAAGTATGAGAGAAGTTACAGATATCAACATACCTGTGTAAGTCATCTGCCTACATCCGGCGTAGAGACCGCAGAGGAACAGTCCAATACCGAGTGAGGGATACCATATAGTATTGAAGTAAAGTGCATTAGCGTGGAAAATCGCTGGGATTACGAAATAGGAGATTGCAAACGGTATGAACATTAGGAATATCCCTTTCTTCCATCTCTTCAACTCGCTTTCCGCCGGCATATACCTCAGAAATCTTGCATAGACGTATCCAGCGATGATCGACGCTATTACAAGTAGAATCCAAAAGACCTCGTATCCGAAGCCGAAAAGGGTTAGACCACTCGCAAGTGTGAAAATGGAACCGAAGACCATACCAAATATAACCCAAGCCAAAGCCCTAATTATCTCCCTCCTATACCTCTCAAGCTTCAAAGCCATTTCACCCAACTTCGCCACGTCCTCCATAACTTTAGTTCGAGTGTGAACAAAAATAGGTTGACGAAACTCTTAATTTAAGAGTTCGAACTTGCATTGTGAAGATAGCGGTAACTGGAAGACCGGGAATTGGGAAAACGACGCTCTGCATGAAGGTTTTTAAAGCCTTGAAAAATGTTGAGGGCTTTGTAACGCTTGAAGTTAGGGAGAGGGGGAGAAGAATAGGATTCAAGCTTCACGATCTGAAAAGTGGTGAAGAGCTTTGGCTTGCGAAGGTTGGAGAGGGGTATCCAAGGGTTGGGAAGTATGTGGTCTTTTTGGAAAACTTGGACAGGTTTGCAAGGAAAATTTCGGACTATGACGGATGTTTGATAGTCATAGATGAGGTCGGGCCAATGGAACTCAAGAGCGATAACTTCGTTAGGGCTATGGAAAGGCTAATTGAAAGTGATAAGAATTTACTCGTCACCGTTCACTACAAATCGAAACATCCCCTTGTGGAAAGGATAAGAAGAGAGTTTGATCTCTACATCATAGATGAGAGGAATAGAGATGACGTTGCCAACGAGATAATAAATAAATTTAAAAGGCTGACAAAAACGTAACTATGGTTTACTGCGAAAACTGTCAAAAACCGTTAAAAAGCTTGGTGCATAGTTACGATGGACTCCTAACGGTTTACTATTGCAAGGCGTGTGATCGAGCTGTTTGTGTGGACGAAGTAATAGGTAAATACCACTTGGACAGACTTAAGGAAAGGTTAAACAACACCCGAAAAGTTGCACGAATTGAACTGGAACCGTTTGAATTCGATTTCTTTTGGCTCGGCAGATACACCCCTCAAAGGGATAGTATTCTGGACTTTAAGAGAGGAAAAGATTTGAAAGTCAAGGAAGTTAGTGTTAACGTAACGTCGTTCGTTTTAATATTGGTAAAGGCCAAAAGAATTGTAAAACCAGATGTAATAGTGCCTGTTCCGCAGAGTTCCGCAGATGCGGAAACTCCCGATTACAGACTATACGGTCCTCGATTTCTTTGCTCTTATTTGTCAAAGAGGTTAAAGATTAAAAATGGAATGGGATACTTGAAGAGGGTGGAAAGTTTATCTCCCGCACACTTGTCGGAAGAGAGACCGCCTTGCGAAAGACACTATCAAACCGTAAAGTGTGAAGATACCGTTAGGAATTTGCACGTGCTACTGTTTGATGACGTTTACAGAACGGGTAGCACTGTATGCGGTTGTGTTAAAAGATTGGTTGAGGAGGGTGTTGGACGGGTAACTTTAATAACTATCGGAAATGCAGAATTATGATGGCTCAAAGAACTTTGTTCGACGATGTCGAGAAGTGTGACAATATCGTAGAAATACCCTACAATTCGATGGATTACCCACAAAAGCTAAGACAAATCAAAAATTACCCCAGAACTTTGTATGCTAAGGGAAATACCAAATTGTTAAAAAGTGAAAGACTCGTTGCCATAGTTGGGACGAGGAATGTAAGCGATTTGGGTGTTGTAAAAACAAAGAAGGTCACCGAACACTTCACCTCGGAAGGTTACGGTGTCGTGTCGGGATTGGCGTTAGGAGTAGATACGATAGCTATAAGAACAGCCTTAATTAAGGGTGCAAAAGTTGTAGCGGTTCTACCCTGTATAGACATAATTGTGCCTAAATCAAATTACAAACTTGCGGGGGAGATAGTTGATAAGGAAGGTCTTTTACTTTCCGAGCATAGAGGGAAAGTTAAGAAATACTACTTCGTTCAAAGAAACAGAATAATAAGCGGTTTGGCAGATTTTGTGGTGGTTGTTGAAAGTGGTGCAAGCGGTGGCACCGTGCATACCGTGAAGTTCGCTTTAGAACAAAACAAGGACGTTTACGTTTTCGACGATTTAACATACGATAGACTCAAACGAAAAGGGTTTAACGTTAAGAAGTTGAGGCTATGATAATCTCGGAAGGTAAGGTCAAGATAAAGGTTGAGGAAGGCGTTTTCTACAATCCGAGGATGAGGTTTTGCAGGGATTTGGACGTTTTGGTTTGGAGTTGTTTGGATGACAGAAGGGAATTTTTAGATGCACTGGCTGGGACTGGGATTAGAGGGATAAGGGCTAAGGTTGAATGCGGTTACGAGAACGTAATTTTCAACGATAGGGATGAGAGGGCCGTAGAGGTTATAAGGGAAAACTTGAAGCTGAACGGGATAGAGGGTGAAGTTTACAACAAGGATGCGAACGTTTTGATGAGGGAGAGAAGGTTTTGGCATATCGATTTAGACCCGTTCGGAAGTCCTTCGGAATTCATGGATTCCGCAAGCTATTCAGTTAAGAGATACCTGAGCGTTACCGCAACAGACACATCCGCTTTCTGCGGTTCAGCAACGGAATCGGGTTTGAGGAAGTACTTCGTTTATGCAGAGATGACAGATGTTTATCACGAGATCGGTCTGAGGGCTTTGATAGGATACGTTGCAAAAGAACTTGCAAAGTACGAAAAAGGTTTAGAAGTTCTGGTTTGTTGGGCGAAAGAGCATTATTACAGAGTCCACGTTAGGGTCAGGAAATCTTTAAGAGCTTCCAAGGACAGCGTTAAGAGTCTGGGATACATGCTCTACTGTCCCAACTGCCTAAACAGGGATTTTGTAAATGTCGGTGAATGCGTTGAAAAATGCGAATGCGGTAGTAAATTTAGGATTTACGGCCCGATATGGCTCGGAAGTTTGAAGGATAGAGGTTTGGTCGAAAGGATGCTCGAAAAATCTAACAACAAGTTCGTTAAGGCGATATACGAGGAGTTGGATATACCTATGGCCTACAACCTCCATGCACTATCAAGAAAACTCAAGATAAACCCTCCGAAGGTTTCTTCGGTTGTTGAGGGTTTGAAGGAAATGGGATTCAAAGCTTCAAGGGTTCACTACTCTGGAGTTGTCGTAAAAACGGATGCAAAGTTAAAAGATTTGATTTCACTGCTTAACTCCCAAAATCGACTTGGGTGACCTCTTTATTCTCCTCCTTCTCTTTCCATCCGATGTATATTTCTGATTCGGCCCAGGCTTTTTGTAATACTGCCACTTCGTAGGCACCAACCTATACTCGTTGCTGTTCCTCTTCTTTATCTTAACCCACGTTACGCTACCGGTTTTACCCATATCTCAAAGCGGAACGGATAGCATAAAAGTCTTGTGGTAACCGATTTATATTCGACCCAAGCAGTGATGGGCATGAAGCTGGTTACTTGTGGTTTACCCTACGCAAACGGTAAAGCCCACATAGGGCATTTGAGGACATACATCCCAGCTGACGTTTACGTAAGATACCTCAGGATGATGGGTGAAGACGTTCTATTCATCTGCGGTAGCGATTGCCATGGAACGCCCATAGTTGTTAACGCTGAGAAAGAGGGAGTAAGTCCGAAGGAGTTGGTGGATAGGTATCACGAACACTTTAAGAAGGTTTTTAAGGAGCTTGGAGTTGAGTTCGACTTTTACGGTAGAACCGATGCGGAATACAACCACAGGAGAACGCAGGAGATAGTTAAAACCCTCATGGAGAAGGGTTACGTTTATCCGAAGGAGATAGAACTCGCCTACTGCCCAAAATGCGACAGATTCCTTCCAGACAGATACGTTGAGGGTATATGCCCATACTGTGGAGCCGTTGCGAGGGGAGATGAATGCGATCAGGGTTGCGGAAGACATTTGGAGCCCGGAGAGATTTTAGAACCCAAGTGTAAGATTTGCGGTAGCAAAGCTATTTACAGAAGGCAGAAGCACTACTTCTTCAAGCTTACGGCCTTTAAGGAATTTCTGCTCGATTACTTGGAAAACAAGCTTGAGGGGACTTCAAACGCTCTAAACTACGCTAAAGAATGGGTTAGAAGGGAGTTGAAGGATTGGTGCATCACGAGAAACCTTGAATGGGGTGTGAAGTTTCCTGGAGAGGAGAACTTGGTCGTTTACGTTTGGGTTGATGCACCCATAGGATACGTATCTTTCACTGAAGAGGCCTGTAAGCTTAAGGGTTGCAACTGGGAGGAGATTTGGAGAAACGGGGAGATAAGCGACATAGTTCACTTCATAGGCTTGGACATAGTTTACCACCACTGCATATTCTGGCCTGCAATGCTCAAAGGTGCTGAATATTCGTTACCTAAGGCTGTAGTTGCGAGCGGAATGGTTAAGGTTGAGGGTAAAACCTTCTCGAAGAGCAGGGGCTATGTGGTATGGGTTGAGGACGATTACTTAAAAGCTGGATTCGATCCAGATTACCTCAGATACTACATAGTGAGCTACACATCTCACGAGAAGGATTTGAACTTCTCTTGGAACGTTTTGAAGGAAAAGGTAAACAACGAGCTTATAGGGACTTTGGGCAACTTCATCTACAGAGTTCTGCACTTCGCATGGAAGAACTTTGGGGAAGTGAGAATGAGGGTTGACGAGGAAATCTTGGAAAAGATCAGGGAGGTTAAGGAGAAGATAGAGAAGTCCATCAGGGCTTGGGAGTTTAAGGAGGTTTGCGACGCCTTCATGGAGCTTGCAACTTTTGGTAACGAATACTTCCAATACAAAAAGCCTTGGGAGTTGATAAAAAAGGATAGGGATGAGTGTGAGAGAGTTTTGGCAAATGCTATCCAGCTCGTTAAGGCTTTGATAGTTTTCTCCTATCCAGTAATGCCCAAGAGCATGGAGAAAGTCGCTAAAGCTATGAACTTCGACGTCAAATCCGCTAAAATAGATTCCGCTTTGGAGGTTGACGAAGTCGTGAAGTTGGAGAAACCTGTGTTGCCCTTTAAGAAGATCGAAGACGAGAAGGTTAGGGAGATGGAGGAGGTTTTGATGAGAAGGATTGAAGGTGCCGAAGGTGGTGAATTTATAGACGTAAACGATTTCGCCAAGCTCGACATAAGGATAGGGAAGATTTTGAAGGCTGAAAGGGTTAAAGGCAGTAAAAAGTTGATCAGGCTTGAGGTTGACGTTGGAGGGGAGGTTAGACAGGTAGTTGCGGGAATTGCTGAAACCTACAAACCAGAAGAGCTCGTTGGTAAGCTCGTTCCCGTTTTGGTTAATATAAAACCCGCAAAGCTCATGGGTGTTGAAAGCAGGGGGATGATTTTGGCTGTCGATGTAGATGGAAAGGCTGTGCTTTTAGAGCCTGAGAGAGATGTTCCAGTTGGATCGAAGGTGAGATGAAGCACTTGGAGTTCAAGGACAAATACAAGGAACTCCTGTTAAGCGGTAAAAAGACCGCTACCATAAGGACTCAGTGCTACGTTAAGGAGGGGGAGGAAGTTTTCGTCCACTGCGGAGGGAAGATAATAGGGACAGCGAAGATAAAAAAAGTGGAGGAGAGAAGTTTGGAGGAGATAGATGACGAAACTGCCAAAGCGGACGGTTTTGAGAGTAGGGAGGAGCTTTTAGAGGAGATAAAGAGACTTTACGGTAATCCGAAAAAGGTTTACGTCATACGGTTCGAATTCAAACCTTTCAAGAAAGAAATAGACCCTCACGAGATGCACTACGGCTATTTCGATTTGATAGAGGTTGCCAAGAAGGCTTTGGAAAACTTAAACTTGAGTCAGAGCGATAGAAAGATACTTGAAATCTTTTTGAGAACGCAGAGCATAAGGAAAACCGCAATGAAGCTTGGGGGAATTAAAAAGAGGGGTGTCGTCAGAAAGGTCTTAAGGAAGTGTCTGAACGAGTTGAGGAAGAGAGGTTTACTCTGTTGAAAAATTATCTTCAGACTAACCCATGAATTTCCGATTTTTGGATTTGTCCTTCCCATATAAAAAGCTGTTTAACTTTTACTTTAAAAATTTTGGATGCATTAGTAAGGTTTCACTCATGCACGACACACAAACCTCAATGATAGATGCTTTAAATTTTCACTTTATCCTCATCTCTGTAGGAGGTTTCATATATCTAAAAATACAGCTAATACGTAGAGTATAATTTTTAACTGCTCATACAGTTTCTACATGAGATATTAATTTAATTAATTTAGCTTTCACCTTTATTTCCTATCCTCTCAGATAGTCGTCGAATTCGACTTAGAGATTCTAAAATTCAACAACACCACTATCGTAGAGAGCAACGGTGAAGCTAATGTCAATTGTTTTTGTGTCAGGCCACCACAACCATACTTTCTTCTGAAGTTCGGTTTTGAATTCATGATCGACTATCATAGGCGAAACGCCACCTTGTTTATTAGGATCGAGCAGACCGATAGATGACGGCTCAAGGGTGTACGTAACATCGCTCTTCGAATCTGGTATCTCGTGTAACGTTTTTACGTATCCATCATCTGGAATTGTTTGATCCTTCCAGCTTATTTTAAGACCTCCCTGAACGCTGTAGCTGATCGTAGCAGTGGCTACACCAGCTGAGAGCGTAAAAGTAATCTGCGTGTTTGACCCCTCGTTCTTCGGACCCCACTGGTGAAGAACTTGCCCTTCCCAAGTATCGGTATTCCAATCGGTAACACTTACAAACTTTTTAGGCGAATAACCGTTGTAACCTATTGCCGAATGCTGGGTGTTTGCCAAGAAGAATCTATACGTTTTTCCACCGACTGTCGTTTTTGCTACGTAATAGTCAACCTTTACGCATTCTTTTCCAACATTCTCAAGAGTTTTACTCTTCCACCCGATGTATCCAATATATTTGAAGTTCTTGATGTTTGTTGAGAGCAACTCCACGGATTTTTCTTCGTTGAATGTCCGTGTTATTAGCCTAAGGTCTGACATGGGATCGTTAAAGTTCTCTATAACGAATATTCCAAAGGGCTTAACTGACAATGCTACAATGTCCGCATTAAGAACTCGTTCATCAATCTTGAAAGATTTCTTGTCTTTACTCGCTTTACTAACTGGGATTACGGGCATTTTATACCCAGCTCTCGTTAAAACTTTGAGCCAAGCCTCGAGGAACTTTCTTTTTTCGTTTTTGTTTACTTTATACAGCACTATTACAAAACCGCTTTCTTCCATTCTTTTAACGAGATTACTGTAGAGTTCAACAGCGGTTGTTCTTTTTAAAACGTTTTCATTTGCTATATAGACCTCGTAATTTGATCTAAGTTCACTTATGTTATTTAGAATTTTTGTGTTTGGAATCTCTTTTTTTATGTTTGCCTCCTTCATATCTTTGCCAACGACGTCAGATACTGCCATTATCTCTATCACTGTCCCTACTACGCTCCCAAGCATCACCAAAACCAACAATACACATATCAACGACCTAACCCCTTTCATCTAAACACCCATTTACAATAACTGATGTGATCGTATCCCTTTGGGAAGTCATAAACATTCCATCCGTTTTTTAAGGTTACACTCTTACTAATATGACCACCTAAAAACCAACCGTACCCACCTTCTAAGATGAAGATACTTTCTGAACACATTAAAAGGGATAGATTAACGTGATCAGCTTTGCTGTTCAGATAAATATAGACATGATAATCATAGGATAAACTAGGCTTAATTGGATCAAATTCTGAAAGTATCTTTGTTCTGTGAGCGTAGTAACCTCTTATGACAGTGTAATTGCTCGTAACTACTTTCAAAGCTTTACCGTACTTAGTATCTACAATCTCAACTTTGGAAGCATTGTAAACTTCTAAATTCTTCATAACCTTGTGAATTTTTCCATCCTTCGTTAAAACGATTGGAACGTAAAGAGTTACGGCTTCCCTCGTTTTATTACCATACACGGGATTGATACACACGTAATAACAAACTACATTCTCCTGTCCAAAGTAATATACTGCTACAGATACAACTAAGAATGTAGCAAGGACTATTATTGCAATCAATCTTTTAGTTAATTTCATTAATCTCACCACAATAAAAATTTAAAAATTATTATATACTTATACTAACACTGCTGTTAATTTAGCTGTTTCAAGATATCTAAGCTTATTTTCAAATTTATCGAGATATATCTTACAAAGCTTGTCTTTACTGACTTTGCTTTCGAACCATAGGATATATGCACAAGTCTTCTTGTCATACTTGCTGTGTGGGATTAGTATACCCTCTCTTATGAGTTCGTGACCGATACTTTTCCTAATTGCTATGATAATGTCGCCACTTTTGGTATCTGTTGACTTAGTTGGCAATTTAATAACTGGCTGTTCTATCCCTGTAACTTTCTTCGTAGAATAACCATAACTACCTAAGCTTAATAATTTTAGGTATGATGCTTCTACCGATGCATCCCACCAATCTTTGTAATCTCCGCATTCTCTCTTAGCCTTGTTATAGAGATAGTCACCCAATACATCAAAGGATATTTGCTCTGCATAGTATCCCGCCATTAGATCTTCAAACTCGTTTGTTATTTCTCCTACAGATGGAACTGGAAAATCTCCACCATACTTATTCTTAAAGTCCTGTATGCACTTTTTAATGAAGAACGGATACAGCACAAACTGTGTTGGTAGTTTTCCATCCTTATCGTGGTACACTATACAGTCTACATAATACTCTATCCTTGCATGTTCAGATTGTGTGTTTGCGTTCTTGTAATCTAAGTAAGCCTTACCATGTGGATAGGGCACTATTAGATTAGATGCGTGATTATGAATGTAGTAATCTGAAATTGGATGTATAATCCATCCTGCTGCGTACGCTCTTTCCGCATCGGTAGTAGCTTCCTGCCAGATGAATGTTATGAACGTCTCGTTGTAATGCGTCAGGTCGTATAACTTGTCCCAGTCTGCTGGTACAGTAACACCCCATATGCCGTAGAATATATCTGGAACTACGACTCCATTTATGAAATCCAATTGATGTTTTTTAACTTCTGAAGGAATTCCTATATAGTTTTTGACGCAGTTCCCTATACTGTAATGTGTAAACCCACCCCACGCAGACACTGGACTTATTGCGCTTCCAAGCATCACCAAAGCCAACAATATCCCAACCACCGATCTAACCCGTTTCATCCGACCACCTCCCTTCTTCTTTAGCCTGATTCCATAAGTATTTTCTGACCATATCTTGAGAATTATATTTTTATATAGAATCTAACTTATTAATATAAAAGTTTTGAAAAAAGTAGCCATTTCGTTCAGATACGACTAACCAATATTAGGATCAAACCGAGTACGTGAGCGAACGAGCAAAACGGGCATATAGCACGATGATATATTTCGATGAAAACAAGACAGCAAATTCCGAATATTCCAGAAACTTGCCAAAGCTTTTTGATTTTATTGAGTCTCAGCGTTAGTGGTGCCAAGGCAAACCACAGAAACCCGAGTAACGCCGGATATTCAGAACAGTATCCAGTAAAACAAACACCAACGAAATGCTCTAAATAAAATAAATATAAGGAATAAATTGCTCCAAAAGTGGATAGTATAGTAAAAATCTTAGCCTTCATTCAGAACCCTCTCCAGATTGTTTCTAATCTCTATAGTCCCCGTTAAGATCGTCGTATTGGTCTTTCCAAACACTACAATCGTCGGAACGAACATGATCCTATACTTTTCCATCACTTTCTTACACGTGCCGTTGCAGTTGTTTACGTCACAGAATACAAACTTATAGTTCGTGTATCTCTTCGTTAAATTCGTTACGTACGGCTTTATCTCTTCGCAGTGCGGACAGTATGGGGAATAGAAGAAGAATACCGTATTGGGCGCTACGTTAAGTTTAGGTAAGTTCATCTCTACGCCTTTGATTGACTTCCATTCTTTCGATTCAACAATGGATTTACCGATTTTTATTAACTCTTCTTTCGGTAGTTTTGCTGAGATGGAGACTTCGAAGTTACCTTTACGTATTCTTAGAATGTTCTTACCAAACACTTGTGCGACTTCAAACGTGGTTCCATTGATGTCTATTTTTGTAGCATTAGGTAACGGCATCTTTAGATAGCCTTTTGACTCCGTGATAACTAATCTCTGGTCGTCTTTAGCGTAATAGAGGGAAATCATTTCTTTACTACCAAATTTAAATACGTAAGCGTAATCGAATTTAAATCCAGCAGTGTACTTCGGCACTATTATAGTAAAGTTTACCTGTTTCTGTGCCTCTTCAAGAGTAAGCATTTTAGGTGGTGCAATCTCTTGCTCTACAACCTTCGCTCCCTTAGGCAGTTTGAACTCGAAAAAGCTATCAGGAATTCCTGTGTTGAACTTTACATCCTTGTATTCGATCGTCGAATTGAATTCTCCGTAGTTTATCTCAATCCTCAGAGGATACCAGTATTCTTTGTCTATCCAGAGCTTCTGCTCGACGTAAAACGTCTTGTTCTTCGGGATAACTTTGACCACGTAGCAGTCCCTTCCAGAAATCTTTTCGCTTCCCAATAGTTTTATGTTGGTATTCTTCATAAGGTCTTTAATCAGTTCCCCGTAGTCGAACTTCGGTTTCTCTTTAGGTAGGTTTATTTTAATGACCTCGTTTCTGTTCTTGTCGTAAAACCACATTACTGTACCGTTCGAAACCATAGTGTAGTTCTCACTGTCGCTCCAATACTTGTCTGGCTTCTTCATTGCAAATTTAGTCACTTCAACCTTCTTTTTCCCTTGAAAGTTCGTCGTTATAACTACTATCCCCTTCATGTCCCTTATGGCATCGTATTTCTCCTCTACCTTCTTCACTATCTCTTCCGCACTCATTTGCGCACATCCCATCAGAAAAATTCCTAAAGCCAACAATACCAAACATAGCATCAGCCTTCTCATTTAACCACCTCTTTTCCAAGTTGAAGTAATTTTTCATCTATCCACAGAAGTAAATAGACAAAGAAAGTCATTATTGTAATTACTAAAAATATAATTTCATCTAACTCGTTTCCTAATATTCTTGGATATTTTATCGTTTCCAAAATCAAAAAGAAGAACGACATACTTATTAAGAATTTTATAAATAAATATTTTCGAACTTTTAGAATATATTTTAACATTTTACCTCTACCAAAAGGAAGTAAAGTGTAGCACAAAGCATAAATTAAGACAAGGATTGAATTTATAATTTCTTTATTATTAAATATCTTATTGAGTATAAGAATACCACAGATAAATACATAAATCCACAGGATTGCTGATTTTGATGCATTCACACATTTTCCATTCATATTTTCACCATTTAGTCATGGGATTATCAAATCTAAAAAATTTAAGTAAAGTTTACAAATTAGAGACAATTACCATCGCAACCATCGTATATTGCACAAGCTACGGGACCCCCGGGACCACCTAGGAGGCACTGGATGTACATTACTGAACAGAAACCGGAACCCCAAGATTCTTCACTGGCACATTTACCCACACAACATGCAGTAGTATCTAAGCAAACTGCGCAAGGAACACATGAGGCTATTATAGCCCAGATGTTTCCAGTGCGAGCTGCAGCTATGCAACCAGCGCAAGACCCTATGCATGAACCTATTCCTTGTCGGCCTCCGACACACTCATATAGACATCCTCCAAAGTCTGATGAGGACTTTACTGTTACTAACTTTCCGTTTGCATCCACATAATATACCTTAACTGCTACTCCGTTTTTCGACATGTATGCCTCCCAAGCATAATTTTCTACCCCTTCTGGAGATATAACTGTTACAACTTCAGATTGTAATCCATTTTTACCTTTAAAGGGTATTTTTACAACTATCGCCTCCCCAAATTTTAAAACTACTCTTACTACCTCAGCTTGTGCAAGCTCTTGTCTGTAACCATTCTTTACCAATACCTCCGCAAGTCTCTTCACATCTTCATTTTTCAAAGCCTTAGCTAATATTTCGTTTCTCTCAATACCTTTGATTTCGACAACTGTAACCCTTTTTCCCGCCGTTAATTTAGAGCAACTTAGACATGTTGAAGTCTTTTGCTCGACATTTATAGCCATCGCTGGACTAACTACACTTCCCAGCATCACCAAAACCAACAACACACCAATCAACGACCTAACCCGTTTCATCCGACCACCCGATTAAACTTGCCAACAACTAATATTTATAATTTTCTGGATTAAAAAGTTTAGTTGAGTTTTAAACGGTTTAGACCTAAATTAAACGGTTTAGTTGCTAACTAAACTATTTAGATGCCAACTAAACTGTTTACATCCCGACTAAAACTTTAACCAAAATTTAAATATAATGAAACTAATCAAAATTGATGAGACACGTATACGTCTCTCTACCTACTGCGGTCTCTGGAGTCATGAGGTTGTGCATGGCCTACATTCTTACGAACACAGATCCCGACAGTTTATTACTCGCAGGATCGTTCTTCTTAACTCTTTCAATCTACAGCTTCGATAGAACTGAAGATTACGGTAAAAGCTCAATGCCAGCGTTTTTTACTTAGTGGGATACGCTCTATACGCAATTCGAGGCAAGTTCATCATACCTCTACTTCTACTCACCATCGGAATCCTATACTCGAAGGGTATAAAGTTCAAGGGGAAAAGGATTAGGTTAAAGGCTGGTTACGGAGTAAAGAATGTAGTCGTGGGAACCTCATGGGGAGCATCAATATCCCTCTCCCTCCCAAATCCAGACCTAACGATTTTCACTTTCTTCACAATTAAGTTATTTATCAATTCAGCCTTCTTCGACTTGAAAGATGTGGAAAGAGATGAGATTAAAACGCTTCCAATAATTTTGGGAAGAAAGTTTAGACCTTGCATAGGCTTCGCTAACGTTACACTTTACTTACTCACATACAATCACTATCGAAATATCATACTCCTATTCAGCTTCTTTCTCTCGCAAATTGCAATTGCTTTAAGGAACAAGAAGGGTATGTTTATCTTGGATTTCGAATCTACCCTTTCAGTTTTTCTATATCTACTATGTCAGCGTTGCTTTTTACATAATTGAAGAGATCAAGACCCCATCTCTTGGCACTTTCACTTCTACATACGAAATCCCTCTTGTAGTCGAATAACCCGTTCCTGAAGTAAAAGGATATCGAGAAATACTTGTCCGTAACTATGAACGAGAATTTGAAATCCCTTCTCGAAACGTAGAACTTGACGTTATCGTATCTTAACCCTCTCAAAAACTCTTTCTTGTAATTCTCTAAAATTCTGCGAAGTATCTCTCTGTTTACTATTATATCTATTTTCTTTCCTTTTTCAGCCATTTCAAGAAAGAACTCTATGTATTCATCAAATAAAACCGTTGCGTATCCGTAAATCTCCTTTGAAGATGCAATATTTTCAAGAAATTCATCGTGCGGACTGAGAAAATCCTCCTTTCTCTCTATAACCATAATATCCCCAAGTTCGTAAAACCTCTCCATCAGCCAATCCGGTATATCGTCGAGGTTGTAAACGTTCAAGTATTCTCCAAACACCTCTAAAAATCTCCCGTAACGTTCGATGACGTCTACGAACTTTAAGACTGTTTTACCTTTGGGCAAAACTAAAATTTTGTCCTCCCTCTTATCTACAAGCCCTAATTCTTCCGCTTTCTTTAAAACTTGGGCAAAATGTGACTTAGATAAGTTGAGATTTTCCTTTAGCTTCTCTCTTTCAACTTCACCTCTTAACTCCTTCAAAAGTTCGAGAAGTCGTGGAGATGAGAGAATCGTAGCAAACTCATCCTTCATCCAACGACCTCCCAACAAATCTTGATTACCCTTATAGTTTTTTTTGTTGCCTGCCGATCGAAGTCAAACCTCGATTGTCTTCCACCTCTCTTCCCAGTCCACCCCTTTTGCATACCTTTTAGCCACCCAATCCGCAACGATCTCCATAACTTCCCCATACTTTCTCAACTTGTGATCTCCCCCTCTCACCTCTAAGAAGTAGGAATCCTTAGCCCTTTCGTAAAGCTTCAAGCTACTTTCAAAAGGGATGATGTCGTCTTTGTCACCGTGAACCAATAGGACTGGACAGTTCACCTTTTCAATCCACCTTATCGGGGCGAAATCCGTCATGTCTCTTTTGAAGTTCTCGTAGAACTCCTCAAACGGTTCAGATATCTTCAAAGTCTTATCCCTTAAGGCCTTCTCGTAAGCCAACCTTATCAAATCCTCCCTCATAACTTCAAAACAGCACGGAACCGCCAAAAGCACCAAGCTCTTAACCTTCTTCAACCTCGCTATGTGTGTGGCTGGAACACCACCCAAGCTGAACGCAACGATGTGAACGCTCTCAAATTCTTCAACTATATCGAGCAAATCCTCAACCCAGCTCGATAATCTGAAGAATCCTTTACTGAATCCGCATCCAGAAAAGTCAAATATGACCGAATTTAACCCCTTAACCCCGAAAAATTCGGCCAAATCGTCGTAACCCTTGGAAACTACCGAAAGGGGTTCGTAGGGTAAACCGTGACATATTATGACAACGTTTTCAGCATAAACCCTTACGAAGTTTCTACCTACGTAGGTGTCGAAAAACATCGTTTTGTATTTGGTCTTTGAAATATAATAGGGTTGCGAAAGTGTTTTGAAATTTCTTTATGAGGATTTGGCATGATTGCTGAAGTATTTATCGAACTCAAGGAGGGAGTTATGGATGCTGAAGGTGAGGCTGTAAAGAAGGCTTTAAGGCTCTTGGGTTTTAAAAAGGTTAGAAAGGTTTCGAGCGTTAAGGTTTACAGAATCGAGATAGATACAAAAAATAAGGAGGAGGCAGAGAGAGAGGTTAAGGAGATGTGCGAAAAGCTCTTAGCAAATCCTGTTATTCAAAACTATAAAATCATTCTTAAGGAGTGATCGGTATGTATAGGGAGATATACCCTCAGGTTTACGAAGTTAACATCTTAGATGCCAAAGATGAAGAGCTTATCAGGATCAGTGAGGAGATGGGCTTGGCTTTGAACTTGGAAGAGATGAAGAAGATAAAGGTATACTTTGCAAAGAAGGGTAGAAATCCGACGGACATAGAACTTCAATCGATCGCACAGGCGTGGAGCGAGCACTGTTGCTACAAAAGTTCGAAGTGCTATCTCAGGGAGTTTTTATTCGGAATTGAAAGGGATTACGTCATTTCTGCGATAAAGGAGGATGCTGGAGTTGTGGAATTTGATGAGAATTACGCTTACGTCGTCGCTTTGGAATCTCACAATCATCCTTCAGCTATAGAGCCTTACGGCGGTGCAGCAACTGGAATCGGTGGAATATTGAGAGATGTTTTGTGCATGGGTGCACAACCGATAGCTTTGGTCGATCCACTATTTTTCGGCAATTTGGACGTTAAGGAACTACCTAAGGGGGTTAAACATCCCCTCTACCTCCTTTACGGTGTCGTCGCCGGTATAAGGGATTATGGGAATAGAGTTGGTATTCCCACGGTCGGTGGGATGGTTTTCTTCGATGAGAGCTACATCACCAACTGCCTCGTCAACGTCGGATGCGTTGGCATAGTTAGGAAGGACAGGATAGTTCACTCGAGGGTTGGAAACGTTGGAGATATCTTCGTGCTCGTTGGTGGAGCGACGGGAAGGGATGGGATACATGGTGTTACGTTCGCATCTAAGGAGTTGAGTGAAAAGAGTGAGGAGGAGAGAGGTGCCGTTCAACTGGGCAATCCGATAATGAAGGAACCTCTGATCCACGCATGCTTGGAGGTCGTTGAGAAGGGTTTGATAACTGGTATGAAGGATTTGGGTGGAGGAGGTTTGAGCTGTGTGATAAGCGAGATGAGTTATGCAAGCAATTGTGGGGCTGAGGTTTACCTCGACAAGGTTCATTTGAAGGAGGAGGGAATGGCTCCTTGGGAGATTTACATTTCCGAGAGTCAGGAGAGGATGATGCTAACCGTCAGACCAGAGCATGTGGATGATGTTTTAGATGTGTTTAAGAAGTGGGACGTTCCAGCGGTGGTTGTAGGCAAGGCGATTGAAGAGAAGGTCGTGAGGGTTTACTGGAGAGGCAAAAAAATTTACGAGCTTGATTTGGATTTTTTGTTGGGTGCGGTTGAATACTGCAGACCCTACAGAGTTAGAAGGGTTGAGAGAATTGATGAGACTTCGAAGCCGAGCGATTTCAAGAGTGTTTTGATTAAGATGCTTGAGCATCCAAATGTTGCAAGTAAAGAGTGGATCGTTAGGCAGTACGATCATGAGGTTAGGGCTTGCACTATTCTAAAGCCCTTGCAGGGTAGGATAAACAGAGAAACCCATGGAGATTGTGCTGTTTTAAAGCCTACGGATTCTTGGAGAGGTTTGGCTATAACGACAGACGTTAACCCTTGGATGACAAAAATCGATCCGTTTTGGGGGACCGCAAGTAGCTTCGATGAGATGATCAGAAATCTGATTGCTGTAAATTCCATCCCCCACAGCTTCGCGGATTGCCTAAACTTTGGAAATCCAGAAAAGCCGGAGAGGATGGGAGATTTTGTTCAATGCGTTAGGGCTTTGGGATGGATGGCAAGAGGTTTTGGATTGCCTTGTGTCAGTGGAAACGTGAGCTTTTACAACGAAACACCCTACGGCTGTGTAGCTCCTACACCAACCCTAATGGGAATAGGGATAGTTGAAGACGTTAGAAGGGTTGTAAGCTCGAACTTCAAGGGCAAGGGTGAGATCGTTTTGGTGGGGGAAACTTTGAAAGAGTTTGGAGGTAGTTTGTTCTGCAAGGTTACGGGGCAAAAAAGTACTGTAGTTCCGAAAACTTCTCCCAAGAGGTTGAAGAAGTATGCAAACGCAATGCTACAAGCGTTTAAGGAGTTCAAAGTTTACTCTTGCCACGATTTGGCTGAAGGTGGATTGGCAATAGCTTTGGCTGAGATGTGCATAGGGAACTGCGGTTGCAGAGTGGATTTAAGTTGTTTGAAGGGCGAAGACTACGTTAAACTCTTCTCCGAATCGAACACAAGATGGTTGGTTGAAGTTGAGAACGGAGAGGATTTCGTTAAGTTCATGAGGGAGAGAGGTGTCAGTGCATATCTCGTAGGTGAAGTTGGAGGGGACGAGATTGTGATTAAGGATGTCTTGAGAGTTAGCGTTGATGAGGTTGAAAGGGCTTGGAGAAGGGGATTGGCTAAGTTTACGGGCTGAAGGGATGATTGTATGAGGTGCAGACCGAACAGAATCTACGTAATGGACTGTCTTGAAGGGATGAGGAGGTATTTGAACGACAAAGAGGTTGATGTAGTCGTAACTTCACCACCCTACAACGTTGGCATTCCTTACAGGAAATTTAACGACAGAATGCCGAGAGAAAAGTATTTGAGCTGGATCGAGAAAGTTGCTCTAGAAATTAAGAGGGTTCTAAAGGATGACGGATCGTTTTTCTTAAATATGGGTTACACAGCTACCGATCCTTGGGTAGCTTGGGAGGTTGCGTTTAGGTTGAGAAAGCACTTCGTTCTGCAGAACGTTATTCACTGGATCAAGTCGATCGCAATTCAAAAGGAAGACGTGGGAAATTATCCTAATATTAGAGGAGACATCGCAGTTGGGCACTATAAACCAATTAATTCAAAGAGATTTCTTGCAATTTGTCATGAATACATATTTCATTTTACTAAGCATGGAAATGTAGAATTAGATAAACTTGCGATTGGCGTTCCTTATCAAGATAAGAGCAACATCGGAAGATGGAAAAGCTCCAAACAAGATTTAAGAGATCGAGGTAATACATGGTTTATACCTTACGAAACCATTCAGTCGAGAGAGAAGGAAAGACCTCATCCTTCCACATTTCCCGTCAAGCTACCAATGATGTGCATAAAACTACACGGGCTTAAGAAAACTAAGCTCGTGTTGGATCCCTTTATGGGCATAGGCACCACAGCAATAGCCTGTATAAGGTTAGGTGTCAACTTCATCGGTTTTGAAATTGATGAAGATTACGTTAAAATTGCTGAGAAAAGGATTGAAGAAGAGAAAAAGAAAATCAAAGAAGAAAGAAATATAAAAGATGTTGTGAACTTGAGCTACTATGAGAGACGAAGATATTCTTAAGGAACTTGAAGAGTATAGAAGAATTATAAGAGGAATTCTGGAGGTGTTTGAAAGTATTCCCTTTCACATAGTAATAAAAATTGCTACGGATCGGGATGTTGAGGATTTCAATTTATCCAACGCACATGATAGGTCACTCGTTGAAGATCTTAAGCTCCTTGCGGATATAACGATGAGCTACTTTTACGACAGTATCATTTCAATTGGTAGAATCAACGAAGTTAGCAACTACTTGGAGGAACAAGTTCCTATCATGTTTAAAAATAACAAGCACTGTTTTAAAGTTATACAAGATGTTAGACGCTTGGGTGGGTCGGGCTATCCAGATTTGATATTCTTAGATGTTTACGGTGGAGTTACGTACATAGATATAAAAGCAACTCAAAGACCCAATACTGGTTCGCCAAGGGATTTCTACATTACTCCGTTAAGGGAAACCAGAAGAAAGATTAATCACAGTGGAAAGCATTGCGTTCTTGGTTTTGTTATTGATGGTAAGCCTAACAGCTTCAAGATCGTCGGATGGAAACTCGTGAACTTATACAACATAAGGTTAAGACTGAAACCGGAATTCAACTGCACAAACTTAGAGCTTTACAGAGAGGAAAATATATTGGCTGAAAATAATATCGAACTAATAAATGACAAAGATGGTAGGTATATGTATAGGTAACTGTTACACTAATCTCAATGAGTCCAAACCCAATCGTGTCACCTTGTGAACTACTGTAAGGAAAACAGCTTTTAACTCATCGGAGTCATTACGTTCGATGTTAAAGAAGCTCTTCCTTCACGAGAAGACGGTTAAAATTCTTTTGAAGATACTTGAAGCTGAAGAGAACGGGAAGAAGGCTTATCCGATGCTCATAGCCAGGGAGGTGGAATCTCCATACAGCTACGTTTCAAAAATCTTGAACGAGTTTGAGAGATTTGCAATAGTCGAATCGGAATTTGAAGGCAGGACGAAGGTTTTGAGGTTGACCAAAGACGGTAGGAGGATTGCGGAAATCTTGAGGGCTTTGGTAAATTCTCTGGATTGCGATCTAATTTCGAGATGGAAGATCGAAAAATTGAAGGAAATATTTGAAAGCTCTCCGAAGGATTTTAGGAGTTTGGCCGGAATTTTGGCTGAAATAGAACGCTTAAAGAATTCGAAGGATGAGAACGTTTTGAAGGAGGTTAGAGAGCTTGAAAACAACATAAGGAGGGTTTTAAATGAAGGAGTTGGTTGAAAAACTCTGTGAAGGTTACAGGAGGGAGATGATTGAAGTTGCATGCAAACTGATCGAACTGAAGGCAATCAGCCCCGACTACGGTGGAGAGGGTGAGTTGGATAAGGCCGAATACGTTGAGAGTTTGCTGAGCGAATTCGAAGTTAAAAGATACGATGCAAAAGATGATAGGGCTAAAGGGGGAGTTAGACCCAACGTAGTTGCCGAGGTCGTTGAAGGTGAGAGGATGCTCTGGATAGTTTCCCACTTGGACGTCGTTCCCGAAGGTGACGTTTCCCTTTGGGAAACTCCACCGTTTAAAGCGGTCGTTAGAGACGGTAGGATATACGGGAGGGGAGCTGAGGACAACAATCAGGCCGTAGTATCATCCATATTCGCTGGAAAGGTAGTTAAGGAGCTCGTTAGGAAGTTCGAACCTAAAGTGGGTTTCGGATTGGTTTTCGTTTCCGATGAAGAGACGGGCAGTAACTACGGAATTAAGTATCTGTTGAATAAAGGGGTATTCGATAAAAACGACATTGTTGTCGTTCCAGATGCTGGAAACGAAAGAGGAGATGAAATTGAAATAGCGGAAAAGAGCATACTGTGGTTGAGATTCAGGGTTCACGGAATCCAAAGTCATGCAAGCACACCAAAGCTGAACGCCAATAGAAGGGCTATGGAATTTCTTTTAGAACTCGATAAAATTTTACATGAAAGGTTTAAAGCCGAAAACGAATTATTTTCTCCACCTTACTCGACCTTCGAACCGACGAAGAGGGAGAAGAACGTCGATAACGTGAACACAATTCCGGGTTTGGACGTCAGCTACATGGACTGCCGAATATTGCCTGAATACGATCTCGAGGAAGTTGTGAAAGTTGTGAGGGACGTTAGGGATAGATTCGTTGAGAGGGACAAGAAACCGATAGAGATCGAGGTTCTTCAGGCCAACTCCTCACCACCAACGCCAGAGAACAGCGAGGTCGTTGAGAGGTTGAAGAGGGCGATAAGGTTGATGAGAAACGTAAACGCAAGGCCTGTGGGAATTGGAGGAAACACCTGTGCTTCTTTCTTCAGACAGTTTGGAATTCACACAGCGGTATGGGCGACGTTCGTAGGTAACGCACATAAACCGAACGAGTTCTGTCTGATAGAAAATATGGTCAACGATGCGAAGGTCTTTGCCGTTCTACCTTTCATTTAAATTCATAAACCTCCAAATCTTCGTAAATGGGGCCTTTAGGTGTTAAAGTGCTCTTCTTGAGCTTGAAACTATCTACGACCATCTCGCCGAATTCGAAGTCTTTAAAGCTCTCTAAGGATTTTTCCAACCTCGTTCTGTCATCTGGATTCAACCTCTTAACCCTTGCAACCGTTGCATGTGCCACAAAATCTTTATCTCTCTTAAAACCGATCCTCTTCAAGGAATTCTCAACCTCCTTAGCCAAAATGCCCAAGTAATCGTTTCCCTCCACAACACCGACCCAGAAAACCCTGTAGTTGAAGTTACCCAATCCCTTCAACCTTATCTTAAACGGTTCAAACCTTATACCTTTCAAACTCTCCCTGACAACTTCAACCCTTCTGTCTGGAACCTCACCGAGGAACATGAGGGTTATGTGCAGGTTTTCTCTCTCAACAGGTTTAACGCCTTTGAAGTCTTTGAAGACCTTCAAGACGTTCTCAATCCTCTCCCTGACATCTTCACTCAAGTCCACAGCAACGAACAACCTCATGCTCAACAAAACCATTTCAAGCTTTTAAACCAAACGCTTATTTAGCGATGGTATATCTTCGAACATGCCAGTCATCACCCTCTACTGGGATGAGCTTGAGAGGTTGGTTGGTGTCGATAGAAAGACCATACTGGAAAACCTACCCATGATAGGTTGCGATATTGAGAGGGTTTACGACGATCACGTTGACGTTGAATTCTTTCCAAACAGACCTGATTTGTATAGCGTGGAGGGTGTCGCAAGGGCTTTGAGAGGTTTTTTGGATATAGAGAGGGGTTACAGGAGCTACGAGGTTAAAGAGGGGGGTTGGAAGATAGTGGTGGATGAGAGCGTTCTGTCCGTTAGACCCTACATAAGGGGGTGCGTCGTAAGGGGTTTGAAGATGACGGATGAGGTTATCAGGTCTCTGATGGAGGTTCAGGAGGACTTGCACTGGACAATTGGTAGGAATAGGAGGAGGATGGCGATAGGCGTTCACGATTTGAGTAAGATAGAGTTCCCTCTGACATACAGGGCCGTCGATAAGGATTTCAAATTTGTCCCTTTGGACTTCGATAGGGAGATGAGCGTTGAGGAGATTTTGAGGGAGCATCCTAAGGGCAAGAAGTTCGCTTTCATTTTGGAGAACGTCGATAGGTATCCGATGATAGTGGATGCCAACGGAGAAGCAATCTCCTTCCCACCCATAATAAACGCTGAAAAAACGAGGGTGACTGAAAAGACCACGGATCTATTCATAGACGTTACGGGATTTGACGAGTTCGTCGATAAGGCTTTGAACATCCTTGCAACTATGCTTGCGGATAGGGGTGGTGTGATCGAATCTGTTGAAGTGATTTATCCCGATAGGACTTACGTATCCCCAGATCTGAGTCCCAAGATCATGGAGGTCAGAAAGGAAGAAATCTTTGGGCTTTTGGGTTTTGAGTTGAGCGATGAGGAGATAAAGCTCGCTTTGGAGAGGATGAGGTTCGGTGTCGAGATTTACGACGATTTTGTCAAAGTTCTCGTTCCACCATACAGGGCGGACGTTATGCACGAGTGGGACGTTATCGAGGATATTGCGATCGGTCACAGATACGATAGGATTGAGCCAGAGTATCCGAAAACTATGGGAATAGGTAAGAGCCATCCTTGGAACGATCTGAGAGATTTGGTGAAGGAGATCATGATAGGTTTGGGATTTTTGGAGGTTGTAACCTTCACGTTGACGAACGAGAGGGTTCAATACGAATACATGAACAGAACAGCAAAACCTTGGGAGAACTACGTCCCATTGATGAAACCCCTCACGGAAGACCATACGATTGTTAGAACCGACCTCATACCTAAACTCCTCGAAGTTTTGGCTGTGAACAAGCATCATTCAATGCCTCAGAAGATCTTTGAGGTTGGAGACGTTGTCGTTGGAATGAAAAATAGGTTGAGGTTGGCGTGTTGCATAACACATTCGAGGGCCAACTTTGCTGAAATAAGGAGTGTGGTTCAGGCGGTTATGAGAGAGCTGAACGTTGAGTGGAAAGTTGTTGAGAGCGACGATAAAGCCTTCATAGAGGGGAGAAGGGCTAACGTCGTGGTTGATGGAAGTAAAGTCGGCGTGTTTGGCGAGATACATCCAGAGGTTTTGGAGAGGTTTGATATACAGAATCCAGTTGTCGCTTTCGAGTTGGATTTAACTTCAATGTTCGACTGCGGTTACCTGCTTTGATTTATTTGGTTTTATTCATTTGGAAAGTAAATTAAGCAAGATTTTCCCTTTTTCGGTGATGTAATAGACTTTACGGCGTTCGTAGATTGCATGGGTTACAAAGCCATAACGTTCAAGTTCGGATAGGTGGGCATAGATCGATGAAATTGTGATGTTGAGCTTTTTTGCAAGTGCATAACCGTGAAGGGGTTGCTTGGATAGTTCTTTGAGAATGCTGAGCTTTGTTTTGCTGATAATGGACATCGAAATTGGATTAACTTTGCTTTTCTTCAAAAAACATGGCTGTATAGATAGATTAGCGCCGCCGCCAGGATTCGAACCTGGGACCATCGGCTTAACAGGCCGACGCTCTACCAGCTAAGCTACGGCGGCACCGATTGTTAATGATACCGATGTGAATTTAAAGGTTACCGTTGTAAAAATTTTAAGTATCCTGTAGCTTACCGCTCAAATAGTCGTCGTAGGCTTGCAAATCCAACAATCCATGACCGCTGAAGTTGAACAGAATAACCTTCTCTTCTCCCTCCTCCCTCGCCTTTATAGCTTCATCTATTACAACCCTTATTGCGTGGTTGGTTTCTGGTGCTGGAACAATTCCCTCATACCTTGCAAACATTACTCCAGCCTCGAAGGTTGAAATCTGCCCTACAGCCCTTGCCTCAATCAATCCGTGCTTAACGAGTAGACAAAGAGTTGGGGCGTCTCCATGATACCTCAAACCACCGGCGTGAATCGGTGGAGGTATGAAGGTATGTCCCAAAGTGAACATCTTCAGTAGGGGCGTTAAACCAGCTGTATCTCCGTAATCGTATCTGTATTCTCCCCTCGTTAAAGTTGGACAGGCTTTGGGTTCTACCGCTATTATCTTAATTCCGTCCTTCTGTGCGGTTCTTATAAACGGATAACACAAACCGGCGAAGTTGCTACCTCCTCCAACGCAACCCACTATTACATCTGGCTTTTCACCGATGGATTCAAGCTGTTTTTTAGCCTCTAATCCTATGATCGTTTGATGCATCAAAACGTGGTTTAGAACACTTCCCAAGCTGTATTTGGTGTTTTCATGCTTTACCGCATCCTCTATAGCTTCGCTGATCGCAATTCCCAAGCTACCGGGATTTTCAGGGTCTTTCTCCAAAATTTTCCTACCAACTTCGGTTCTTTCGGATGGCGACGGAATTACCTCCCCACCCCACGTTTCCATCAAAACCCTTCTGTAGGGTTTCTGCATGTAACTGACCTTAACCATGTAAACCGTGCACTTCAAATCGAACAGCTTACAGGCGAAACACAAAGCGGAACCCCACTGACCAGCACCAGTTTCAGTCGTTAACCTTTCAACGCCTTCCTTAGCGTTGTAGTAGGCTTGAGCTACCGCTGTATTCGGTTTGTGACTCCCCGGAGGGCTTACACCCTCGTACTTGAAGTATATTCTCGCTGGAGTCTTTAAAGCCTTCTCAAGTCTCTCCGCCCTTATAAGTGGTGTGGGTCTCCAAATTCTGTAAACTTCTCTAACTTCCTCTGGAATCCTTATCCATCTCTCACCACTCATCTCCTGCTCTATCAGGGCTTTTGGGAATATCGGCTCTAAGTCCTCGGGCTTTACTGGTTCTTTAGTAACGGGATGCAGTGGAGGTGGGAGGGGTTCTGGCAAATCTGGTATTACGTTGTACCAGCTCTTTGGCATTTCGTTTTCGTCGAGAACGATCTTCTTCATAGCCCATTGGGATTTTCTCGTTATTTAAACGTTTTCCTAAATAATGGGAAAAATCTCTTTAATTAGGATTAAACTAATACTCCCTCGTAACGAGGTAATCCGCAATTTGAATGAGAACATCCTTCGCTTTCGAATTCGGTAAAACCTCAAGATACCTCTTACCCATCTCAACGTATTCTTTGGCCATTTTTGAGGCAAAATCTATCGCCCCGCACTCCTTAAGCTTTTCAACAGCTTTCATCTTTTCCTCATCGCTTGCCTTTCCCTTACCGAAGATATCTATATCGACTCCCATCTCTCTCGCCTTTAGGTAAACTATGGTCTTTTTACCCTCAACCAAGTCGCTACACCAGTCTTTTCCAATCCTATCTCCACCCACTATGTCCAGAACGTCGTCGTGAATCTGAAACCCTATTCCGCAGTTCAAACCGAAGTTCCAGAGTGCCTTTTCGTATATCCTCTCACCGTAGAGTATGGCCGGAAGGGAGCACGAGCAGGCTATTAAAACTGCGGTTTTCCTCTTGACCATCTCCAAATACTCCTCAACGCTCACGTCGTCTCTCTTCTCGAAATCCATGTCCATGTATTGCCCTTCACAGATCTTAACGCAAACGTCCGCGACAACTTCAAAGGCCCTAACCAGATTTCTCGAATCGACCTTGCACTTCGATAGAACCTCGAAGGCCTGAGCGAAAAGTGTGTCTCCAGCCAAAATTGCGGTAGGTTCACCGAAAAGCCTGTGAACGGTTTTAACACCCCTCCTGTAATCGTCTCTGTCCATTATGTCGTCGTGAATGAGCGTGAAGTTGTGTATGAGCTCTATCGCAACCGCCGAGGGAAGAACGTTTTCCCAATCCTTACCTATCGCCTCACAGCACAGCAAAGTCAAAACGGGTCTCAGTCTTTTTCCTCCAGCTTTGATCAGATGGTAGCTTGCAGTGTATAGTCCCTTGGGCTCTCCAACCTTACAAAACCTCCATATAGCGTCCTCAACAATTCTTGCCCTCCTTGAAATCTCTTCTCTGAGCATGCTTTCACCTCTTGAAGCACAGTTTTGATACGTTGTAACCCCTAACCTCAAGCCAATCTTTCAGCCTACCGTATATAAATATCTCCACACGTCTCAAATCTTCAACCCTCCTGCAACCCGTGAGAAACATCGCAACTTTTAAACCCTCGATGACGTATCTCAAGTAACTTTCAACCTCCCTGTAACCCTTTACGGCCTCCTTCAATATTGGCAGGGCGGAACTACCTATCACCGCACCCAAAGCCAGAGCTTTTGCCAAATCCAAACCACTCCTTATTCCTCCAGTTGCAATAACTGGTAGAACGTCGTAACACTCCAAAATCGAATAGGCTGTGGGAATTCCCCAGTCCCAGAAGTCCCTCCCAATCTTTGCCATGCGTTCGTCGCATCTGTAAGACTCCACAACGCTGAAACTAGTCCCTCCCTTTCCACCCACATCCAAAGCCGAAACTCCCAAAGATTTGAGCTTTAAAGCGACGTCCCTCCTAATACCCGCTCCGGTCTCCTTAACAATCACTGGAACCTTCAAACTCTTACAGGCCTCCTCAATAACATCGTAAGCTCCCCTCGAAAACCTGTCTCCTTCGGGCTGGATTGCCTCCTGCAGGTAGTTTAAATGAATTGCCAGAGCATCCGCATCTATCATCTCTACGGCCTTCTCAGCGAACTCCAAATCCCTTATGATTTGGGGCAACCCTATGTTGGCGTAGATAAAAGACTTTTCGGCATATTCCCTTACAACGGTGAAGCTCTCCAAGTCTCCTCCCTCTATTCCAGCCCTTTGACTTCCCACTCCCATCCCCAATCCCAAGTTCTCCACAGCTATCGCTATGTTTCTGTTTATCTCTACCGCCCTCTTATGTCCTCCCGTTATCGATGCAACTATAAACGGTGCGGACAGCTTTTTGCCAAAGAATTCCAAGGTCGTATCTATTTCGTCGTAATCTATCTCGGGAATGGCCTTATGGATTAGCATGACGTCTTCAAACCCGTTGTAACTCGATTCAACATTCTCTTTTAAGCAGATTTCGATGTGATCCAACTTTCTATCCGACGTCTTCACGCCAATCCATTCTTACCACATTATAAAACGTTTCCGACGAGAGTTCCAACGTCCTCGCACGTTAGAAATTCCTTAAGCTCGTCCAAGCTGAAAATCCTCGCCTTGATACCGCTTCTCAAAATCTTCTCAACCTTAGCCCTCATTCCTCCAGTAACGTCAATACCATCCGAAAACCCCAAGTGATCCAAATCATTCCAAGAAACGATTTTAACCAATCTACCCTTCACGTAAACTCCCTTAACGTCCGTGGCGAAACCTACCTTGTCCGCTTTGAAGACCCTTGCGAGTTCAAGCGTTATGTCGTCTCCAGAAAGAACTTCAAAAGAACCCTTAACCTCATCGTAAACCATATCCCCATGCGTAACGGGTATGAATCCTTCTTTAAGAGCAAATTCAAAGACTCTAACGTCGAAAGAAATTTTACCGTTCCTCAACCTGAAGCTCTGGAGCGGATGTATTGGAAACGGTTTTAACCCGTGTTCGAGCATGACGTTGCAAATTATGGAGTTCAGCTCAACGCAAGACATGTGTGCCCTCACTATCCCTTCAAGGTTCTTTTCCTCCTTAAGCCTGTATTCAACGACGAAGGGATGACCAAAAGAGCCTGCACCGTGAACCAAAATAAAATGGTTGGGATTGACTTCCGCTATCTGCCTCGCCAAACTTTCTATAGCCTCAAGTTTTGCCTTTTTAAATCCCTTTTTATCAGTTAACGCGGAACCCCCAACCTTAACGACAATCAAAGAGGGTCACCTGCCTCCTGACATCGCTCTCAAACAGAGATTTGATCTCCAATTCGGCGAGTATCAACCTCTGCTTCGTGTATTCGCTGACGTCGTATCTTTCGCAGAGTTCCTTGGATACACCCAAATATTTTGTTATGGAGCTGTTGTGAACTGTTAATGTTAACTTCCCTCCGCACTTAACGCATTTTCCAGTCAATGGAGGTCTCCTATACTTCGCATTGCAGTTGACGCATCTGAACTCTTGCCTTGAGAATGCCCTCAGGTTTCCTATTATATCTGGGAGGAAGTGGCAGGTTAAAACCCTCTCCGCAACGTCGTGCTCATCTACTGCTCTAATCCTCTCGGCCAAGCTCATCTGTGCTTTAACCTTATCCTGCATGCTCTTAAGGGATTTGTATTTGCTCTCCTTGACACCGCACCCAATTTCGGTATCGTGAGTGAACTTAAGCCCGCAAAATCTGTAATCCGTCGGTAGTCTATCTTCAACCCTTTCAATGCTCACATCTTTGGGATCAGCGTATCTCATTGTCGCCTCGTAAAACTCCAAGGGATACTGAGAAACGATATCCATGTTGTGGACTTCCTTATCAACCTCCCTTGGATCGACTATCGCAGTTAGAACAAGCGGGGCATCCATCTGCCCACCCCTCTTATCTGGGAGGAAGTAGCGGGAGAAGTTTAGCAGTCCGTCCAACAAAAGCATAACAGAATCTTCATCTCCGTCACATTGTGCTGTGACTATGTAGTCGTTTACCAATACGTTGTGGTAATCTTTAGCGTTTAAACAGTAAACGAATTTATCTGCATTTTTTATATATCTAACCTTTTTAACTTTAAGTAGCCATCCGTAATCAACCCTGCTTCTATCGTTCAAATGCCTTCTGTTCTCGTGTAAATCGTAAATTTCCTGTTTTCTCGGTAGTGTAAACCCAATATCTCTATAAAACACATCGTAGTAAATTCCACATACGTTTAGAGAGTAGACCGTAGATTTGGGCGGTTTACGACCTTTCTTTTGGTAGTATCTGACAACTACGCTGTTTCCTCTGTTTGCATTTTTGTCGACGGTAAAGTAACACTTTATTCCAAACTTAGAAATTAAAAGAAGTTCGATATCTCTAAGTAGGGACAGATTTGCACTGTAAAGACTTACCCTTGGCTTTGTTTTTAGAGACGTTCCATCTCCAGAGGCGTATGCGCTCAGCAAAATCTTGACCTTATTCCTTGGAAGTTTGAATACTAAGCTTGGAATTCTTTTATTGTGTGCGTTGCTACCAGCTTTGAGAATTCTCGTAAATAGAAGGTAAATTATCCTCGAACAGATTATAATCTTGTCCTTTTCGTACAGTTTGATGTTTCCAAAAGCCTCTTTAACAGCTTTTCTTATATCCTCCTTAACGAACTCGTCATCGCTTGAGAAGACAACTTGATAACAGCTTCCATTACTTCTTGCGTAACCTTCAGCCAAGTAGTATCCCAAGAGTTTAAGTAGAGGGTTCAATTTGACGAACCTCTTAATCTTAACGCTATCCCTCTTAACTGCGATGAAAACATCCTTGGGAACGTCCTTTAAGCTCATCGACTTAGAATTTAAAATTTCTATGAGTTCTCCAAGCGTTATCGAGTTGTGCCTTAGTCTGTCGTAGAACTTACCCTTCTCCTCTTTAGACATAATCCTTTCTAAAAAGCTTTTTGCACCTCTAACCGTTACAATATCGTGTAAATCCTTATGCTTCGCAAACTCCTCAAGAAGATCAATCTCTTCTAAATCAACTTCCTCAAACTTTACAACTGGTAGTATCATCAAATCTCCCTCTTTAACTTCAAAAGCCCTCTTTTTGACAATTTTACCTTCATAAGTTAAAACGAAGTGATCGGGGGTGACTTTGAACTTCCTTCCACCTTCAAGTTCGACCTCTATCAGATGTTCTGGAGCTTCCGCTTTAATAACATCGACGACATCCGTTAAAACGACTTCCCCTCCTTCAGGATCGAACGAGAAAACCTTAACCTTGACCTTCGGCTTATCCTTTATCCATACCCCTTTTTCGAACCTCTCGTTCTCAAACAACTCGTAAAGTTCCTTCACCGTGATCCTTTTAACTTCACCGTCAATTTCCGCTAAGATTTCGGTATCCTCACTAAAGCAGTTCCTCCTCTTAGCGGCGTGGAAATAGGGGTGTGCGTAGCATGCGTTCATGTCAACAAACCCAATTATCCTACCCAAAACTCCTGCGGATGTGTGTGGGGCAAGTCCAATAACCAAGTGTCCTATCAAATCCTCTGGCTTTTTAACGTTGTAGTAAGGCTCTAATCCGTAGAACTTTACCAAGAGATCGTCTATGAAGTTTGCCACTTTAACCAAATACTCCGCACAGCTCTTTGAGATAACTATATCTTGAGGCTTTAATTCCACGATCTGATCCTCGTTCCTAAGTTCGTTCCCCAAATAGTCGTGCTTGTATCCCAACTCCCTCAACTTTTCGACGCTCACACCAATCTCCTTAGGTTTGAAGTGCGTTAGGGGTAAATCAGTCATGTCGTATCTGATTGTCCCATCTTTAAACACAAAGACACCATGCTTAGCCCTTAAGATTCCCTTCTCCATTCTCTCCGGAATCTTCCACTTTGAAGTCATTCCTATAACTCCCTTCACCACTTCAAAGCTGTCCCATTCGTTTAAGTTCTTCAAAGCCCTTTCGTAAATTTCTTTAACGTTTACATCCCTCTTAACGAACGGTTTAGCTTCTCCCTTACAGTTTGGACAGATTTCGCTTCTCGTCTTTAACTTGCACTTTGAGCAGTAGTAGAGCTGTTCAGTCTCACCACCGCACTCGCACTTAAGCCAAAATCCTTCCCTTCCACACTTTTTACATCTCCTCAAACTTATCTCGACCTCAGCTTTGCTCTTTATCGCCTCTTTAACGTTTCTCTGCTTTCCACCAGCCAAACCCAACGGAAACAGTATGTGGGGCGGTGGGCTCATCCTTCTCTCCTTAGACTTCTCTGGTCTTCCCATCCTTGCCCCTATCCTCGTCAGAGCTTTGGCTCTAACATCCAACCCAGAGAGTTTTCTAATAACGCTTAAAACGTCTTCGCCATCAAATTCTATGTTCACCTTCCTCAAATCGAATGTTAAACCCAAGCACCTCACCAAAACCTTCCACTTCTCTATTATTATTCTGTTGTCTCTAACCTTGTGTTCAACAAGCAAATCCTCCAAAATTCTCTTAGCCCTCTCATCGTAATCCAAAACTAACATTTTCCCGTCCACCTTACCCTTCGAAACAAATTCCCTCAGATAGATGTAATCTTCCAAGCTTATGTCGTGCCATAGGTAGGTGTAATCTGGATGGAGAGGAACTCCGTAGTCGTCGCACAGCTTTAAAGCAGTCTCTTCGTCTATCTTTCTGAAATCTCCCTCGACACCTTTCTTTCTCACCTCTTGAATCCACCACTCGTAACAGTAGCTTGATGGCATAAGGGGGTGGTTGTTCTCCAGAAAGTCTCCGTAATTTATCAGTATTTCTCCCAAATCTATTATCTCCTCAACTTCATCCTTCAAAGTCAAAGCTGTTCTGTAATCGTTCACTTTAACGACATCACCGTTCTTCAATTTGACGGTTGGTCCTTCTATTGTGGTTACTGGAACAACTCCACCAGCTTTTCCCGGTCTTTCGACCTTCAGCTGTGTCCCTATGGCTATAAATTCATCGCATATAACCATCGTGGCTGGGTTTATCCCTACGGTTGCAAATCCCGAATTCCTCGCCCTCCCGTATCTGAGTCTAAAACCTCCCTTCCTTGAGGGATGGCTAAAAACTGGCCTTCCAGCCACTATATCTGATAGATACTTATCCTTCGGCTTTACGTCCTGAGATTCTTCCTTCTCCCTCTCAATGCTCTCATCTTCCTCTTCCTCCTCTTTCGGTTTGTAGTTCGCATCTGTAAACTTCACGACCTCTTCCCTTTCAAAATCCTTGTTTATCAGTCTATCTAACCATTCCCATCCATCTATTTTGAGCTTTTCAACCATCTTTTTGAGTTTTGGAGCTTTCAAAGCAATTCCCTCAGCTATAACCAGACACATTCCTCCCCTGACTCTGTTGGTTTCAACCCTTGGCAGATCCCTGTAACCCGAAACCTCAACGTCTTCAGTTGGCTCTCCGTCTATACAAATCGGGCAGTTCTCAACTATCAGCTTGATCTCCTCGTCGCTCGGTAAATACTGTAAATTCGCAACCTTTTTGTATAGGGGAATCTCCTCGCAATACCTCAGAATTTCCTCCTTCGTTGGCTTGTATCTATCCAATCCTATCTTTCTCCTAACGTAATCTCCAACCAAAACCGAAACGACCTGTGCGGTTCCTCCAGCACTCCTTATGGGCCCAGCGTAGTAAATCTTTAAAAACTCCGATCCATCATCGTTCTTATCAATTTTAACCTTCGCAATTCCTTCAATTGGTGCAGCAACGACACCTTCAGTTTGAATAGCGACGGCAACCCTTATGGCTTTGTCTAAGGCTGTCTCCCTATCGAATTTACCGAACTTACCCTCGACTATCTCTTCAGCAATTTTAAAGCAAATTTCCTCTCTACTCAAACCCTCATCTTCAAGCTCTTGAATTCTCTTAGCCAAACCTTCGATACCCATCAACTTCTCAACTCTTTCAGCCATGTTCCTTGCAATCGGTATCTCAACCTCTGGTGAGGGATCTAAAAGCTTCGATCTCGCCTTTTTTGCAATCTCGTAAGCTTTCTCAAGCTCTTTAATGAGGTTAGCATGATACTCCTTTATTTCCTCAAGAAGGATGTTCCCTTTATCTTCAAATTTCTCTTTAATATCTTTTTCTTTTATAAAATCGGTGAGCTTTAGTTGCATAACCTCAATGTTACGGGAAAGGTTAAACGTTTTTCGTTGTCACTTTAATTGTGCAGATCGAAATAAAAAATCTCAAGGTTACTTTAGATGGTAGAACTGTGCTCGAAGACGTTAACGTTTCGATAAGAAGAGGGGAGTTCTTCGGAATAGTGGGAAAGAATGGGAGCGGTAAAACAACACTTCTAAGGGCAATAGCGAAGTTCTACCCCAAGGAAGGTTGCGTTTACTTGGACGGAAGGGAGATAGACGGTATAAATCTTAAGGAATTGGCTAAGATTTTGGGAGTTGTTCCTCAGGAGTTCGATTTAAACTTGAACTTAAAGGTTAGGGATTTTGTTGCTTTGGGTAGAATACCCTACATCAGAATTTTCGAATCCAAAAGGGATTGGGAGGTGGTTGATAGGGTTTTGAAATCCTTGAACTGTCCAAGCGATGATGTCGTGAGAAATTTGAGCGGTGGAGAAAAGCAGAGGGTTTTAATTGCAAAGGCTTTGGCTCAAGAACCCAAGGTTCTACTTTTGGACGAACCAACCTCTCACTTGGACGTAAGGCATCAGATCGAGGTTATGATGCTCTTAAAGAAACTTTCGGAGAGAGGTTTAACGGTAATAGCAACCTTTCACGACTTGAGTTTGGCAATAAACTTCTGCGACAGGATAGCTTTGATGAAAGACGGTAGAATTTTGAGGGTTTGCAGGCCAAACGAGATCGACTCAAAAATTTTGAGTGAAACCTTCGATTTCGAAGTTGAGGTTGTCGATTTGGGTGGTTGGAGAGCGGTAGTTCCTAAAGTTCAATGTATTTCGAGTTCGTCGTGAAGAACCTCTTACCTACATGCATTGCAACCCTTGCATTTTCAAGCCAAACTTCTTTGAAAAACTTCTTAGCCTTAGCGTAAACTATCTCCGCAAAGAAAACCGAATGCTCCTCAAGCTTAACCTCCTCGAATACCTTACATTCTAAGTAGCCCAAACAGTTCTTCATGTGAGGTGTTTTTATCTTAACCCCATTTTCAAGCTCTATTCTAAACTCATTGATCTTATCCATTTCTCTCCCGCTTGTGGTTCCGACCTTCCAGATCAGTTCTGCATCGTCTATGGAAAGAACGTTTAATGTGAACTCTTTGAATCTTTCGATTAGCTCGTAGGTGTAGTTTTCTCTATCAACCGCAATTGCAACTTTATTCTCTTCAACCGGCATGTGCCATGCTAAAGCCATTGCATTTACTTTCTCGTGTCCGGCAACGACGACCAAAGCTGGTCTTGGATGTAGTAAGCGGTATGCGTATCTCATGCTCTACCTTAAATCGAAGAAATTAAAACACTTCTCAAAGTTCGACATTCATGAAAACTCTGATAATAACATACGAGGACGTTAGGGATATTCTAACTATGAGAGAGACCATAGATATCGTCGAAAAAGCTTTTGAACTTCACGGGAAGGGTTTGACTCAGATGCCCAGAAAGGTTTACCTGAACTTTGAGAAGGGAGATTTAAGGGCGATGCCCGCATCTCTTATGGGCTACGCAGGGATAAAGTGGGTAAATTCACATCCGGAAAATCCTAAGAGGGGTTTACCCACGGTAATGGCTGTCCTAATACTCAACGATCCAGAAACGGGTTATCCACTTGCCATAATGGACGCTACATACATAACGAACTTTAGGACCGGTGCAGGTAGTGCCGTTGCAAGTAAATACCTCGCAAGGAAGAACAGCAAGGTTTTCGGGTTTGTAGGTTGCGGTAGGCAGGCCTACACTCAGTTCTTGGCTTTAAAGGAGGTTTTTGAGATAGAAAAGGTTAAGGCCTTCGATCTGAACGAGAAGAATGCGGAAAGATTCGTAGAGTTCTGCAGGAATTGGGTGGATGCGGAGTTTAAGGTTATAGAGGACGTTTGCGACTGCGACGTTTTGACGACAACCACTCCCTCAAGGAAACCCGTCGTCATGAACGAATGGATTAAAGAAGGAACACATATTAACGCCGTCGGTGCGGATGCTCCAGGAAAGCAGGAGTTGGATGAAAAGATTTTGCTGAGAGCCAAGATAGTTGTTGACGATTACGAACAGGCAATTCACGGTGGGGAGATAAACGTCGCAATCTCCAAAGGAATTTTAAAGCCAGAAGATATACACGCAAGCTTGGGGGAGATTGTCGCTGGAATCAAGGTTGGAAGGGAGAGGGACGATGAAATAACGATCTTCGACTCAACCGGGTTGGCAATTCAAGATATAGCGGTTGCAAAGGTCGTTTACGAGAAAGCGTTAAGTTTGGGGAGGGGGATTGAGGTCAACCTCTTTAGAGGTTGATAAGATGATGGACATCTTTGGAATCGAGGTTTTGGAAGTTAGAGAGGGATTCGCCAAGGTTAGGGGTAAGGTTAGAAGGGAGTTTTTGAACGTTCACGGGACAGCACACGGTGCGTTTATATTCGCCTTAGCGGATACCGCTTTCGGCTTGGCTGTAAACTACGACACTTCGAGGCTTGCGATAAACGTGAACATGAACTTCATCAAGCCAGCTTTTGAAGGAGACGAACTTACCGCTGAGGCGAAAATTGAAGGGGGAGGTAAAAGGGTAAAGTTCTGCATCCTCAAGGTTTTTAAGGGTGAAGAGCTCGTAGCTGAGGGAACAGCTATAGCATACGCGATTAAAGGATAAATTTAAATTCTTTAAAAGTGTAAACACTTAATTGTATGGCATACGAGAACAAAAAGATTTTCGAGTTAGTTAACGAAGCTGAAAGTGGTGGAGTAGAAACTCCCGAATTTCAACGAGCATTTGTTTGGGACGCTAAACGAGTAGCGGAGTTTGTTGATAGCATATATAAAGGTTATCCAATTGGAATGCTCATCTTTTGGAGGAGACCCAATGAAAATGTCAAATATATCGTGGATGGCTTGCAGAGAATAACGTCTATGTGCCTTATATTTGACAAAACGCCTAAATGGTATCGCAGAGATGCAAAGAGTAAATCGTTATGGAAAGAAATAAAAAAGAGATGCAGTATTGGTGTGTATATTGAAAACAATGAATTCTTATTCGATCAAATAACCGCCAAAAACATTGATAAACTTTGTCCGATTACAAGAATCTTGGGAGAGGAGTCTCCAACAAAATTAGCGGAAGAATATAGCTATAAGTGGAATGTTGATAAAGATAATTTGATAGATTTATTTTATGATTTAAAAACAAAAATAAAGAACTACGAAGTTCATTGCTATATCATTCCTGAACATTTTAGCGACTTTGCACATGTAACGGAAATATTTGAGAGAATAAATAGGGGTGGTGTTGAAGTAAAGATATCTGATGTCATAATAACGAGACTCGTTGGTTTTGCTTGGAGAGAATTTAAAGATGACTTTGATAAGTTTGTTAATGACTTAATAGGTGGGGGATATATAACTGAAGCTGAAAAATACAAATCTGGAATACTTCAAATATTTTCCGCCATAGCTGAACCTAAAGACCCCAGACTTGAATCTATTTTAAGAAAAAAGCCAAGTGAAATCAAAGAAACTTGGGGTAAAACTAAAATTATAATATGCGAAGTCTTTAGAGATATTAAAGAGAAGTTTGGAATTACACCCAAGGACTTAGGAGACCTAAAACCATTTATTATATTGTGTCGGCTATATCACAAGTTTGGCGTGGACTTTAAGGATAGACTACCTTTCGTATTTAAATGGTTCTTACTTAGAATTGCGAGAGCTTATGGCGGATATGGCCCTGCTATGTCGGATCTTGAGAAGGTAGAAAAATCAGAGTATCTGTCCAGTGCAATAGAAGAGTTGTGTAGAGGTTTATCACCCCCATCTATTGAGGAATTAGTAGGTAATTCGTTTAGGAGTAGATTAGCAACGTTTCTAAAAATCTTATGCTTCAAAACGGATGCACGAGATTTCATTGAAAAGAATCTTAAAGTAACCGATAATGATATGGAGAAACACCACGTTTTCCCTAAAAAATTGCTTAAAAAATACACAACTGAAAAAACGGATTTACTACCGAATTGTGTAATCATTAGTTCTACAACCAACAAGAAAATTGGAGATAAAGAACCATACCACTATTTACAAGAGTTGAGTGTGGCAGATAAAGACCTAAAGAGACATCTTATACCTCTTGATCAAGATTTGTTCAAAGTTAGTAAATACAATACCTTCTTAAAGAAACGTGCAGAAATTCTTGTTAAAGCAATCGAAAATTATCTTGAGAATCTTGAACAAAACAGAAATATAGTTGATTTAAGTAAGATTTATGATTTATAAATATTTATTAATTTTAATCATTAATATCTTTTCATAACTTCCCTGTATATCCTCCCCTGCAGTCCGTGAAACCTTGAAAAACCTTCCGCAAACCTCTGATCCACTAAGGTCGTGTCGAACGACGTGAGTTCTGGCTTGTAGAGGGAGTATTCGGAATACCTTGCGACTGGGGTTACGTTTCCCTTGAACAGCTTCACCTTAACCCAGCCGTTAACCCTCTCCTGAGTCTTATCTATGAAAGCGTTGAGGGCATCGAAGAGGGGATCGTTTGTCAATCCGTAGTAAACCAGTTCGGCCCACTCCTCCTCAACGAACCTCTTAAACTTCAACTCCCTCCTACTCAAAACCAACCTCTCCAAATCCCTGTGGGCAGTTATCAGTATTGTTGCGGCTGGGTGTTCGTAACACTCTCTCGACTTCAAACCCAAAACTCTGTCCTCTATTATGTCGGTCCTTCCAACTCCATGCCTTCCCCCTATCTCGTTCAACCTCCTTATGAGTTCAAGTCCATCCATTTCTTCATCGTTCAAAGCGATCGGAACTCCCTTCTCGAAATCTATCTTAACTATTTCTGGTTCGTCTGGTGCATCCTTAGGATTTTTTGTCCACTCCCAAACGTCCTCCGGTGGTATAAAAGTCGGGTCTTCCAGCTTACCACCCTCTATACTCCTACTCCAGAGATTTTCGTCTATGCTATAAGGCTTTTCCTTCGTTACCGGTATCTCTATCCCCTTCTCCTTAGCGTATTCGATCTCCCACTCCCTCGTAAGGTTCAGCTCTCTCATCGGAGCTACAACCTTGAAACCGTGTTGATAAAAGACGTTTTCAAACCTAAGCTGGTCGTTTCCCTTTCCCGTGCATCCGTGAGCTATCGCATCTGCGTTCTCCTTCTTAGCCACTTCAACAACCTTCTCAGCTATTATCGGTCTCGCCAAAGCCGTGCCCAAAACGTAACCCTCATACTCTCCGTTGGCCTTTATCAACTGCATAAGAGCGTTCACGAATTCTCTCTTTGCATCTATCGTGTAGTGCTTGTCAGCATACTTTTTTCCCCTTTCCTCAGCCTCCCTTACATCCTCTTCTGGCTGTCCTATGTCAACCGTTACTGTCACAACCTCATCGAAGCCGTATCTCTCTTTTAGAAGGAATATCGCTACCGTAGTATCCAACCCACCAGAGTATGACAAAACGACCTTACTCATGCTTGGAGTATATCAACAATATTTAAGGTTTAAACTCCCAAAACCTCCCTAATCTTTCTAACGATTTCATCGATCCCCTCACCAGTAACGCTCGAAAAAGCTGGTAAATCCCTCTTGTCGTGTAAATCAGCCTTGCTGTAGGCAACTATAACTGGAACTTCGAAGTTCTCTTTAATCTCCTCCAAAAGCTTTAACTGTGGCTCCAAATCCATCGTAGGGTCTATTATAAAGAGTATGCAATCCGCAACGTGTTTTAGGCAGAGAATAGCCTTCTTTTCAATCTCGTTTCTCTTTTCAAGCGGTCTATCCAACAAACCCGGGGTGTCTATTATCTGAATCCTCCTTCCCCTCTCCAGCTCTATGTAACCGACATGTATTTGTTTAGTTGTGAAGGGATAGCTTGCAACTTCTGGCTTTACACTCGAAACCCTTGCAACGAAACTCGATTTACCTACATTTGGATAACCAGCAACTACAACCGTGGGTTCGTCAGTTAAAGCTGGTATCTCCCTCAACCTACGTTTCAGATCGTTTAAAAATCTGAGCTCTTCGTCTATCTGCTCAATTATCGATGAAATTCTGCCGTAAGCTGATCTCAAAACCTGAACTGGATTCTTTCCCCCCTTGATTTCCCTAACGGACTTGTTTATTATCTTCTGGATCATCTCGTTGGCCCAGTTGAGAGAGGCTAAAGCCTTCTTTATCCTTCTAACCCCTACGGTTAGATCTATCATTTCCCTGTAAAAGTCTGGAAGGTTTTCGTAGCTTGGATGAGATTTGATGATCTTGTTGAAGTAATCCCTCAGAACGTTGGAAACGGTTGCAAGCTTGTTTATAGCCCTCTCCCTCGGATTCCTACCTCCAACCTTCGATGCCCTACCGAAGGCTTTGTCCAAGAGCTCCTCAGCTGTTAGGACGGTGGGTAACTTCTTCGCTTCAAACACTTCAAGAATTTTGGGAGGTGTTATAAAACCCTTACCTAAATCATTCCTCTCCTCCTGAAAAACTCCTCGTATTCCTTCAATCTACTCTTAACGACATCGACAATCCTCTTGATTATCTTAGTCGAAGAACAGAACTCGCAATTCTCTTTAACCTTGATTCTGACAACCTTGGTTTTCAAACCCCTCTTCCTCAACTCATCCTCAAGCTTTTTCTCATCGAAATGCTGATCGTAACCCAGAGCTATTATATCTGGTTTCAACTCCATTATGGGCTTGAAAATATCGTTCTCATCACCCAATATTGCTTTATCAACCGGTTTCAATGCGGAAACAACTTTAACCCTCTGCTCGTCTGGAATTATCGGTTTAGGCTTGTGTTTGACGTTCTTTTCCCTTGCAACTATGACTATAAGCTCGTCCCCAAGCTTTTTAGCCTCCTCCAAATACCTTATGTGTCCTGGATGTATTATGTCGAATGTCCCTGTTGCTACGACTCTGACCATGCTAAAGAAATCGGGAGATTTTGAATAAAACGTTTACCTAATGGGAACGACCTGCTCCCTTTTGAGTGCCTTCCTCTCTTTAATCCTGCAAAGCTTTTCTATCGCCTTCAAATCTATTCCACCGATCTCAACGTAACCCCTTTCAACCATGTAATCGTAAACCTCCCTCGCAACTTCGCTTCTAATCAAGACGCTCGAATAACCCTTAGGAGATCCAACGCTTCCAACGCTCACGTCTGAATCTACGGACGTGAAGTCCCTGCAACACTCGCATCCCTCCGAAACGTGTTCCTCCAACTCCCTGATGTCCCATTCTAACCTTTTCTCGTCGGTTTCGACTATGAACTTTCCCTTCTTTACGTCGAACCTCTTCACGTCCTTAACTTCAACTCCCTTTTCGAGAAGAAACTCCATCAAGCTTGAATACCTGTAGTTCTTCATGCAGAAGAGACCTATGCTCAAAACGACCTTGTTGTAAAGCGGGATCTCCTTCTGCAAGAGTCTCAATCCCGTTACTATGCAAGGCGTTCCAACTATTGCGATCCTCTCGGCCCTCTTTATTATTCTGTTCAGCTCGGGTAAGATCGGAGCCAAACTGTATTTGGAATACCTCAACCTCTCGTTCTTCAACTGGTCTGGATGCTTAACGTGAACGACTATTGGCTTCCACCTCTCGTCCCTTCCCACGACCAAAGCGGTGTCTATTAAACCCATCTCCAAAGCTGAAGCTATGAATTCGGAAACAATACCCCCATCTTGCCCTTTAAACCTCTTGGACCTCGCACTAAATGCGGAAACGAATTCACCCAATCCACTTCTGAATACTCCCAGATACCTCTGACAGACCTTTATGCATATCGCACAGTCCCTACACCTTCTAACCCAGTCTGGAAAATCGACTATACCGTCCCTCCATATTATACCTTTCGGCGGGCAGACCGTGCAGGCACCGCAACCCGTGCAGTAGCTGACGTCAACGACCTTCCTCGCTATCATGTAATACTTCCTCTTCTCGATCTTTTCCGGCCTCAAAACGTCGACCTCTATCTTGAAGTTCTCAACCTTCTCCCTCGGGATGAGTTCGAGGACGTTGAAGGGGCAGGTGTCAACGCAGGCACCGCAACCCGTGCAAACCTTTTCGTTTAGCAAGATTTTAACTACGTTTCCGTTAAACTTCGAACTAAGTGCACCGCTCGGACAAACTTCAACGCACATCCTGCATCCGACACAGTTCTCGATGTTAACGTGGTGAGCTACGTATTCGCTTGGCATCTCACAACCCTCGAACCGATAAACCCTCGCAACGTTTACCTTTTTAAGTTTTTGTTTTTTTAGAAGGGATGCGCCGGCCGGGATTTGAACCCGGGGCTGGGGCGTGGCAGGCCCCTGTGTTAGCCAGGCTACACCACCGGCGCTCAACCACTATTTACATCGGTTAGTTTATAACAGTTGCGGATGTTCACGACATCGAAACACCTCCCCACCTTTTTGCTGTTTTCAACAGCATTCAAAACAATTTTTCTTGCTTCCCTGCAAGCTCTATACAAATCGTAACCTTTCGCAAGGTAACACGTCAATGCGGAACTGTAAACGCATCCAGTTCCCCTAACCTCTCGATTCAGAAGTTTTGATTCTACCGTGTATAACCTTCCATCGTAAATGACATCGACACCTTTAAGTTTTCCACCAGTTATAACAACGCTACAACCGTAGGTTTTACTTATTTCCCTTGCACAAGCTTTGGCATCTTCCAAACTTTTAATTTTGCATTCAGATAAAGCCATTGCCTCATCGACGTTCGGAGTTATAACGTCACAACGTTTTGCTAAGAATTTGTAAACCTTCAAGTTGTTGAAGTTGTATCCAGTTGTGGATACCATTACTGGATCGACAACACTTAAAACGTTCATGAACTTCGAAATTGCCTCACATCCATCCAAAACCAAGCCAACCTTAATACCAACAACGTCCAAATCTTCAAATATCTCCCTCGCTTGCTTTTCAACGTGTTTTGACAGATTTACAATTCCTTTCACTTTGCAGGTGTTCTGATATGTTAAACACGTGACGACTCCAGCGGGATGAAATCCGAGAGATTTTATCACAGCCAAATCGACGAACATTCCCGCTGAGCCACTCGGATCGACTCCAGCAAAGCTAACGATCGTTTTCATAACTCACTTAAAAGCTCCTCCATCTTCACGGTTCTTTGCTCCATAGTTCTTAGGTTTTTGATGGTAACCTTCCCCTCCTTCAACTCCCTCTCACCGACTATAACCGCGTAATCAGCATCGATGTCGTTTGCGTAGCTTAACTGCCTTTTAACACTCCTCTCCATCACATCGGTCACAACGACAGCTTTATCTCTCAGCATGTTTGCAATTCTCCAAGCTTCAATTTCTAATCCCTTAAAACTTACCACAACGACCTTTTTCGGCCTCTCAACATCTATTTCGCATATTTCCGCAATTCTATCGAATCCGAGTGCAAAGCCGGTAGCTGGCGTGTCTTCTCCACCGAAGAGGTGTGCCAATCTGTAACTTCCTCCACCGCAAATCTGATTTTGAGCTCCTAAACCCTCCGCATAAGCCTCAAAAACAATTCCAGTGTAGTAGTCCAATCCTCTCGCAATACCCAAATCGACTTTGAACTCCACATCTAAACTCTCCAAAGTTTGGGCAACCCTTTCGATGTAACTGAAGTCGAAGTCCCTCACAATTTCTTTCGCCTCATCCAAAACATCCAAACCCCCAACGAGCTCCATTAGGGTATAAATAACATCTTTGAGCTCAGTCCTACCGATCTCATCCAAGAATCTATCGAGATTTTCCACGTCTTTCTTGTCTATCAACCTCATTATTCTTTCAGCCTTTTTCTCATCCAAATCCCTCAAAACGTGCCTGAGCAATCCGACGTGACCGATGTGAAGATCGAACTTCAACTTCAAAGTTTTCATTATCTCGTAGGATAGGCTTATAACCTCTACGTCGGCTAAATAGGAGTTAGATCCTATCAACTCAACTCCGAACTGCCAGAACTCCCTGTATCTTCCTCTCTGCGGTCTCTCGTATCTGAAACAGTTTGCGAAGTAATAGAACCTAAGAGGTTTGGGCATCCCAGTGCATTCGTTCACGAACATCCTCATAACTGGAGCGGTTAGTTCTGGTCTCAAAGCCAAATCCCTTCCGCCTTTGTCCTTGAAAGCGTATATCTCCTCTACTATTCCTTCACCCGATTTTATCGTAAAAAGTTCTAAATGCTCGAAAGTAGGAGTTAAAACCTCTCTGTAACCGTAGCTTTCAGCAATTCTCCTCATAACCCTCTCTATGGCCCTCCTCTTTTCCATCTCATCAGGCAAAAAGTCCCTCGTCCCCCTCGGTCTTTCGATTTTCACATCGAAAGTTAAGTGTAACATTTTAAAGTTTCCGTAAACTTTCCGCATGCACGAACTCGTAAGGTGTAACGGAGTAAAGGAGGGAAAAATGGGTTTGGGCGTTGTTGTTTGCGAGGGAAATGCCACAGGCGTTTTCACTAAAAACAAGTTCAAATCTCCTTCCGTTATCGTGACGGAGGAGCATTTGAGGAGAGGTTACATAGAAGGAATAATAGCAAACAGCGGAAATGCAAATGCGTTCACTGGAAAAAGGGGTTACGATAACGCAAAGAGGATGTGCGAGCTTTTGGCTGAGAAGCTCAAAACTGAAGTTGAAAGTGTTGCGGTAGCATCAACCGGGGTTATAGGTGTTCAGCTTGACATGAATTGGATAGAGGAGAAGTTTGAATACGTTTATAAAGGTTTGGGAAGTGGTAAGGATAAAGCTATGGCCTTTGCAAGATCGATAATGACCACAGATAAATTCCCAAAGTTTGCAAGCTACAAAGAGGATTTCAAGATAGCTGGAGTTTGTAAGGGTGCTGGAATGATACATCCAAACATGGCGACGATGTTAGCTTTCGTATTCACTGATGCAAAGTTCGAGCCGGATGAGCTTAAAGGTATGTTGAGAACTGCAGTTAAATACTCGTTCAACACCATAAGCGTTGATGGTGATATGTCAACGAACGACATGGTGCTTTTAATTGCTAAGGGGGAGTGCGAAGTTGGTAGGGATAGGTTTTTGAAGGGTTTGAAGAGGGTTTGCATCGATTTGGCGAAGCAGATAGTTAGAGATGGTGAAGGGGCGAGCAAGGTTATTAAGGTGACGATTTTAAATGCGAAGAACGAGGAGGAAGCTTTTAGAGGTGCAAGGGCGGTTGTTTCATCCACACTTGTTAAAACCGCAGTTTTTGGCAACGATCCGAACTGGGGTAGAGTAATTGCATCTTTGGGCTACTCAGGAATTGATGTCAACGAAAACTTGGACTTGAAGCTCTTAGGGTTCAAAAACGGTTGCAAGGTTGGCGAAGTTGAATTGGTTTTAAACGGAAACGGTTTGGGAAATGAGGGTATTGCAAGGAGGATAATGGAGAACAGCGACGAGATCGAGTTCGTAATCGATTTGAAGCTTGGCGAAGGTAGTGGATACGCCTATGGGTGTGATTTGACCTACGATTACGTTAGGCTGAATTCGGAGTACACGACGTGAACGTTAAATATACTTTAGCCAAGTGAAGGTAATGATTGCCTATAACCAGAGGGAGTTTGTAATTTTAAGGAACTCTTTGGAGAGGGAGCTTAGGATCATAGAACATGGTATTAGAAGGACTGAAAAAAAGCTGAAAGAATTTGAGGAAAGGTATGGTATGAGCAGTGAAGAATTCTATGAGAGATTTGAGAAGGGAGAACTTGGAGATTCCCAAGAGTTCATGCTCTGGGCAGCGGAATACGAAGCTCTTAAGGTGCTTGAGAAGGACAAAGAGATCGTAGAAAGGATGCTGAGATCGTGCGAGCAAAAGAATATTTAAACAAAATCTTAAACACGTTGGAAGGTAATCCAATTATTGTATCTTACGACATAGATGTTGACGTTAAGTCGTCCACTTTGATCCTGTTGCATGGAAGCATAGTGTTCAAGGATGGTTCTACCTTGGAATTCTTGGAACTAATTAGAGAGACCGATAGGGGGTTGGATAGATTAAAGTATAGATTTCAATACACGAGAGGCGATAGGTTCGTTTTCAGATACGATAACGCTCCCCATCATAGAGAAATCGAGACTTTTCCGCACCATAAGCACGTAAGTGACAGGATTTTACCCTCTAAGGAGAAAAACTTCCTCGAAGTTCTAAAGGAAATTGAAAACTTGATTCTTTGACAGTAGGGATAGTTATGGATAATTTCCAACAGAGTGTTTCTTTCCGACTAAAGAAAGCTATAGAAACCTCTTTTCCAAGAAAAGGCATATATTCCGAGAGATTAAAGAAAAAAGCATGGAGACGCTCAGAATTGGCATAATATCGAGGTGGAAAGCTATTTGCGGAATTTCGCTTCACGCTGAGATGATTGCCAAGGAGTTCATAGATATGGGTCACGAAGTCACCGTTTTCGCACCTAAGAGCGTTAAGCAGTGGCATCACATAATATACGGTGAAGACGAGCCGTTCGTCGTCAGATGTTACTATGAAAGAGATGCTGGAAACAGATTTGACATAACTTTGCCCAGCTTGGATTACGTTGTAGTCGAATCCTATCCACTGCTACCTCACAGAGATATAGAGAGGGCCGTAAAGCACGTGGATTTCAAGGTATGCGTCGTTCACGATCAGAGGAGGGAGGAGTTCGGATTCAATCCAAGGACTTTCAACTGCATTGTTGTTTTCGATGAGAGGTTCTTCGAGGTGGTGAATTCGGACAACGTCGTCGTAATTCCCTATCCGTGCCATCCGATCGTCAGGGGAAATAGGAGGTTTGCAGAAGATAAACTCAGGTTTTTCACATTCGGAAGGCAACCGATGGACGAATACCTCGATTACTTGAGGGCTTTGGATGAGCTAAGCAAAATCTACGACCTCGAATACCTCGTAGTTAGGTCTGACAAATTGCTACCCTTCGATAGAAATTATTTGGTTCAAACGGTTAAAAGGCTGAGTTTGAAAGAGATATACAAATATCTACACAACTCTGACGCTCACTTGATACCGAAGAAAAATACGGACGGTTACGTTGTTTCATCAACCCTTTACCAGTGCTTAGGTTCTTTAACACCAACCGTAGTTCCTAACACAAGACATTTCGAAAACCTACCAGAGATAAATGGTTACAAGCCAGCTGTAGTTTACAACGGTCTTAAGGACTTAAAGGAGAAGCTGATTAAGCTCATAGAAGACGAAAACTTCAGAAAAAGTGTTGTTAAGTCGGCTGAGATTTTCGTTGAGATGAACAGGAGTGACAAGGTTGCAAAGAAGTTCGTTGAGCTGTGCAAGAGACCTATTGTGATTGTAAATTAAAAAACGACCTTTTTCAGCTCGTCCCAGATTTGATCCACCCTCTTTTTAACATCGTCGCTCATCTCTACAACTTCGGGCCACACCCTCTTGTAACCTTCCTCCCTCCACTTCTTGGTGGCATCTATTCCCAACTTCCCTCCTAAGTTCGGTTTGTAGGTTGAATGATCTAAACTGTCTATCGGGCAGTCAGGTATTATTATCACGTCCCTAGCTGGGTCGAATCTCGTAGTCACAGCCCAAACAACCTCTCTCATGTCGTGAACGTTCACGTCATCGTCAACAACCACAATTATCTTCGTTAAAGAGAGCATTCCCAAACCCCAGAGTGCGAACATAACCTTTTTGGCGTGCCCGGGGTATCTCTTCTTAATTGAAACTATTGCCAAGTTGTGGAAACAGCCCTCAACTGGGAGGTTTATGTCAACTATCTCGGGAATCATGAACCTTATTATTGGTAAAAATATCCTCTCAGTTGCCTTCCCAAGCCAAGCATCCTCCATCGGTGGTTTTCCCACCACTGTGGAATGATAAATCGGGTTCTCTCTGTGAGTTATGCATTCAACGTGAAACACTGGGTAAGGTTCTGGGGGTGTGTAGTAGCCAGTGTGATCACCGAAAGGCCCTTCCATTTTAAGCTCGTCAACCTTAACGTATCCCTCTAAAACTATTTCCGCATTGGCTGGAACTAACAGATCAACCGTCTCGCACTCAACGAGTTTAACCCTCTCCCTCCTTATGAATCCGGCGAAGGTGAACTCGTTGAAGTTCTCTGGAAGTGGAGCGGTTGCCGAATACAGAATTGCCGGATCAACTCCAATGGCAACCGCGACCTCCAACTTATCCTTTCCCATCTCCTTCAACTTCTTGTAGTGCAAAGCTCCATGCTTGTGAATCTGCCAGTGCATTCCCGTTGTTTTCTCATCGAAAACCTGCATTCGATACATCCCAACGTTCAACTCTTGGGTTTCTGGATCTTTCGTTATCACAATCGGTAGCGTTATAAATCTCCCACCATCCTTAGGCCAGCACTTTAAGATGGGGAATTTAAGAAGGTTTGGTTTTTCCATAACAACCTCCTTGCAAGCCCCCCTCTTTACCTTCTTCGGTATGAAAATCGTTAACTCCTTAACCTTGCTCAAACCCTTCAATCCATCGAACAGACTTTCTGGCTTGAACCTCAGTATTTCCAAAAGCCTTTCCCCAATCTCCTCAAACCTATTTACCTCCAAAGCCATCTTCATTCTCTTCTCAGTTCCGAAGGCGTTCATGAGAACGGGAATATCGTAACCCTTCGGATTCTCGAAGAGGAGAGCTTTTCCACCATTTTTAACGACCCTATTAGCAATTTCGGTCATCTCCAAAATTGGACTAACCTCATGCTTTATCCTTGCAAGTTCGTTCTCACTTTCAAGCTTTTCCATGAACTCCCTCAAGTCCTCGTACGGCATGAATTTCGTTTGCATCTCAACTGTTATCTTTTACCATGCAAAACCGTTTTATCTTACCGAACAACTTTGGCTATGTATAGGCTTGTGTGTATCGAATGCGGTAAGGAGCATAATGAAGATAAGTACACTTGCGAGTGCGGTGGATTGCTTGAGGTTAGGTTTGAAGATGTCGAGATCGATTTCGAGCTTGACGGAAAGAATTTGAGCGTTTGGAAGTATCGTTGCCTCTTACCGGTTAAAATCGATCCCGTAACTTTAAAGGAAGGTGGAACTCCCCTCTACCGCTGTAACAATATATCTAAAGACGTTGAGCTATACGTTAAGCATGAAGGGTTGAACCCTTCTGGCTCTTTCAAGGATAGAGGAATGACCGTGGGAGTTACGAAGGCTTTGGAACTCGGTAAGAGAGCTGTAGCTTGTGCGTCCACCGGAAACACGTCCGCATCAATGGCTATGTATTCCGCAAAGGCGAAACTGAAGGCTTACGTCCTCTTACCAGCTGGAAAGGTTGCTTTGGGTAAGGTCGCTCAAGCTTTGATGCACGGAGCTAAGGTTATAGCCATAAAGGGGAATTTCGATAGGGCTTTGGAGTTGGTTAGGGAGGTTTGCGATAAGATGGGATTTTACCTCTTGAACTCGGTAAACCCTTTCAGACTCGAAGGTCAGAAAACGATAGCCTTTGAGATAGTTGACGAGATAGGTGTCCCAGATTACGTGATATTGCCAGTGGGAAACGCTGGAAACATCTCCGCTGTATGGAAGGGATTTAAAGAGCTCAAGAGGTTCGGTTTGATAGATGAGCTACCCAAGATGGTTGGAGTTCAGGCTGAGGGAGCTAACCCGATTTACAGAGCATTTTTGGGGAGAAAAGACAGAATAGAGCCTGTTAAGAATCCGGAAACGATAGCCACAGCCATAAGGATTGGAAATCCAGTCAACGCGAGGAAGGCTTTAAGGGCGATATACGAATCTAAGGGGTTGGTCGTTCAAGTAAGCGACGACGAAATTTTGGAATCTCAGAGGGTCTTGGCGAGGGATGAAGGTATCGGAGTTGAACCAGCTTCAGCATCGAGCTTGGCTGGTTTTAAAAGGTTGGTAGATGATGGTGTGATCGATAGGGGAGACGTTGTGGTTTGCGTTGCAACTGGAAACCTTTTGAAAGACCCCGAAACAGTTCTCAAGGTTTGCGGAAAGCCCGTAGAGGTTTCTGCGGATTTCAACGAGATATTGAAGGTTCTATGAGGGAACTGAAGAGAAAGCTCGTTCACTTCACAGGGCTTGTAGTTCCCGCGATATACGTTTACTTCGGTAGAGATTTCGCGATCTCTTTCTTGATAGTAGTATTGGCAATCTTTTCTCTCTTCGAACCGATTAGGTTGGATGCGAAGCTTAGAGAAGAGATAAAGAGAGGTATCAAGCTATACGTTAGAATCGAGGATTTCGAGAGGGTCATTGAGGAGATAACGAGATCGCACGAGAGGAGTAGGATTGGTGCCCACATCTACTTTGTTGTTGGAGCTTTGATAGTCGTTTGGTTTACCCCAGATTTTGCCGTCGGTATAGTAACAGTCGCGGTGGTAAGCGATGCTTTGGCGTCTTTAATCGGGAGGTTCGGAAGGTTTAGGTTTAGGGGCAAATCTCTTGAAGGTTTCTTGGCTTACTTCGTATCCGCAGTTCTCGTATTGAGCCACTTCAACTGTCCCCATCCATTCGTTCTGTCTTTGGTTGGAGCCCTCGTTGAGTTGATGGGCGTTCCTCCAGACGACAACTTCTCGTGTCAAGTTGCCATGTGCGTGACCGCAACTCTTTTGAAGTTGCTAACTTAAAGTCCGAATCTTAATAATGTCCGAACGTTCGGGTTTTCGTGCGAACAGTTACCGTTTTAATCTATCCGCTACCTCGGTTGAAAATGGAAGAGGTTCACTGGGCCGATGCAATTGCGGATGAACTTCTAAAAATCAGAAGGGATCACAGAATCGCAACTGGAATAACCCCTTCAGGCCCGATACACTTGGGAAACTTAAGGGAGATGCTCACAGCGGATGCGATAAGGAGGGCTGTAATAGATAAGGGAGGTGAAGCTGAGATAGTTTACATCGCGGACACTTTCGACCCTCTGAGGAGGAGGTATCCGTTTCTGCCAAAAGAATACGAGGACTACGTCGGAATGCCCCTAAGCTTGATACCCGATCCAGAGGGATGTCACGAAAACTACGCTGAGCACTTCCTCCAACCCTTCTTGGAGTCTTTGGAGATTCTGAACATACCGGTCGAGGTTAAAAAGGCACACGAGATGTATGAGAAAGGAGAATACGAGGAGGTCACGAGGGTAGCTTTGGAGAACAGAGATCGGATAGCTAAGATTCTTGCTGAAGTTACCGGTAGGAAGATTGAAGAAGACTGGAGTCCCTTCATGCCCCTCTGTAAAAACTGCAGGCGTTTGACCACTACAAAAGTTGTAAGCTTTGAAGGTCGTAAAGTTGGATACGTTTGCAGTTGCGGTAGCGAAGGTGAAGTCAGTTTGAGGGAGGGAAAGCTCGTTTGGCGTGTCGATTGGCCGGCCAGATGGAAGATACTGGGTATAACGTGCGAACCATTCGGCAAGGATCACGCTTCAGCTGGAGGTAGTTACGATACTGGAAAGAGGATAGCCAAGGAGATTTACGGAATAAATCCGCCGTATCCGGTTCCCTATGAATGGATAAACCTCAAGGGAGTCGGGGCTATGAGCTCGTCTAAAGGTGTCGTCGTTCCGGTTAGGGAGTTCGTAGAGATAGTTCCCCCCGAGATTGTGAGATACGTAATAATAAGGGTCAAGCCTAAAAAACACATAGACTTCGATCCCGCAAACCTCTTGGACTTGGTGGACGAGTTCGAGGATGGTTTGAAGAAGGGGGACAGATCGGTCGAGCTTTCCATGATACCCAACGTCGTTTACAGCGACGTTCCCTTCAGACACCTCATTGTCGTCGGACAGATTGCTAAATGGGATTTGAACAAGGTTTTCGAGATTCTGGAGAGGAACGGGTATAGGATAGACGACGCAACGAGAAGGGACGTTGAGAGGAGAATAAAATACGCCAGAGCTTGGCTTGAGAGGTTTGCGAGCGATAGACTGAAGTTTGAAATCGTCGAAGACGTGGATAGGGATGCCTTCAGCGAGGATGAGTTGAAGTTCTTGAGGGAGTTTGCCGAATCTCTGAGGGAAGATGCGAGTGCTGAGGAGATACACAACAGAGTTTACGAAGTTGCCAACGCTTTGGGCATTAAACCTTCGAAGGCCTTTCAGGCCATCTACAAGGCCATACTTGGTAAGAACTACGGGCCGAGAGCTGGATATTTCATAAAGACTCTCGGAGTGGGTTGGTTCAAGGAGAGGGTCAAGAAGATAGTTGAAAAATTAAAATAAAATTTAAATTAACCCCTCCCTACGTAACTCCTCGTAAGCATCTACAGCACAGTTCGCTATCAGCGTCATGGCCTTTCCAAGCGTTTCGATTGCGGAATCGACATCGACAAAATCGACGTTGGAAACGATATCGTAAACCTCCTTGAACCTTCCGTCCCTCGTCGAGTTGTATGCTATTCCAACTTCAACGCTAAGAGCGGAGAAGAATTCCGAAACTACCTTCAAACCGCCGTCAAATTCCTTATCCTTTAAATTTTCCAAAGCTCTGACGAGCTTCATCCCTATTATAAGCTCGGACTTCAGCTTTTCAGAATACTGGTAGAGTTTCAGAGCGTCCATCGAAGGAAATTTAAGGCGGTGGTATTTAACGGTTGTGTGGGATGATGAACATTCAAATCTGATCATGATGAGACTGGAGGTTCAGCGGATGTAGTTTTTAATAGGTACATCCGCTTTGGGACACATCACTTCTACGGATAAACCGTAGAAGCTAGTCCCCATTCGGGGTAACCCCGGAGCCCCACATCCGAAGGTTCAAGACAGCTACGATGTCTCTATCTTGGACGAAACCGCAATTTTTACACTTCGTTAACCTGCCCTCATAGGCAGATAATCTGCCAGAACAGAGAGGGCAGGTTTTGGATGAGTTGGAAGGATTAATGAATTTGACGGGCAAGCCGAACCATTTAAGCTTGTATTCAAGCATAAATTGGAAGATTCTGGCGTTCCATTTTGAAAGTTTACGATTTAGTTCTCTACAACTGTTGAGGATATTGTCTTTGATGAATTTTAGATTTTCGAGGATAACACCATGCTTTAACGAAGTTAGTTCTCCTGCGATTGAAGTTGTGATCTTGTGCATAATATCTTTCGCACGATTCTTCTCTCTCTTAGAATACTTCTGCATTAGTCTTTTGGCTGTTTTAGGTTTTGTTTTGGCTAACTTTTGAATTTTTCTTCTCTTCTCCTCGTAAACTCTGTGGATGTGATACAACTCTCTCAGATCGAACCTCACGATCCTTCCATTTATCAACCCGGTTATATTCGTTAGGTTTACGTCGAAAGAAGCGTAATCCTTTGGTTCTATCTGTTCAACACTCCTTTTGAACGTTACGATCAGTCTATCCTCTTGTAAGATCAGTCCACCGATCGAATCGTATTCTTTTGGTAAATAATTAAATTTCGTTAAATCGACTTCGAGGTAACGCTTTCTTGGCTCGATTGTGATTCTAATTTTACCATCTCTGACTGAGAATAGAGTGGTTTTAATATAGACAGATTTCCTTGTAATCTCTGGTTTGGATTTAGCTCTACCCTGATTGTGTAAACTTATCCATCCCTTAACCAGTCCTATAACAGAATTTATCACTGAATCAACGTAATGCTTTGCAAATTTCCAACCTTTAAGCAGTTTGTCCCTTAACTCTCTCCTGTCGCTCTTGTTAAACCTTAAATGAGCTTTTCCAACTTTTGAAAACTTCACGTGCTTGAAAATCTCTTCCAAAGCGATCTTTCTCAGCTTAAAGTTCTCTTCAATCAAATCTTTCGGTGCCGTCAATGGAACGCTGTACGCTTTTATAGCTTCCACTCCAACACTTAAATGCAAAAGTTTATAAGTTTTTCTGCATAATAGAGCTTATGAGTGAAATGAGATTTAACGTTACCATAAGCGAGAAAGTTGGAAAACTCTTCAGAATGAAGGTTATAGAGATTAAAGGTAACAAAAAAGGCTCTCTAAGTGAAGCTGTAGAAGAAGCTATTAAATTATGGTTGGAAAAACATGGTATAAAGGTCGATTAATATCTATCTAACGTCTATGAAAATTGGAACTGCTACATTAGGCTCGACTGACCGATGTGAGAAAATCCTTCAAACGCTCGAATGGTTTAAGATTGCAAACCTTGTATGGCGGAATCCCCTTCAAATCCGCCTCGATAATCCTTTCATCGAACGGAATCTTAGCTACGAATTTCAAATCGCCCACTTCAAATCCTCTATCCTTGTTCAAAACGAAGTAAACCCTTTCGATACCTATATCCCTTGCCAATCTCTCTATCTTTTTGGCGGTCAGTATGGACTTCACGTTCGGCTCTACAACCGCAAGCATGACGTCAACTCCTCTGGCCGTTCCCCTACCCAAGTGCTCTATTCCAGCGTCCATGTCCATGAGCAGGTAATCGCTCTTGAGAATGGCATGCCTCAAAACGGCCCTCAGAAATGCACTCTCGGGGCAGAAACAACCCTCTCCACCCTTCTCAATAGTCCCCAAAACCAGAACCTTTATTCCGTCCTCGTTTCTTACGGAATACTTTTCGATGACGTCATCGACCTTCGGATTCAGCTTGTATATCAATCCCCTTCCAACTCTCTCGTATATCAAATCCTTCAGCTCCGATAACGGCTTGAAATCCTTAACTCCCAAAGTCAGAGCCAAGTTCATTGATGGATCGCAATCGATTGCCAAGACCTCCCCCTCTCTCGAAAACAAATAGGATAGTATTGCGGTAATCGTTGTTTTCCCCACCCCTCCCTTTCCAGCTATTGCGATCTTCATCTCACTATCGACGCCTTCAGGTTTTTCATGTTTTCAGACTTCTTCATCTCAGCCAACTTTCTCAAAGCGTTCAAACCCTTCTCGCCTATGTTTTTAACCTCAACCTTGTCTTTGATACCCTCGAAAACATCTAAAGCCTTTTCGCTCCTTAATATTACGGTGTTCCATCCGTTTGGCGAGCCAACGCTTCCAACGCTTACGTCCGCAAGCTCTGCCGAAAAGTCCAAGCAAACCCTGCAACCGTCCCTCATCAGGTGTTTCATGTCCTTTATGGGTATCTCCCTCCTTCCATCTCCCTCTACTATGAACTTGCCCTTCTTTATGTCGAACCTCCTAACGCTATCCAAATCTATCCCGATCTCCTCGAGGTATCTGAAGAACTTCGACGAGTTGAAGGTTTCCATGCAGAAAAGACCAACGGTTAAAACTATCTCTCCGTTGAAAGCGTAATCCAAATCTTGCAACTTCCTAACCGCTTGGATGTGGCAGGGCAGTCCGACGAAGGCGACTCTCAAACCCTCATCCAATGCCTTTCCCAGAGCCAAGAGACTTGGGCACTGCGTGTATTTCGATCCGGCGGATTCAAGTATATCCTTCCTGCTCTTCGCTATGAAGGGCTGAGGATTCCAGTTGTAGGACTTTGCAACTATGCACGCATCGACGATACCCTCTTCCAAGAGGTGAACGAGAAGTGTTGTTGTGAATCCACCGTCCTGACACACACCCCTTATCTCCTCATCCAGAGTCCTCGCACAGATTATCTCTCTGTAGAAACCCAAGGTTTCGTCCTCTCTAACACCGTTCAAAAACTTCTTCTCTAAACTCTCAACGTTTATTTCGGTTCTCGGGCAAACGTCGTAGCACATTCCGCAGTCGAAGCAGTTCTTCGCGTAGGGTGTCTCGTTTTCGTAAAATACGTTCTCACAAAATGCCCCACACGCTCCGCAGTAGCAACATATGTCCTCCAAAATCACGTCACTCATAAGGTCGGAAAAGCTCTTCCGCATCTCACCACCCCCTTATAAAAAGTTACACTTCTCAAAGGCTTCAAATTCAACTTCAAACCTCCAAAATGGTTTCTGAATATGACCTCAAGGAGATCTATACCGTAAACTTCCCCGTAAGCTATGCACGGAGTGGTTAATCTTGCGTTGACGTCCACGACGAACGGAATATCAGAAACAACCAGATCCACTCCGACGTAGCCGTGCAATCCCTTTATGCAATCCACGACCTTAATAGCTTCCTCGTAAACCTCTCTATCCAACTCGTATGGGGTTTTGAAACCGACGTATCTAAATCCGTTCAAAATCTGCCTGTTTCCGCTCAGTATTTCGACGTCCTCCCCAACCAGAAGTGAGACGCTTACGCTCTCCCCCTTAACAAACTCCTGAGCTACGTATCCTTTTGGAACATCGTTATCAAACCTTATTCCGTATCCGTCACACCCCATCCTCGGTTTTATCAAGAATTTGCAGTCCAAGGGTTTTAAAGACGTTTTTGGAACGTTCACCTTCCCCTTCAACCTCCTGTAGAGTTCCCACTTGTCAGACGTTACCTCTATCGCCTTGGAATCGCTACCGAGGTTTTCGCACGTCCTTTCCGCCTTGGAGGTTAGCTTGTAAAGGACGTTGTCGATTTCGGGTGCTACTACGAGGAAGTATTCGCTCTCCTCGAGGAACCTAACGAAATCCTCCCTCCAGTTCGATGTTTTGGGTAGATTTAAATTCAGGTCTCTTCTGACGAAGGATTTTGGTTTCAGTTTGGAGTTTATAAGAGTTTTGAACATCCTCAATCCTTCCGAACTCAGGCCGTTGAAGTCGTTCGCACAGGTGGTGTATTCGAATACGAATATCATAGCCTATCGAAAAGCCCAACCTTTCTCAAAATCTCTCCATCCTTCGAGTGAGGTGTTCTCAAGACCGTATCGTTGCCCTTCTCTATCTCCCTCGCACTGTCCGCAAGAATTCCCGCAATTCTCATCATCTCGTGTGCGGTCGCACATAGGAGTGTGAACCTCTCGAAGTCCCTCTCAACGAAGCATGCTCTGGATGTTATCTCTCCAACCTTCTCTGCTATGTAGTAACTCGCCAGAGCCTTGGCCTTTGCGTATGGATTTGAGAAACCGCCGAACTCTACCGCCTTCAACCCATCGACGACAAGTTTCGGAACATAATCCTCCTTCAAAGCCCTGTCAATTTCCGTTTGGATCAACCTGATTACGCCCGTTACGGCCAAAACCCTCAAAACGTCCGAGTTGAAAAGGGCCATCTCAGTGGGATCCAAAAATTCCCTCCTCGCACCTATCATGGAATCCGCCTTCACTATTATGTAACCGCATTTCACGCTTTCAAGCCACTCCTTGCTCGCGTTGTCCGATACAACTACCGTTTTGAACGGAAACTCCAACTCATCAGGTTTCAGGTTGTAGCTCACGTTCGGACACGCAATTATGAGCAGATCGCACTCCCCAACCTCTTTTAAAACCTCCTTCTTTATCTTAGAGCCCGAGGAGATCACCCTCGTTTCCAAGTCCTTTCTCCTCGCAATCTCGTCCAAGCAGTATTCCAAGAGGATCGCACTTCCAATCGCACCCATCTTAACTATCCCTACCCTCATACCACCACCGATTTGTTTTGATTAATCATGATATTTAAAAAGCTTTCTAAGACCAAACCTTCTCCAACCAATCCTTGATGGCCGAAGAGTCAACTGGACCAACCAAAACCTCCCAGCCAGTAGCATCTTCAATTGCACCTTTCAAACGCGATGCCAGTCCCGGGATTATCAGCTTTCTGTGTTTGACCCTCTCTTCAACCTTGAACTTGTCCAAAGCCTCTTTAACGGCATTCGCGTTGAACCTACCGCTTGCAACAGATGCACCCACACATATCCCACCCGTGTCTATAACGAGGAGGTAGCAGTCTATTCCAGCGGATTCCAAATCGGTTTTTACCGTGTAGTATGTCAGCATGAAGTTCGTCGTGACGAAAACAGGTGCGTTTCCGTTCGGATTTCCTATCTTATAGAGACCGCTCTCGACCGCGACTGGAACCCTCGGATCGGTGTATATGTTTTCCCTGAGAACTATGCTCGGCATTAAAACGAGGGGATTGACCTCTCTGAAAACCATGAGATCCGCGTATCTGCAAACGAAGGTCATGCTCGCCATCGCACTGTAAAAGACGTCGTCGAAATCTATCTCGACCATTATCGGATAGGCGAAGTCTCTATCTCCCTTTATACCGTTCACCCTTATCTTTATCACCCTGTCGTAACAGCTTGAAATTCTATCGAGAACGGGATTGATTACGTATTTTACCCCTTCACCCCTGAACTTCTCCGCCAAGAACTTTAACTCCCTCAGATCGTTCGACTTTATCATAACGGGAACTTCGTATGCCTTTGCAACCTCCAAGAAGTCCTCGTAGTTTTCAACGGTTGCGTATCCTATTGCGGTCCTTCTAACCTCCAAAGCGGACTTAAGGACGTTCGGCGGTGCGACGATCGCCAAACTCAAGTCTATCTCCTTCAAAGCCCTTAGGAATTTGTCCTTGTCACCCTTAAACTCCAACAGAATTCCGTCGAGCTTAAGCTCCTTTCCTATGTATATCTTCTTGTAGCTCTTAACCTCTTTAACGACCTCCTCGTAGTTTTGCTCGTTCGCCTTTATTAGGAAGGGTGGCTTGTTGAAAAACGTTAGCTCGTGTCTGAACAGAACCTCCTCCCCTCCAACGACCAAACCATCGAATTCGATTTCTTTTATGTTCGGCTCTATCAATTCCGCAATCTTCTTTCTCGCCTTTTCGTCCAGATAGGGACACTCGTCGAGCTTCTGCTTCCTCTGAATTAGATTGGTTGCAAATCCCATGCATGTCGTTCCGCACTTCATGCAGTTCGTTTTGGGAAGGAGCTTGTAAATCTCCAACGGGCTTTTGGCCTTCATGCGAACTCCTCCCTGAGCTTCTTCAAACACTCCGCACTCTTGGGGTGGAGATTCAAAACCAAATCCGCTCCAGCCAGTATTGAAACGAGGGAAGTCCCTATCTCCCATATTGGCCCTCTAAAAGCCCTGTCCCCCCAAGTCGTTTCGTCCAAGGTCGTGTCCTTCATCCACGCCTCTCTGCAACCCCATGCGTTCGAGCCAGCGGTCATTATTGGATAGGCTAAATCCTCGTCACCCTTCAAACCCGCCAACCTTATCCTCTCCATCGTAGTGAATGAATACTCCGTTCCGTAACCCAGTCCAGCGGTGGTGGTGTCCATAATTATCTCCCTCGTGTGCTTGGCTATGATCCTGTTCAACTGCTTCTGCTGGTTTATGTCGAGCTGAACCCAAGATATAACCGCGTTTCCGCTCTCCTTAGCTAGTTTACCTATCTCCTCACCGCTCTCAAGCGTTGCGGAGTTTAAAACTATCCCCTCATCCTTGCAAACCTTCACGACCTCCCTGAATAGGGCCACGTCCTTCTTCACGTCTCCGCAACCTCCAACAACTACGGGCATACCTACTTCGTCCAAAAGCCTCTTTAGGGATTTTACCGCCTCCTTAGGCTCTTTGTTTTCGACATCTATGCTTATAATGTGAAAGGCAATCAAATCCGCCATCTTCTTCTCCTCTATCGCCTTGGCCTGCTCTACTGGGTCGTTCAAAAGGTCACCGTAAGCGTCCCTGACTGCTTTGGGCAGTTTTATCTTCGTGTCGAAAACGTCCAGAGCTATGGCGTAGCCTATCTCGAAGATGCTACCCTTTCCTCCAACCTTGACGGAATACCTCCTCGTCCCCTTCTCCGTATTGCCTATGACGACCTCTCTGATTCTGTTCGGAAACTCCAACTCCTTGATCTCAACCTCTGGAAGTTCTATTTTCTTCTCAACCCTCTTGGAAACGATCTCCGAAATTGCCTTGGTGATTGCTGGAACTATGAGCTCCAAAATAAGCTCACCCTCAATCTCCAAACCTTCGATCTCTTCCAAGCCCTCTATATCCAATCCTTCAATCTCAACCTCGAAATCCGCCTTCAAACCTTCGACCTTCAACCTCATTGAACCACCATCCCTATACCCTTCGCAATATTCTCAATAGCCCTTCTCAGATTCTCGTCCTCCTCCAATGCCTTAACAACAGGAATACCCTCCTCCAAGCACCTCTCAACCGCTTCGCTGTATGGAACCTTAAAGTCACCTTCAGCAGATTTGTTTCCGATGACGAATATCTTGGCTTTTATCCCCAGCTCTTTAACGAGCTCCTCTATCCTTTTGGCGGTATCTCTGCTGAGCTTACTTCTGTTTACAACAACAAGTATGACGTCAACGAAGTCGATCGTCCTTCTGCTCAGTATCTCAATTCCGGCCTCGCAGTCTATAATCACGTTGTCGTAGAAGTCGACTATCTTCTGCATTATCTTCTTAAGGAGGCTGTTTATGTAGCAGTAACATCCTTCCCTCTCCTTCTTCCCCATGACCAACAGGTCGAACTCGTTTTCGTGAATGACCTCGTTGATTCTGGCTTCAAACCACCTATCCTTGTCCCTTATTTCGTATTTCTTCATGTAGAGTTCATCGACAACGTCCGCAACCGTCTTTTCGACTTCAACACCTAAAACGTCCGCGAGGTTCGAATCTGGATCCGCATCGACCGCAAGCGTATCTCCGTATCTCGAAATAAATTTGGTTAGTAGGGCTGAAATCACGGTCTTTCCAGTTCCCCCCTTACCAGTTACCGCGACCTTCATGATTTCTTGATAACGATTCTGTCAATCTTTATCTTTGCGTTCTTGAGTGTGATCTTTATCGTAATACCTCCGAGGGGGACGGTAACCTCTTTAGCCTCCGCTACCTCCTTAGCCTCCTCCTCGACCACTTTAGCCTCTTTAACCTCCTTCTTCTCAACCTTAACCTCTTCGACCTCTCTTTCTTTAACCTCCTTCCTCTCCTCCAAGCTCTCGAGTATCGCGTCAGCAAACTCCCTCTCCAAGTATCCCTCATCTACCAGTCCGTTTAGGACGTTCTTCAACTCCTCGGCACTCAATCCGAACTCCTTCATTATGTCCTCCGCACTTATCTCCTCTCTCTCCTCTATGTATCTCAAAACCTGCATCTTCACGTCCCTCTTCATCAGAGGATGCCCCACTTTGGCCATGAACTCCTTGAGTTCCTCTATGTTGGTTGCATCTTCCTCAGTTGCGATTTTGTCCCTCATCTCCTCCGGAATGTAGTTTATTATCCTCTCCTTCAAAGCTTTGGGCATCCAAACGACCCTCTCCCACCCACCGTCCGCTTGGAAGAACTTCTTACTCCTGAAGTATCCTATACCTATCCCTATAAACCCCACAACCTGCTTTCCACCCCCGCACTGCCCCGCCATCGTTGAGAAGGGTAAGCCGTTAACTGCCAAGCCGTCGTAACCCCTGTGAACGAATCCAAAGCCATCAACCTCTGGAATGTAAAAGCCCACGACTTCGAAGCAACCGCAGGATGTATGTGGAGAGTCTAAGAAGCTGTGAAGTTTCACCTTCTGAATGGTTCCACCGCTCTCCCTCTGAACGACCTCGTTTACCCCCTCGTATTCCCCTCCAATCGGGTCTATGCACTCACCCTTCTTTACGGGTTTGTTTGGCCCCTCTGGATCGACCATTGCTGAAGCTCTCGCATCGAACCAGGTTAAGGCACCGCACAGAGCGGGTCTCTCTGGGGATATCACGCACACGTGAGTTGGGGCGAAGCTCTGGCAGAGAGTGCATGTGTAGAACTCGTCAACGTCCTCATCTCTAAGCTTTTCAATCCTCTTGTCCCTCTCCTCGTAGATGGGCATGGCGTATTCTTCGAGCAGTTTCTTCACGAGCTCCTCGTCCGTTATGTATATGGCCTCAATTCCCTTTATGAACGGGAAAGAGCTCTTGTAAAGCTTCATTACCGCCTTGGCAATCTGAGTCAGGCTCTTGAGCTTCTCAGCCAGACCCTTGCTTATCCTAATCCAAACCTCGTATCTCGAGTTTAGATGCATGCATCCCTCTATGTAGTTCATGAACTCGTGATTCCTCCTCTCCAAAACGGACTCCAAGTCCCTCTCTATTCCGGAAACGTAGTATATCATCGCCAGAGGATAGGCTTTTCCCTCCTCCATCTCGTCTATGTCCTTTCCAACTAACGTCACCTTCATGTCCTCTACGTCATCAACAGCCAAGACGAGCTCGAAAGCTGGCTTTTTCCTTCCGAACTCAACGAACATGTCTCCCTTCCTTATCCTCTCACCTTCGTATGCAGGAGAGACGTCAAAGGGAAGTTCTTCCTCACCAACGCTGACCTTCCCCTCTAACTTCAACTTCTCCCTCATACCCTCACCTCCAAAGCCCCGACAAACCTCTCGAGCATTTCGTAATACTCCTCGTCCTTAACCTTCGGAAAGCTGAAGCTTGCGTGCGGATGGTAAAAAGGCTCTATTGCAACAGTCTTTATCTTGGAAAAGTGCTTCAGAGCTGATAGAACCCTTGAGAGGTAGTAGGGCATGAATCCGAGGTAAATCGCCAAATCTATGCTCTTCCCCTCCACTCTGAAGTCGGGATCGAGCATGAACTGTGTTACGTAGTGTAAAGAGAATGTCGTGAACTTAGGCTTGACACCCCTCTCTATCAGGGGTTTGCTTGAGGCCGAACACGCTATGACGTCTATCCCCTTCTCGTTTATCCTTACCGCCACATCCACAAGCTTTTCGTTCTCCAAGAGCTTTCCTCCCGTTATCAATACGGGATACTTTGACATGTTGACGAGTTTTGCAAGCTTCTCTGGCTCCAAAGCCTTTGCACTCCTCGATACCTGAACGTCCGCATAGACGCTCATAAAGATCACCTCCTGTATTTCTCGTATATGTCCTTCAACAGGGTAGGATTGAAACCGGGATCGTATTTCCTAATCGGCCCCTCCAGAATCTTCTTCTTGTCCCAATCTATCTTCCAACCGTGTTCCTCCTCAAGTATCTGGAGGAGTTCGTCCCTCATCTTAAGTGGTAAATCTTGTTCCGTTCTCACGAAGAGGTGCCAGTCGTCTGGGTAACAGCCAAGATACTTCTTACCGAGCTCCAAGTAGTGAGTTAGCTTTATCTGCCTTCCCAAGTATGTGTCCGCTGGCCTGAAACAGAGTCTTGCAAGCAGAACTATTGCTTCTTCCTTCGTTTCCGCACAAACTATCAAAGCGTCTGGACAGGGCTCAACGTAAACCTTCTGCCCGCTCTTTATGTCGTAAACCCACCACTTGTCCCTCTTCCAGAACTTGCCCACGTATCCCCTCCTATACTTCAGGCAGTGTGGAGATGCGACAACTGGAACCCCCAACCTGTTAAATCCCGTTGCAATAGATGCGGCCTTTTGGCTCATCGCACCCCAAGCCAGACCTACGGCACCGACCCTGTTGAGTATGTAATCCGCTATCTCCGCGTAGTTTCCCAGAAGGTTTCTTCCAGCGAATATGTTCGCTATCTTTATAACCGCTCCGCTTATATGTGAGTTTGCTACGCAACTTCCGACGTTGACGAGACATCCAGCGTCGAAATCTCCACCGTATTTCTCGTAGAGGCCCCCTTCTATTCCCAAGTCCATGGCGTGGCAACCGGAAGTAACGACTATGTATCTTCTCTTTAAGAACTCCTCGATTATCTCCGAAAGCTCCCTCCTCGCCCTCGGATAGTTCGGACAGCCCACTGGTGCAATCACACCCGGAATCGTTCCCATGACTATCGGCTGTCCCACGTTTCTTATTTCCGAATCCTTTATCGGACCCCTTCCCGCCCTTACCTTCCCCCTCTTGGCTTCACCTATCCTGACTATCACATCGACTATCCTTACTCCCCTGTGACAGACCTGCTCGCACCTACCGCACGCTATGCAAGTCTCCTCAAGCTCCTTTAAAAGGGAGAAGTCTCCGTTCTTAGCTCTTGCAAATGCCAAGTCTATCCTCAAGCTGTGGGGACAGTTCTCAACGCACCTTCCACAATTAACGCACTTCTTTATCTCTTCCTCGACGTTTACACTTACGTTTCTTCTGCTCCTCCTCAGGAAGGACTTGAATGCGGTTTTTACCGCAACCTTCGCCAACTTCTCCATGTCCCTTATCAGAACTCCCTTCGCCCTTCCGTTCACCAAGTCGTCAACTATATCGTTGACGTCATCGTTTGTTCTGTCCTCACAACCCCTAACGGAAGCTTCGGAAGTAACTATCAACGGAATTCCGAGCTTCGAACACTCCCTGAGTAGGTCCGCCCTTATGCACTGCTCGTCAACAACTATCAGGTCCGCAAAACCCTGTCTAACTATTCTAAGCTGATAGCTCAAAGTTCCCACTATCTTGGCCTTCGCGTCGTATCTCGTCGTGTCTATTGCTGTGCAACATATTCCCGCTATCTCTATCAGGTCGTGCAGGTCCTTCTCCCTTAAGTAATCGTCTATGAACCTCGCTGGAACGACGTTGTGACCTATGACCAGAATCACGGGCTTTTCCAAGTCCAGAGCTCCAACTCCTGACTCTATCAAGGGGGCATCTGGATCTCCCTTAGGATAGTTCAGGCAGGATATCTGAACTATATCCGCAAGCTCCATTGCAACGTGATCAATCATGCTCACGTGCAGAGCCTTGGATTCGTAGTCCAAGTAGCTCTCCTCTTGCCCGGTATGTATGGTGTGTAGAACCCTCGTTATCTCCTGCTCCACGTAGTTCGCAACTTCCCTCAAATCCTTGAGCTTCTTCGGTTTTATTCCGAAGACCGTCATTATGTTTGGTGCGACTACGTCAACTTCCAAACCCAAGTCTATGGGATGGTCTTCGCCAAATTCCTTTATCATCTCCTCTAAAAGGTGTCTCCCGTGGGTTGCGTGTGCTGATGCACCAATAGAACATGCCAAAGCCACTATCCTCGCCTTTTGGGTCTTCAAATCTATTCCACATGCACCCTCCTTGTTGAAGGAGAGGTCGCAAGGTCCCATCGTGCAGAGGTTGCAAAAGTCCTGCATCGGCATGTATATCGGCTCAAACCTCTCAAGTAGCACCCTATCCCAGTACCTCAAATCGAGGATGTGAGGCTTGGGAGTGGGTCCTACGGGTAGGGATTCCTCCCTAACCTCCTTCCTTTCCTCAGCTTCCGCTTTGACCTTCCCCTCCTCAACTATCTCCCCGATGGTTATGTTGACGTTCTCAAGCTTCATGTTCCTCAAAACGTCTTCTATCTTGATGGCCATCTCGACACCCCATAATTTTTAATGATTGATAATTGCGGATTGAATGTTGGTTATAAGCCTTTTGGAGTTCACAAAAGCCCTGAAAATAGGATTTGGTGTTAACAAAAATGAATTTGGTATTATTATTTATTTAAGAATTTCAAAATTTTCTCCCTCGTCGAACTCATGTTGGCGTTCAAAACGATTTCCCTCAAAGCCAAACTCAAAGCTTCGAACTCTCCCATGTTCATCTGAGAGTAGAAGAACCTCTTGGCTCTACCTATAACGCTTAAATCGTGTCTTGCGATCTTTTCCGCTAAACTCATCGTTTCTTCCTCCAATCTTTCGGAGGGAACGACTCTGTTGACCAGTCCCCATTCCAAAGCGGTCTTCGCATCTATCGTTTCACCCGTGAAGGCCAGTTCAAAAGCCCTCTTGGTGTTTACGCATCTGCAGACGAACACCGTCGGTGTGTAGCAGAAAAGACCCAACCTGATTCCAACGAGACCGAACCTCGAATTTTCGCTTGCAACAGCTAAATCGCTCACGGCTACGAGCTGGCAACCTCCAGCTACCGCATGGCCTTGAACCTGTGCAATCACAACCTGAGGAATGCTCCTAAACGTGTGCATCAAACCCCTGCAAAGTCTGAAGTGGTAATCAGCGTCTTTCAAAACCTCGTTCAGATCGTGACCCGCACAGAAATCCTTGCCTGCACCCCTCAAAACTACGACCTTCGCATCTCCCAAATCCCTCAACGCCCTGTTCAGCTCTAAAATCATCTCGTTGTCCAAGGCGTTCCTCTTCTCGGGCCTGTTCAGGGTTACTATCGCTACGTCACCGTCTCTCTCGAACTTCACCTTCATACCTCAAGTCGTTTTAAAATTTTTTAACCTTAACTCAAGTTACCTTGATGTTCTGCGTTCCGGGCAAGCTCAACCCGAAGTTCCTCAAGGGGATCGAGCCATACTCCAAAAGGATAGGGGAGGTTTACTTATCCGAGCCGAAAACTCTTGTCGGTCACGGAAGGCCGAGCACGAAGATAAGGATGAAAGTTGAACTTAGGGATTTCGTCGAGGAACTGAAATCTTTAAAAGTCGAACCGAACTACCTCCTGAACTCCTCCTGTTGCGGTGGTTTGGAGTTCGAGAGGGATTGGATCTCGAGGTTCGTTAAGTTCGTAGAGAGACTTGTGAATGTGGGTGTTGAAAACTTCACGGTTACGATACCCTATCTCTTGGAGGTTTTAAAGTCGGAGTTCGACGTTAAGGTTGTTGTTTCCGTGATAGCGGGAATTGACAGCGTTAGAAAGGCTTTATTCTGGCAGGAGATCGGTGCCGATGCCATATATTTGGACATCTCAATAAACAGAGACTTCCGAAGGTTGAAGGCCATAAAGGGTGCTTTGAAAATAGAGGTCGGAGTCGTTTTGAACGAGGCGTGCCTGCTTCAATGTCCCGTAAGGTCTTACCACTTCAACCTCGTTTCCCACTCCTCGAGAGAGGGCAAAAGTTACGATTACCCCCTCAGGTGGTGCAGAAGGATAATTCTGGAAAATCCATCCGAGATAATAAGGTCTCCTTGGATAAGGCCAGAGGACGTTAGGCACTACTCCTTCCTGGATAGATTCAAGATAGTTGGAAGGGATATGAGAACGGAGTTCGTTGTCAGGTGTATCAAGGCCTACACCGAAGGCAGGTGGAGGGGAAATCTTGTTGACGTTCTTCCCATAAACGTCCCGTTCTTCGTGGACAACTCAAAGCTCGACGGCTTTTTGAACTGGTTCTTAGAGGGCAGGTGCGACGGAAACTGTTTAAAGTGCGGATACTGCGATAGAGTTGCGGAGAGGGTGATAACGTGAGGGTCGGAATAGTTTACAGGGAGGGGAGGGAGAGGATAGTTAAAACTATTTCGAAAAAGTATGAGGTCGTCCCTTTCAAACTTCCGAGGTATTTACCCGAGGTTTTGGAGGAGAGCGTTGAATTTCCAAGGGAGTTCAGGGACTGCAAGGTCGTAATAAGTTACGCGTTTCACGGAAACGTCAACGAGGATTTGGTCAGATTTTCGAAGTTTTGGAACGTCGAAAAGGTTGTCTTGGTTGGGAACTACCGCCACCTCAAAAGCCCAAAGGTTTTGGTCGATTCCGCGTGTTGCACCTTAAGGATAATCGAAGGTTTTGGAATTCCAAAGTTCAAGTTGAAGGTTGAGGGGGAAAGGATAGTCGAGGCTGAAGTATTGTGTTCAGCTCCGTGCGGTGCGAGTTACGAAGTCGCAAGGGAGATATTGGGTTTGGAGGTCGATAGAGCCCTTGAGAGGGCCGGATTGGTCGCACAGTTCCACTGCCTATCTAACAGGGATGGAATACACAAGGCTGGCAGGGTTCACAGCTTGGCGGTCAAGAGGGCTTTAAACGATTAATCATGATAAATATTAAATACTTGGCGAAGTTCGATACCTATGGAGTTCACACTCGTAACCGCGAGAACTATGGAACAGGGAATGTTCGTGGAGGATAAGTTGAGCGAGGACTACTTCAAAGCTACAGCTTGCTGTGAAATGAATCCTGAGGATATGAACGCTTTGGGTTTGAAGGACGGAGATAGGGTTAGGGTTACAACGCAATACGGTAGCGTCGTTCTCTACGTTAAGAGGTCCGTTTTGGACGTTCCGAGAGGAGTCGTGATGATCCCCTTGGGAATATACGCAAACAGAATTTTGCCATCCGAAAGCGGAACAGGAACTCCCATATACAAAAACGTTAGGTGTAGGGTTGAAAAGACGGATGAAGAGGTCTTGAGCATCGAGGAGATCGTTAGAGAGGTGGTTGGATGAAGGTATCCTGTCCCTTCTGCGGTAACGTTTGCGACGACATAAACTTCGACGGTGAGGTTGAGAGGGAGAAGCTCTGCCCCTTGGGTGAGTCCAAGCTCACGAGGGAGAAGAAAAGGATTCCCTATCCGATGGTGGAGGGTGAGAGGGTAAGCTACGATGAGGCGATAGAAAGGGCGGTTGAGATACTTCTCAACGCCAAGAGACCCCTGCTTTACGGGTGGGCTTCCACGGTTAATGAAGCAATAAGGTTGGGAGTCATACTGGCGGAGAAGGTTGGAGGAGTTTACGACACCACATCGAGCGTTTGTCACGGCCCATCCATTCTGGCGACGATAGAGGAGGGGTTACCGGGAGGAACCCTCGGTCAGGCAAAAAACAGGGCTGACGTCGTTGTTTTCTGGGGTTGCAACCCGGCTGAAGCCCATCCGAGGCATCCCACCCGTTACTCCGTCATGGTTAAGGGTTTCTTGGTGGAGGGTAGAAGGTTGAGAAAGACCGTGGTCGTTGACATCAGAAAAACCGCTACCGCCCTCCTCTCTTCGAAGTTTTACATGATAAAACCAAACTCCGACTTCGCAATACTGACAGCCCTTAGGTCTATAATAAACGGTAACGATAGCGCTGTCCCGAACGAAGTTGGGGGATTGAGCAAGTCCCAGCTTAGGGAGTTTGCGGAGTTACTTTTGAGTGCCAAATACGGTGTGATCTTCTTCGGAATGGGTGCCACCCATACGAGGGGACAGGACAGAAACGTTGAAGCTTTAATAAAGCTCGTTCAAACTCTCAACAGGCACACGAGATACATCCTTCAACCAATGAGGGGACACTTCAACGTTACCGGAGCGGATGCTGTTGCTTGTTGGGAGGCGGGATACGGCTACGCGATAGACTTCAGCAGAGGGTATCCACGGTTCAACCCCACTGAATTTTCTGCGGTTCAACTCTTGAGGAGGAGGGATTGCGATGCCATGCTTGTCGTTGGGAGCGATCCCGTGGCTCACTTCCCGTTCGATGTCGTTAGACACATGGCCAAAATACCTGTGATTCAGATAGATCCCCACTACAACCTAACGACCAAGGTTGCAAACGTGGTAATTCCCTCAGCAATAAGCGGTATAGAGGCTGAGGGGACCGTTTACAGAATGGACGGAGTTCCCGTAAGACTCAAGAAGTTTAGGGAGAGCGAATTTTGGAGCGATTACGAGATTTTGAAGGCCATGCTTGAGAGGGTTGTCGAAAGAAAGGGTGGGGATGTCGTATGGTGAGTTTGGAGGTTAGGAACGGTTTCGTCATAGACCCCATGAACGGGGTTTTCGAGGTCAAGGACGTTTTCGTCAAGGACGGTAGGATAGTTGAGAGTTTGGACAAACCCGAGATGGTCGTGGATGCAAAGGGGAAGGTCGTTGTTGCCGGTGGTATCGACGTGCACGCTCACGTTGCGGGCGGTAAGATAAACATGGGAAGGAAGATGAGACCTGAGGAGATGAGGTATCCTCGATTCAAATCCGACAACTTGAGGAGCGGTGTGGGTAGAGTTTTGTTGACCTCTCCAGCCATAGGATACGAATACGCGAGGATGGGATACACAACAGTCGTTGAACCTGCCATGCCCGCCCTCTACTCCATACACACCCATGAAGAGCTCGATTCCATACCGATAGTCGATAAGATGGCCCTCCCCCTCTTCGGCAACTGGCACTTCGTCTTCAAGTTCGTTAAGAACGACGAGATCGAAAAGCTTTCCAACTTCATAGCTTGGGTTCTCGCAAAGACCAAGGGTTTCGGAGTTAAGGTCGTGAATCCCTGCGGTGTCGAGGCTTGGATGTTCCACGGGAACGTTTACAGCTTGAACGACACCGATCCCCTCTTCGGAGTCTCTCCAAAAGAGGTCATAACAGGTTTGATCTCCGCAATAGAGAGGTTGAAATTGCCCCACTCCCTCCACATACACTGCAACCTCCTCGGAATACCGGGAAACTACGAGGTGACTTTGGAGACGATAAAACTGACGAGGAGGTTTGAAAATTCGGAGAGGCAGGTTATGCACGTAACCCACGTCCAGTTCAACTCCTACGCCGGAGAGAGTTGGAAGGACATGTCCAGCGGTGCGGAGTTCGTTGCCAAGGAGGTTAACAGGAACAACGTGACAGTGGACATGGGGCAGGTCATACTCGGACACGCGACGACCATGACAGCGGACAGCCCCTTCCAATACGAGCTCTTCAAGATTTTCAAAACGAAGTGGAGCAACTTGGATGTGGAACTTGAGACAGGAAGCGGAATAGTTCCCGTTTACTACAGTCCCAAGGTCAGAGTCCACTCCCTGATGTGGGCGATAGGACTCGAGATCGGTTTGCTCGTTGACGTGGATAAGGTAGTTATATCTACCGACTACCCGAACGGAGGGCCATTCTACTCCTATCCATACATTGCAACACTCTTAATGAGCGAGAAGTTCAGGGAGGAGGAGATGAAGAGGATTGCAAACGTGGAGAGATACTCCATACTTCCGAGCTTAAGCGAGGAGAGGACTCTTGAGGATGTTGTCAAGATGACGAGGGTGAATCCTGCCAGAATCTTGGGTTTGAACGACAGGGGGCATCTGGGAGAGAACGCCAAGGCGGATTTGGTGATATACGACCTACCGCCGGAACCCAATCCAAGGGACTACGAGTCCATACTGAAGGCTTTGAGTAATCCTTCTCTCGTCTTGAAGGATGGAAAGATAGTTGTTAAGGAAGGTAGGGTTGTGAAGCACACTTGGGGAGAGACTATCTGGGTTAAGAGGGATTACGACGAGGAGTTGATAGGTGACGAGCTTGAGGATTTCTTCAACTACTACACCGTTCAGAGGGATAACTACGGGGTTCCTCACGTGAGGAGGGAGGTGGTTCTATGTTGATTCTGAGGCCGAAGTTGAGCTTCGAAGTTCACGTCGAGGCCGAAATCACGCCAGATTTGGCAGAGATGGATTTGAAGGACGTCTTGAATTTCGAAGTTTACTACGGTAAGTTAGTGAAGCGTTTGGGTGATCTGTTCGACGTTGAGACGGTCGGTGAAGGCAAGAGGGTTATTTTAGAGGGCGACTTCAGCAGGGTGAAGTGGATAGGGAAGGGAATGAAGGACGGGGAGATAGTCGTTAGAGGAGATGTGGGACAGCACTGCGGTGCATACATGGAGGGAGGTAAGATAATCGTTGAAGGGAATGCAGACGATTGGCTTGGAACGGAGATGAGGGGAGGTGAAATCGTTGTAAAGGGAAACGCAGGAAACAGGATAGGCTGTAACTTCTGGGGAGAGATGGAGGGCGTTAAGGGGGGTAAGATAATCGTAGAAGGTGACGTGGGAAGTTACGTTGGAGAGAAGATGGTTGACGGCTACATAGAGGTCGGGAACGCCGGAGATTTCGTTGGAACGGAGATGAAGGGAGGAGTTATAGTTGTTAGGGGTAACTGCGGTTACGTCGGATGGGACATGAAGGGAGGGGAGATAAGGGTTGGTGGAAGATTCGATTTACCACCGTCTTTCGTTGAAGAGAACGGAGTTTGGAGGGGCGATGTCAACGTGGGTGGGAAGGGTGTAATCAGAAAACTTTAGATATCAAATCCTTTACGGAGGGCAGGTTCAAGTCGACGTAAACTTCAACACCGTCCATCCTCAAAACCCTTCCGACTTCGAAGCACTTCAAGTCTCCTCTGACTCCGAAGGTAACCTTCCTTTCGAAATCCAAGCTTTGAGAGGTGAAAACTAAGTCGAAATCGAAATCTTCGGGTATGAACGCGTTGAAAATCAGATCCACTCCCCTGTCCCTACAGTAGTCTATCAAACCGTTCAAGTAGTCCTCCTTCAAAACGGTTTTTGCGATAACGACAGGATTATCTACCTCTTCAAGGGCGGACTCCAAGTTGTCGAAGTTCGTGGCCAGCTTTTCAATTTCGACACCCACCGCAACGAGCTCGTTCATGCCCACCCTGAAGAACCTCGTTAGAAGGCGGGGATTTTCCTTGATGGGATCGTATCCGTAGCATATCAGGTCTCTACCCTTAATATCCTCGAGTCTGCAAGTCGCGTAGGGTTTGCAAACCTGAAAACCCTCTCTCTTCAAAAATTCAATTGCATCGACGCTTGAAATGCAGAAGAGCGGATTTCCACAATCGTTCAAAGCGTTGACGAACTTTTCGATCTCGCACTCGAATTTTGAGTGAAAACCCTCGTATCCCAAAGAACAGACGTCGTTGAACTCATCTACGTCATCGCAGAATACGTTGCAAAACGGACAGATCATGACTTCAACCTCCTTCCGAGCTCCCTTATTATCTTGGCCTTATCCCTGCCTATGGGACTTCCCACAACGAACTGATCGACTTCGAAACTCTCTATCTCTGAAACAACTTCTTTTAAAGTTCCGAATATGCAGAACTCCCTTATAGTTTCCTCCCCAATTTCGATGTCTTTGAACCTGCCCTTTCTAATCATCTCCCCAATCTCCTTTGCCTTCTCGATCTCAATTCCCTTCCTCTCCAAAACATTCCTCGAACTCCCAGCTATTATGAATCCGACAACGACCTTCGCCATATCTTTGGCCCTTTCGTAGTCATCGTCAACGCAAACTGGACAGCAGACCGCAACGTATTTTTCGGTTTTCACAACCTCTTCTGGCTTGGAGACGTTCAAAAGTATTCCGTCACCAACTTCCAAGGCGAGTTTTACCATCTTCTCCCCCTGAGCACCCACGAATATTGGAACTCTCCTCGAGAACTTAGTAAAACCGCTGAACCTGAAGATATCTCCCTCGTATCTCTCTCCCCTCATAATAGCTCTAATCACCTCAACACCCTCCCTCACGAACTTGAGCGGTTTCTCCCTCGTTACACCTATGCTCTCCAAAGTCGTCTTGTCTCCAGCTGAAATACCTAAGACCGCTCTTCCGTCGCTTATCTCGTCTATCGTCATTATAGCTGAAGCTATCAGAGCTGGATGCATCGTGTAGGGATTCGTTACACCGACACCTATCTTTGCTTTGGATGTTTTTAAAGCTACGTTTGCCAGAAGGGGGTAGGGATTTCTGTTGTTGTAGTGTTCGGTCAACCAAACGTAGTCGAAACCGCTCTTCTCGGATAAAACCGCGAGATACTCCACCTCGTAAAAGGGTTTGTCCGGCAGTATCTCCACACCAAGTTCCATGATCTATCATGACAAATAGGGTATATAAGTCGTTTGCGTATCCTGAACATGCCCCACAGGTTCGATCCGAAAAATTGGCATATACTCGAATCGGAGTGGAGGAGGAAGATACTGCCTGTTGAACCCCTGATAAAGAAGGTTATGGAACTTCCGAGGAGAGAGGTAGCTTTCGACGTCGGTGCTGGAACCGGATACTTCACCGTTCATCTGGCAAAGCTCTTCAAGGTCGTTTACGCGGTGGAGGCGAGTGAGGAGATGGCGAGGATTTTGGCTGGAAAGGGCTTGAAGAACGTCGGGATAATAGTATCTGAAGAGCCGATAGATGTGGATTTCGAAATAGACTTCGTCCTATTTGCGGACTCCCTTCACGAGATAGACGACGTTGAAGGCTATCTGAACTGGGCGTGTAGGGCCAAAGCAATCGCCGTCATAGATTGGAAGATGGACTGCGATTTCGGCCCTCCAAAGAGGGACAGGTTGGATGAGGGCTACGTTAGAGATCTGCTCGAAAGGTGCTTTGAGGTTGAGAGCTTGGACGTTTACGAGTGCCACTTCTTCTTGTTCGGAATCAAACCCTCTTAGCCTTCTTAACCTTCAAGTCGCAGAGCTTTTTGACTACTTCAACGTTCGCGTCTCCAACCTCAACGTATCCCCTCTCCACCATGTATTCGAAGAGCTCCTTAGCCAACTCGCTCCTTATAACAACCGTCGAGTATCCCTTGGGAGATCCAACGCTTCCAACGCTCACGTCTCCGTTCACGCCGGAGAAGTCTTGGCAGTAGTGACATCCGCTCGAAACGAACTCGTCCAACTCCTTGACGGGACACGTGAACTTTCCGTCTCTCGTGAGGACTATGAACTTCCCCTTCTTTATGTCGAACTTCAGTGCGTCTTCAATTCTGACACCGTTCTTCTCCAAAAATTCCTTCAGCTTAGAATACCTCATATTTTCCATGCAGAAAAGTGCGACCGCAAGCTTCACCTTCCTATACAGAGGTATCTCTCTCTGCAGAAGCCTCAATCCCGTTATTATGCACGGCGTTCCGACTATAGCAACGCTTTTGACCCTCCTTATTATCCTGTTCAGCTCTGGGAGTATGGGAGAAAGGCTGTATTTCGTTCCCGTTACCCTCTCGCTTCTCAACTGATCTGGATGTTTCACACATATCACGAGGGGCTTCCATTCCTTCGTTCTCCCCACGACCAAAACGGTATCCACCAAGCCCCTTTCGAGTGCACATGCAAGAAATTCCGTTGCAATCGCCCCGTCCTGTCCCTTAAACCTCTTTGACTTCGCACCCACTATTTCCAAGTATTCTCCCAGACCGCTAAGAGGTTCGTAGTCGTAACGCTGGCAGACCTTTAAGCATATCCCGCAGTCCCTACACCTCTCCCAGTCTGGAAAGTCCACCGTTCCGTCTTCCCAAACTATGCCTTCTGGTGGGCAGACCGTGCAGGCACCGCAACCGCAACAAAGACCGCTCTCTATGACCTTCCTTGAAAGCTCCTTGAAAACCTTCCCCTCAACCTTAACTATCTCCTTCTCTATTCTAAACTCCCCCAGCCCCCTCCTAACCAGATCGAGGGTTTGAAAGGGGCAGGAGTCGACGCACACACCGCAACCGTAACAGAGCTCTTCCCTCAGAGTTATGATGATCTTGCCGTCCATCGTTTCCGCTTTTAAAGCGAAGCTCGGGCACGAGTCAACGCATATCCTGCATCCTACGCAGTTTTCGGCATTGACGGGATAAGTTACGAACTCCGAGAGGAGCATGAACGTCACCCCTCGAACCTAACCTCCTTGCGTTTCACATCGTAAACTATCCTCTCGTCTGGATTTAACACTATCTCGTGAGAGTCGAAAACGAGATCGTGAATTCTTGAGTTCTCCAAAGCGTTCGTCGGACAGACGTCTATGCAGAAGTGACAGAATATGCACTTCCCGTAGTCTATGCTCGGGTAAAACCTGCTCTTAACGCTCTTAACCGTTATGGCGTTTGCTGGACATATCCTCGCACACTTCAAACATCCTATGCACTTCCTGTAATCGAAGACGACGTAACCCCTTATGTTGTCGTAAACCCTCTCCTCCTTAGGATACTCTATCGTTATCGTGTCTGGTTTAATTATCTCCTTGGCTATTATGCCTATTATCTCCAAGTGCCTCTTCAACCTCGATCCTCCATCCTTTACGACAACCATACCATCACCACCGAAAGTATTAGGGATGAGAAGGCCAATCCTAAGAGGAAGCTCCAACCGATCTTCAAAGCCTGATCTATCCTATACCTCGCGTAAACCGCTCTCGTCACGACTATTACGCACATGACAATCAAAGCCTTTAGGAGCAGTGTTAAAACCGGGGAGAGATCTCCCAAAGTTGCGATGTAGAATCCCTTCCATCCTGAGAAAAAGAGGACGACCATTAGGAGGGACAGGAGGTATAGCTTTTCGTATGCCAACACCATTACCAGTCCGAACATTATACCGCTGTATTCGACGTATGGACCGAATGCGATCTCCTGATCAGCCTCCGGTATGTCGAAAGGCAACCTGCCAGTGGCCATCACTGTTGAAATTAGGAAGGTTAAGAAGGCGAGGGGGTTTATCAAAGCACCCGGTATAGTCTGTTTCTCAACCACGGTAATCGCGTCTCCGCTCTGATAGATTACCAGCATGGATAGAACCGATATGAGGAGAGGTATCTCGTAAGCTATGCACATGAAAGACTCCCTAATCAGACCTACGAAGGCGAACCTGTTGTTCGCACTCCAGCCTATCGCTATTACGAACAGGGGTATTAGGGATATCAGTGCCACCATAGAAGGTATCGCGAACTCGCTTCTGAAAGCGTAAACCTTTCCAGCTGGAACGAGCGTCAGGGCTAAGAGAACGGGGATTATAGAGAGTATTGGAAGCTGGATGAAGTATTTCTTGTGGGCGTCTCTGTGAACTATGACCTCCTGATAAAGATACCTGATCATGTCCGCCAAAACCTGAAGAATACCTCCCAAGTAGGGTGAGACCTCCTTAGGCCCAATCCTCCACTGTATCCTTGCGGTGATCTTCCTCTCGAACCATACTATGAAACCCAAGAAGGTTAGGAGGGAGACCAAACCCGGTGCTATAAGGACAGCAAAGACGTCCCTCTCTACGAGGATGTTTAGGATTGGAATCCTTGCAACGAACTCTATCAAACCTTGAGCTATCGGAACGTCCAACATGGCGATCACCTATCCGCTTCAGGTGGGAAGTAACCGAAACTACCGTATATGGCCTGCAGATCCGCCAGCCTGTATCCTTTACACGCCTCCATGAAGCCCTTGAGTATATACCAACACGGCGTAACCATCCTGAATCTGTATGGAACGTTAGATTCTCCGTCGCTGACTATGGACATGTATATGGTTCCCCTCGAACCTTCAACCATGCTGACGTGTTCACCCAACGGCAGGACTACATCGCTTAGACACCAAAGGTCGCAACGTATCTCACCCTTGGGAACCCTCTCTATCAACTGTTCTACTATCCTCATGCTCTGATTTACCTCCTCAACTCTCACGAGTAATCTGGCGTATGAATCACCCTCCTCTCCAACCACAACGTCCCAATCTACTTCGTCGTAAGCCTCGTATTTTTTAACAGACCTCAAATCGAACTCAACGTTTGAAGCCCTTAAGAAGGGCCCTACGAGTCCCAATTCTATTGCCCTATCTCTATCCAAGACACCCACATCTCTCAACCTCGCAACGACCGTAGGGTTCTTGACGAAAACCTTCTCGAACTTTCCTATCCTTTCTCTCATAGAAGAGATCAACCTCTTAACCTTCCTCAGAGTTTCGTCGCTCACGTCCCGTCTGATACCTCCGGGAACTATGAAAGAGCCCGTTACCCTTGCACCGGTCATCATCGCCAAAGCTTCGCATACGAACTCTCTCAAACCGAAGGCCCACATAAAACCGGTCGTGTGTCCCAAGAAGACCGCCAGTATTCCAGCGTCGTATAGGTGTGTTCCAATCCTGCAGAGTTCAGCGAGTATCGTCCTGATGAACTTGGCCCTCTCCGGAACGTCAATCTTCAAGGCGTTCTCTATGGCTCTAACGTAGCAGAGGTCGTAGTTTGCAAAGTCGGTTATGCACGGTCTCTCGACGAGGGGTATGTTTTGAATGTAGAGCCTGTTTTCAGCAATCTTCTCCACACCCCTGTGAACGTAACCGGGATCAGGTATCACCTCCCTTATAACGTCTCCCTCAAGCTTCACTATCAACCTCATGTGCCCGCTTCCCGGATGCTGAGGGCCTACGACGAGAACGAACTCGTCTCTGCTTAAAGCGTCTCTAACTAAATCTTCGGGGACCTCAGGTGGATTGTCGTCGAAGTCCTGCAAAAATTTTCTCTCTTCAAGCAAACTCTCCTGCTCTATCTTGAAGTCCTTTCTCAGCGGATACTTTGGCGTGCTCTCATCAAGTAGGAAGTTTCTGCCCATCCAAGGGTTTCCAACGAATTCCACCCCGAAGAACTCGTGCATCTCCCTCTCCATGTAGTCCGAGGATGGAAATATTTCAATCAAGCTGTCCACCTTCGGATCTTCTCTATCCACCCTCTTTGCTATGGTAACCAAAACGTCCCTAAACTTCGAGTAGCTTGAAATCGTGAACTCGACTACGAACTCGTCCTCGTGCGGAACGTCTATGACGTTCACGCACTTAACGTGGTCGAAGCCCGTATCCTTCAAAGACTTTGCAGACGACTTTAGATCGTCCACGAAGGCGTAAAAGGTTTTCTCTCCAATCGTGTAAACCTTCGTATTCAAAACCTCCTCCAGAAAATCTGCAAACTCGTCCCTCTCCCTCTCAACGTTTGGGACCACAGCGGGGTTTTCAACCACGAACTTCCTGAGGGGAGGACACCTCCTGACCTTTCCCTCTACGTTCTCTATCTCGAACTTCTCGAACCTGCAAACTTCTTCCTTCCCGTCTATCTTCTTTTGAAGGGAAACTATGGCGTTTAATAGGGCTTCTGGAGTTGGAGGGCAACCCGGAATGAAGTATTGAACTGGAACGACCTCCCAAGGCCTGACCATGTGGTAGCTGTTCCAGAATATTCCGCCCTTTATCCCGCAAGCACCCATGACCACGACGAACTTTGGATTGGGCATCTGCTCCCAAGTCATCTTTAGAACTCTCGCCATCTTCCTCGTTATCGCTCCCTCAACTATTATCAGGTTGGTCTGCCTGCAGATACCGTAGTTCAAACTCCCCAACCTCTCCGCATCGTAACCGCACGCGTAAGCGTGAGCCAGTTCAACTCCGCAACACGCTGTAACTAAATGGACGGGCCAGAGACTCCACTTAGTTCCCCACCTCTTTATAGGTAAACCCCTCTGAAGGAACTCAAACATTCGAGACACCCCCCAACTCGAAGGCCAAGATCGTCGTGGGAATCGCGAGGATCAAGACCAACGAGATGAAAACTATCGGACTGAACTGGGAAACCATCAGAGTTAAAACGACTATGGGCTCCAGTGATAGGAACATCAGCATGAAGGGGACGTATTGGAACGGTAAAACGAATTTCGGTCTTTCCACTGGGACGTTTCCAGATTCGTATCTCAAATACTTGAATTCGCTCTCGCTCTTCATGGGTAGGAGCTTAGCGAGTATCAGTATCGCCACGTCCATCAAAAATCCTACCGCTATCAGTATTCCGACTATAAGCATTGCCCTCATGCTATCACCTCCAAACGCTCAAGCAGGAGTAGTATATCGGATTCGGATAGATAGTTAGGGATATCAGGACGCATACACCGACTACCGCACTCGCCAACGCACTTCTACCCCTATCGAAGAACCTCGCAAGTCTCACGTAGTATGGAACCGACATGACCGAATTTACTACGAGTATTATTGCCAGAAACGTAAGGTTCGACTTCAGTAGGGACGTTGCTATGAAGAACTTGCCCCAAAATCCCAAGAGTGGTGGAACTCCTATCATCGAGAAGGAGAGGATGAAGGAAAGCAGTCTGTTTGCCCCACCCTTTATGGCGGTAAAGAACCCAACCTTTCCGACCGAATTGGCGAGGAGCTGTATGAAAGCTCCAGCGAAGGCTACGGGTAGTGATAGGGGATTTACCGCCAGAGCGGATATCACGTAACCCATGTTAGCAATAGTTGAGTAGGCGAGAATCCTCGACGGCTCGTTGGAAGTCAAACCTCCTATGTTTCCGACGAACATCGAAATTACAGCCAAAGCAATCAGAAACGTTAAGCTTAAGAAGTCCATTTCACCTCCCAAAACCCTGAAGGCTATCAGGAAGGGAACGAACTTCGCTAAACTCGCTATTATCGATGCGGATATCGGATCCGCTTCGCTGAACACGTCTGGAACCCACTCGTGGAGTGGAGCAATTCCGACCTCCAAAGCCAGTCCAGTTAGGAGTAGGAACGATCCGATGAGCTTGAAGTTCTCGTATATCAGTATCAAACCCAAGACGAAGAGGATAGTCGCGGTAACCATGAACGTCACGTATTTTATTGCGGTTTTGGTTCTCAAATCTTCGGAGATCAAAACCAGAGCGTAGGTCGGGACGCTTGCGACTATGAAGCAGACTATTAGGCTTGGTAGGTCGCTCGTGTAGAAGGCGTGAACCGTGGCTATGAGCATCAGGGCGGGAAGTGCGAAGACCGTTCCGTATTTCCTACCTATGAGGTCGAGGGAGATCAGGTTCATCAAGGCTATCAGAGTGACGATCAAAAGGAGGGGCTCGAACCTCAGAACCAGTAGAATCGAAGCAATCCCGGCAATCACTCCCAACCTCTTCCACCTTAGGGATAGGGCTGTTCCCATCGTTAAAACGATAAGAGCTAAAATCTCCATTCAAACCACCCCGCGATGAGTATTATCGCGAAGACTATTCCTATCACTATTCTAACGTATCGGGTTAGAACTCCGCTTTGAATTCTCCTAACCGCTTTCGAAAGCTCTTCGAACATCTCCGGAATTGAGGAGTGCGTGAAGAGATCTACGGCCCTGTCGAAGTAGTAGGACAGAAGGGCAAAGAACCATCCGACCTTTGGAACTATCAGATCGTTCAACGCCATGAGGTAAAGCCTGTCTCCCAAAGCTTGACCTATCTTCGATTCGTGCGTGGGCTTTACAATACCCACGACGTAGGTTAGGGTTACGAGGATTCCGACGAGTATCGATGAAGTTTCAAGTCCCTCCCTGAAGAACTTGAGGTAGAGGACGTATGCGAGAGGTAGGAGTGTGAGAACCATGATGGTGTATGAGGTGGGCATCAACCTCTCCCCGTGAAGGTGGAGCTTTGCCCTTTCACCCTTCAGGAAGTTCAAGCTAAGGAACTTTGCCAGAAAAGCGGAGTATGTGAGGGCTATCAAAACGAAGATGATCATGGGAGTTTGTCCCAAGTGGTGTGAAACCTCGTGAAGTATAGCATCCATCCCAGACTTGACCCAGTAGGCCGTAAAGGGTGGAATTCCCGATAGGCAGAGGGTTGATAGGACTGTCGCAAGGAAGGCGAGTTTCATCCTCTTGGTCAACTCCAAGTTTCCACAGCAGAACCTGTTGTGAGTTGCATGTATGAGGTGTCCCGCTACGAGGAACAACGTCGCTTTGGCGAAGGCGTGGACTATCAGGTATATGAAGGCGATGACTATCGCGATCTTCCCAACCCAGTAGCTGAGAGACGTTACGGCGAACATTATTCCCAAGCTTGAGAGTGTTGAGGAGGCGAGCAGGACCTTCCTCTCCCTACATCCCAAAGCCACTATAGCTCCGTAGAGTGAGGAGAACAGTCCAAGGAAGAGAACGAATACGTAAACGGGTTCGAGTTCGTGGTAGTTCCAAGGCTGGATATACCAGCTCAGACGCATGAATAGGTAAGCCCCAGCTGCGACCATCGTTGCTGAATGCAAGAGGGCTGAAACGGTAGTAGGACCCGTCATTGCGGTCATCAACCACTCGCTAAAGGGTAACTGCGCTGACTTCGTGAAGGGTCCCATGAGTATGGAGATCATTAGAAACGTCGTTCCTATCAAACCGATCTTCGTGAAAACGGCGTTCCAGTCTATTTGGGATACGTTGAGGTTTCCAGCCAAGGCGAATATCAAGGCTATTCCCAGAAACATCGGCATGTCCCCTATCCTTATCGTGGATATGGCCCTCCATCCCGCAAAGCTTGGAGACCAGAACATCTTCAAAGGACCGACCTTCCTACCTAAAACACCGACGTAGCTCAATTCGTCGTCGTCTCTGAACCAGTGCCCTATCAAAGCCCAAGACGCAAGTCCGAGTCCCTCCCAGCCTATCAACAGTCCCAAGAGGTTATCGCTGTAAACGACGAGTAGCATTGAAGCTGTAAAGAGGTTGAAGAAGAACCAATACCATCCGATTCTGTAATCCTCCCTCATGTATTCCAAGCTGTATATACCTATGAGGAAGGCAATCAAAGCTGTTAGAACGCCCATGTTTTTGCTCAGGTAGTCGAGAACGAATCTGAATTCGATTCCCAAGCTCGGTAGCCATGGAATCGTGTAGAAACCTTCTGGCATTCTGTAGAGGTATATCGTGACAGCTAAAGATATCAGCAAACCCACCACCGAAGATATCGAAAGGTTTCTCCTGTATGTCCATGCGATCACAGTCGGAAGGCTGAAGATCACGGGTGAGAGGAAGAGTATGAGCCATATCATCTCACCACCCCCATCATGGCTTTGACTATGGGGTCCGCGTAGAACAGGAGGGCTATCGACAACACACCTATAACGAAGAGGGGAACCGTCAAGCACTTCGGAACCCTTTTAACTTCGTAGCCCTTCGGTTTTCCGTAGAAAACGTTCTTCATCGTGTAAAAGCTGTAAAGACCTGACAGTATGAAGACGAGGACTACTAAGATCGCCATCCTTCCAAGTCCGAAAACCTCCAGCACCCCCCTCAGTATGAAGAACTCCCCCAAGAGACCTACAGTCAAAACACCGCTGAGGTTCATGAATCCTATCAGGGAGGCGTTTGCTATCTGAGGGATCTGCTCGTGCAAACCGCCCATGTCGTCCAGGTTTCTCAATCCGTAAACCGCTATTATCGATCCCGCACTCATGAAGAGTATGGCCTTACCGAATGCGTGGGAAACGTATTGAACTATCACTCCAAAAACTCCGTACGTTCCAAGGCATATTGCCATCAGTATGTATCCCATTTGGGAAACCGTCGAATAGGCTAAAAGCCTCTTTAAATCCTTCTGCCTGAAGACGAGCAGTCCCGCTACGAAGCTTGTCAGAAATCCGTAGATGAATATTGCGGTTCTATGACTTAGTATGAAGCTCGGATCGATCTCATACAACCTCAGAAGTATGTATCCGGCAAGACCGACCGTCAAAGGACTTAGGAGGGCACTCACGGGAGTGGGTGCCTCAGCATGTGCGTATGGCAACCAGATGTGAAATCCCAAACCCGGTAACTTTACGATCATACCCAGGAAGACGAGTAGCCAAGCGAGGGTTGGGATCGACTTTAGAAGTGGGATTAGGAGCGTGTTGTTCTCGAAGCCTATCAGTATGAAACCCAACAAAGCCAAAACTCCAGCCACGTGTGTCCAAACGAAGTATAGCATTGAAACCCACCTTCTGTTTCCGTAGCCGTAGTAGTGTATCAGGAGGAAGGAAGTTACGAGAGAGATCTCCAAGAAAGTGTATAGGAGGAGAAGGTTTCCTGAGTAAACGAGGAGTAGCATCGAATACGTGTAGGAGTTGTAGAGAACCCAATACCTCCCGAACTCCTTCGAACTCAATCCCATCTCCTCGAACCTGTGACTCATGTATGGGTGGGAGTAGAGTGCCACCAAAGCGGAAACCAAGGCTATGGTGAAACCGAATATGTGGGAAACGCTGTCACCGAATAGGTAGATGTAGCCGATCGGATCGGGTAGCTTTGCGATCTTTAAGTAGTAAACCTCTCCACTGACTATCCTAAAGAAAACGATGGCCGACGTTGCTACGTATGCTACGAATGTTATCCAGTGCCCCCTAACCCTAAAAATCGGTGCGAGTATCAAAGCTATTACGGGTATAAACAACTCAATCACTTTCCTTCACCTCTAAGCTCGTAGTTTTGAACTTCCTACTGAAAAACACCACGACACCAACCAGAACCATCAACTCGCAACAGCTCGTGAAGATCATGGTTACGAGAACCTCGTATCCGCTTGCGTTGAGCGTGTATAGAACGGATAGGAAGATTGCGGAGAACATGAACTCCAAGGATATAAGTAGCCTGATGAGGTCTCTGCTCGAAACGAGCATAAGCAGTCCTATCACGAGCAAAACCAAAGACAGACCTATCAAAGCCCATCCCTCCAAACCTCTATCAAGACGAGCATGAGTATCAGGGGAAGGGCTATGAGCATGTATATGGGTTCGAAGGAGGGAATTGCGTCAACGTAATCACCGGCATTTGCGAAGTTCGGTAGCGTTAGGGATACGAAGGAAACGATTAAAGCGAAGACAATCCAGCCAAACCTGTAATCTATCGACTTAATCTCTCTGAAGGAGTAGGATAGGACGACCGTTATAATACCCAATGCCCCTATGAAGATCAGCGTTATGAGTGCAAAGGCTGAGTGAACGCCGTAGAAAGCGTAAATCCCTGCTATCGTCGTCATTGTCAGGCACATGTAGAGTGCGGAGTAGAAGTTGTCTCTGCTCGCGTAGCTCATGAGTGCGAAGGCCATTGCAAGACCCTCAAGCACGATTTCGAGTGTCACGGCGTCTGTCATTATTAATCGTTATATAAATTTTACTAAATTTAAGGAGCTATTTAAAGAGCTCGTGCAGGTGTATCCTATGCTTTCCGAACTTACCTCCGTAGTTTCCCGCCGAAATCCTTACCACACCTTCAACTCTGCACGCGGATTCTATTCCTACCTTCATCGCCCTTTTGACGAGATCGAGACTTAGCCCGTTTATGACTATCTCGTAAACCGCTTTGACTCCCTCTGGGACTTCCGAATCAACAACATCTCTAAGCTTTGGAACGAACCTCTCGTTTAATGACGCTTTTAAGAAGCTGTATTTCCTACTACCGACCTTGGAGCCCGAAGATACTATCGGAAAAGGCGTTACAACTCCCTCTATTTTGTTTATAGCCTCAACTGCAACCTTAGCTGAGATAAGGGCACTCGGAAGGTTTTCCGCCATTATTATGAAGTTACCACCGGCGAAACCAGTCTTGTATCCTATCGTTTCTTCAACGACGAAATCCATGTCCATCCTCGGTATCTTCCATACCCTCCTACCTCCAAACTCCTCGAACTCCTCGAAACCGTCTCCGAAGTATCTCAACTTCTTACCTATCTCCAGATAACCTTCCGCATCCTCCAAACCGTTGAAAACCGCGGTGGTTGGATGAGTTAAAACGCACTGCCCGATCCTCGCCATCACCTGCCTTTCAAGCGTTTTCTCATCGCAGTGCCAAGCCTGAACGTAGTAGCCCGGTCTTTCATCTGGCGTCTCCTTTGCCCTGCAGTCTATACCCGTTTCGCAGGGGCACATTATTATCGAAGTTCCGAAACCCGTCGTCTTTAAAGCACACTCGTAGGCCAAATCTTCGCTCAAAGCGGTTATCAGAAATCTGCACACCTTCATCTCGCATATCTCCGCATACGTGTCAACTATCTCAATACCGTTCACCTTCATGTGTCTCGCTATGGCAAAATATTTTTAAAATGATCGATAATGCTAAAACCATGTGCGAGTCGAAGGTGTATCTGGGGGACAACCTGATAGTCGAAGACGCGATAAGGATAGAGGTTCAAGGAGATAAGGTCGTTATATTCGACCTTCTGGGAAACAGGAAGGAGATAAGCGGTAAGATAAGGCTTATAGACCTAAAGGATCACGAGGTTTTCATCGAATAAAACCCCTCCTAACTACCTCCCTCGGTATCCTCCCCTCGTAAACCGCAGTGGCGACTATAGCTCCGTAGCATCCCATCTCCCTAAACCTCTCCAAGTCCTCGACAGAGCTTATTCCCCCTCCCGCCATAACGGGGTTTTCAGACATTTCGATCACCTTCTCAACCAATTCGAAGTTGGGTTTGAGCGTTCCAACCCTGTCTATCGTCAGAACTATGACGACCGTATCGAGTGTGTTTAAAATTTCCAGCGCGGATTCCAAACTCAAGTTCGAGAGGAACACACCTCTAAAATCCAAGCTCACGAAAAACTTTCCCCTAACCTCCACTATCCTCCTCAAGTCGAAGGTTTCGGTTGCGACGATTGGTGTGAAGTTGAAATCTCCCACCTCATTCGCATCTCTAAATCCCAAGTCCGCTATCACCTCTCTTTCCTTCGCAACGCTCTCTATCAAATCCAAATTGCTACCTCTCCCTTCTATCCTGTCCAAATCCGCAAAGTAAATCCTCTTGGGATCGAACCTCTCTAAAACCTCCCAAACGCTACCCACTACCTTGTATCTGTCCCTCTCTCCTCCCTTTCCCCTAACGACGTATCCATTCGATAGATCGATCGCGAAGTAAATCCTCATGCCAGTAGGGCCCTTATCTCTGCCCTTATCTGCTCCGTAGTGTAGAGGTTGTGCTTTATAGCTCTGCTCGGACAACTCGATGCACAAACACCGCATCCCATGCACATTGCTGGATTTATTTCAGCCCTCATCCTGCCGTTGTATCTGACCATGCTTATAGCGTGGTATGGACAGAGAGGAACGCATATTCCACAGCCAGAACACTTCTCCTTGTCGACTTCCGAAACGCTCGGTTCGAGCTCTATCTCACCCCTCTCTATCAGAGTTAGAGCGTCTCCAGCTGAAGCTTTCGCCTGAGCGACAGAATCTGGAATGTCCTTCGGCCCTTGAACACAGCCGGCTATGAATATACCTTCGGTCGTGGTCGATACGGGATCGAGTTTTGGATGCCTTTCGGCCAAGAAACCGTCTGGAGTTGTCGAAAGCTTCAAGAGTCTCTTTATCTTCTCCAAGTCCTTTGGAGGTTCCATTCCCACTGAGAGTATCACCATATCGACTGGGAGTCTTACGATGGAGTTGGAGAGTGTGGATTCAGCGACTACGATGACTCTACCCTTTTCGACCTCACTTTTTTCGTAATCGTTTATGGGATGGTCTGTTATTTCTGCGACCTTTCCTCTAATGAACACGATACCTTCCTCCAGAGCCTTCTTGTAGAATTCCTCGTATCCCTTTCCGAAGGCCCTTACGTCTATGTAGAAGTTGTAAACCTCCGCATTCGTCCTCTCCCTTATCAGCCTCGCAAGCTTTATCGAATACATGCAACAAACCCTCGAACAATACACCCTATTCCCCTCGTCCCTACTCCCTACACAGTGCACTATCGCTACCCTCTCAGGCCTTTTACCGTTCACTATCACCTCTCCACCCGTTGGTCCGCTCGAATTCAGCATTCTTTCCACCTCTATGGCTGTGAAAACGTTGCTGAACTTCTTGTAGCCGTATCTCTCGATCTTTCTCGCGTCGAAGAGATCGTAGCCTATTGCGACTATTATCGCGCCGACATCGACCTCTATCTCCTCCCCTCTATCGTCGAAGTTTATGGCTTTGGGTTCGCAGACCTCCATGCAGTATCTCGAACACTTCTTACCGTTCAGCCACATGCATGTATTGGGGTCTATTATGGGAACTGGGGGAACCGCTTGGGGGAAGGGGATGTATATTGGCTTCCTCTTTCCAATCCCCTCGTCGAACTCCGAAGGGAACTCGGGCTTTTCGAACAGACAGTTCTCTATGCAATCGAAACAGCTGTTGCAAACGTCTTCCCTAACGTATCTCGGTTTCCTCCAGATTTTGACCTTGAAGTTACCGACGTAACCTTTGACGTCTATTACTTCGGAGTTCGTGAGGAGGGTTATGTTGGGGTTGTCTTTGATCTCGTTCATTTTGGGTGTGAGTATGCAGGCGGAGCAGTCGAGGGTAGGGAAGGTTTTGTCGAACTTCGCCATCTTTCCCCCTATGGTGGGTTCCTTCTCCACCAAGTATACCTTAACCCCCGAATTCGCCAGTAAAAGCGATGCGGTTATCCCAGCTATCCCTCCCCCTATAACCAAAACTCTCGGATTTATCCTTACCCTCCTCACCTCCAGCTCCTCGTGCAACTTTACCCTCTCCACCGCCGACTTTAGATAGGCTTTCGCCTTCTCCGTCGCCTTCTCGTGATCCTGCGTAACCCAAGAGCAGAGCTCTCTGATGTTCGCCATCTGAAAAAGAAAGGGGTTTAGGTTTGCCCTCTTCAAAGCCTCCCTAAACGTCTTCTCGTGCATCTTCGGTGAGCAGGCACAGACTACAACTCTGTCGAGGTTGTGCTCCTTTATATCCCTCACTATCAATTCCTGACCCGGGTCGGAGCACATGTATTTGTAGTCCCTCGCAACCGCAACTCCATCCAACCTCTTCGCAAACTCCACGAGCTCCCTTACCTTAACGACGTCCGCTATGTTCCTACCGCAGTGACAGACGTAAACCCCTATCCTCATATCTAACACCGCTAAGACTTGATCTCCCTAAGCTTTTCAATTAGAACGGGTAAGAGCTCGTTCACGTCTGCTACAACACCGACCTTGGCTATCCTGAATATCGGAGCGTCTCTATCGGTGTTGACCGCTATGACGTTCTTGGCCTTGACACCCTCAACGTGCTCGGTCGCACCGCTTATTCCCAGAGCTATGTAAACCTTGCCAGTTACGGTTTTTCCACTCCTACCGACTTGTCTCGACTTCGGTAGCCATCCCTGATCTATTATAGGCCTTGATCCCGCAACGACGCCGTTCAAAAGCTCCGCGAGCTCTTTTGCAAGCTCTATGTTCGACTCGTCTCCTATACCCCTTCCGACGCTCACGACCACCTCAGCTTTGGATATGTCAACGTCCTCCTCTGGCTTTACGACCTCTATCAGCTCGACGTCATCTTCAAAATCCAAATCCAATCTCTCAACCTTTGGAGTTCCCCTACCCTCGTTCGGATCGTAGTAACCCCTGTTCACGACGAATATCGAAGGCTTATCGACCTCCAAGTCAACGAGGACCTTTCCACCGTATGTAAGCGAAGTTGCCTTAAACCTATCACCGTTTTCAAGTTTGATTACGTTTGTTACCATGGGAATTCCCGTTATTCCCGCCAACTTCGGTGCCAGATCCATACCCGAAGGTGCGTTCGCGAAGAGAACTCCCTCGGGTTTGAACCTGTCGTGCAACTCCTTGACAACCTTCCAGTTCAACCTCTCAACCCTGATCACATCCCCGTCTATGTCGTCGAAATCCTCGCTTACGACCACCTTGTAATCCCCCAACCTCTTGGCCAACGCCACGAGTTCGTATGTGACGTCCCTCTCAAACTCCTCTCCGAAGACGAGTATCATGTTCTCACCTCATACGAGGGAGAGGGACTTGAAAACCTCCACGAGTTTGTCCGCCAACTCCTCAACGTCTCCTTCGAGAAGGGTTATCTCTGGCTTTTCGGGTTCGTAGAACCTGACGACTTCGATGCCACCCATGTCCGGAACCTCCACTTCTATCTCTTCGACCTTCATCTCCTTCATCGCCTGTCTGAGCTTAACGAGGGGGACGAAGGTTATAGGTCTCTCTGCGGAAACGACACCAAGAATTGCCGGAGTTTTTACCCTAAACTTGCCCACAACTCCACCTCCAAGCTCCTTCTGAACTATCAGTCCTCCATCGTAATCCACTCCGACAACTCCGCCTACGTAGCTGTAACCCAAAACTCCCGATAGGATACCCCCAAGATAACCCGCAAAACTGTCTATAGACTGTATTCCCACCATGACGACGTCGTAGTCTTTGAAGTGATCCGCTATAGCCCTTGCAACTTCCCTCCTATCGAAGGTCCTTCTGTTCAAAACTATCTTCTTCAAGCTGTCCGCTCCTTTAGCGTATGCGAGAGCTAAGGCCTCTTCCATCGCCTCGTCGTCCCTAAGCTCATCGTCAACTATCCCAACGACCTCCAAATTTCCTCCTGTTTTTTCCTTGAAAACGACCGCCTCCTCTAAGGCGTGTTCGTCCCTCTCGTTCGGAACGTATTTGAAGGGAACTATCTCGCTCTCCTCGATCTCTATACCCATGACCAGGTCGGGAACTATCCTAACTATCGCACCTATCCTCATTCAACCACCCTCCAAAGCCTCTAAAACGAGTTCCGCAATGTCCTTCACGACTATCTCACCATCCAAACCCGTGACCTTCAAAGCGTCTTCGAACATGGGAATGTCGAGGACGCATCCCGTTACTATGACGTCCGCACCCACCTCTTTAGCCTCTCTAACCCTGTCCTCAGCGGGTCTGACCTTTACGAACTCCCTCATCACGCTGTCGAGCCAAATCCCTCCACCTCCAGCACCACAGCAAAGTGCGTTCTCCCTGTTCCTCTTGAATTCGACGAACCTGACACCGGGTATGGACCTTATGACCTCCCTCGGCTCCTCGTATATCCCGTTCTTCCTTCCCAAGTAGCAGGAGTCGTGATAGGTGACGGTGTAGTCGAGTTCGTTAAACATCCCCTTCAGTTTTTCGAGGTTGTCGTGAAGGAATTGGGAGTGATGCAAAACGTTCAATCCGTAGAAGTTCTTGAGGGCGTTGAACGCGTGAGCGTCGTGCGTCACTATGTATTTGAACTCATACTTTCTGAAGACCTTCATGTTCTTCTCCATGAGGTCTTCGAACAGTGCAAACTCACCGCACAACCTCACGTGGTCTCCAGTGCACCTCTCCTCACGACCGAGTATTGCAAAGTCAACCTCCAAAATCTTCATAACCTTCGCCAAAGCCTTGGTAGCTTGCTTGCACCTCCTGTGATAGGCTCCGAAGCACTCTGGAAGGAGCAACACTTCAGCACTCTTCTTTTTCATCATCGTCGGAACTTCGAAGTCCAGCTCCTTTGCCCAGCCATCTCTCTTCATGGGTGACTCCTTGAAAGGGTTTCCGTATCTCATTATGTTTATCAGAGCTGTGGAAAGCTCTTCGGGAACCTTACCTTCCAAAAGTGACTTCTCCCTCAGAGCGGGGATTATTCCGTCCGTGATCTGAATTCTGCTCGGACACCTGCTCGTGCATGTTTGGCATGCGGTGCAGAGCCACTGAGCGTTGCTGTTCAAAATATCCTCGACCATTCCAAGCCTGATTGCAAGTATCATTCTCCTCGGCGTGTATGGCGTGTATGCTCCGTATGGGCACGAACCACCGCAAGTTCCGCACTGTATGCATTGAAAGTATTTGTTGTTCGTAAGCTCCTTTAACCTGTTGAGCAACATGTCCATGGCGGTCACCGATTTATCGGGATTAATCATGAATATTTTAATGTTACTGTTCAAAAACCGTTCATAAAATTCTTCAACTTTTTAATACCCTCACGAACCTCTCCACGAGTTCTGGATCGAGTTCTCCCTCTCTCTCACCCCCGCAAACGAGCCCCCTAACACCCACTACATCCGGCTTCAAACTCTTAACGATTTCGAGATGTTCCCACTTCAAACCCCCGGCCAACGCACATATCAAACCGTAACCCTTAGCGGTTTTGATAAACCTCTCTACCTCCTCGTAATCCATGATCTCCAAACTCGGTTTGACCTTCAAGGCGGTGTCTATCATCACACCGTCCACCTTAACTTCTCTAACCAAATCGAGGAGTTCGAAGGGAGATATCGAATTTACATCGTAGTAATCGGCGTATCCTACCGCTATAACCTTGCTTTTCCCGTTAACGGACTTCATAACCGATTTTATTATCTCCTCAGCCTTGTCCCTATCCGCCATCAGACCGACCTTGACGAAGTCCACCTTCCCAGCTATCGCGTAACTCGCCAGACTCGCAAGACCGGATTTGTCCAAGTCTCCAACGGTTGCACTGACGAGCCTATTTCTCTCTCTACAGATTCTGCTCACTTCCTCTATTACCCAAACGTAGCTTGCACCCAGAGAACCTTCCGCAGGATTCTTAACGTCCACGATGTCAACGATATCGATACACTTCAGAGCTTCACTATCATCCTTAACGCTCACGAGTGCGAGCATGTCAAACCTTGTCTATCTACCTAAAAACCTTTTGCAGATCATGAGGGTTGCGTAGGCTGGAAAGACCTTGGAAAATCCGAACCTCTCTTCTATCGAGACGTATTCCATTTTCAAATCTCTCACAGCTTCCCTTATCAGAAACTCACCCATACCGCAACCCAAGACCGTGTTGAATCCCTTCAACTTCTGCCTCAAGATTGCGAACTTCAAGACATCCAAGAATCTGTTTCTTACGGACTTGGCAAAGTTTATCAGAAATTCCTCGTCCAACTCTTCCAAATCCGAGCAGAAGAGCCTTGCTATCCTGTTCAGACATTCCCGATAGCTCTTTCCCCTACCGTCGGGAGTTTCGCAGTTGTATTCCTCTTCACCTATGTCACCCGTAACCCGAAAGACGTCTGCGGTTATCGAAAAGAACTCGGTGGAGACGTTCAAATCCGTTAGATGGAACGTAGGAGTTCTGAGAACACCCATATATATGAGTTCGTAGTCCATCAACCTCTCGAGGTCGGTTTTACCTGCGACGTAATCCCCAACTGGAATAACGTCGGTTGTAGTCGATCCAACGTCAACGAAAACGAAGTTTCTGTATCCCTCCTCCAAAAGGAACTTGCAAGATGCGATCCAGTTCGTCGCCATGAACCTCTTGGGATCGTCCACCCTATCCCTCACCTCCCCGTTGACGTCCAAGTAGTAAACCTCCCTGAAAACCCTTTCAACCTCTCTCGATATCCTCACAACTCCCTCGACCTTCCTCTCAAAGACGTCGGAGATTTCGGCTGTCATGACAACGCAGGCACTTTCGCTATCGTATCTATCCCTGATCTTTTCGAGCAGATTTCCAAGTTCGTTCAACCTCTTCCATATCGGGAAGTGGATTATCTCGTATCCGTCTTCGCTCGCCACCTTCAGGTTTGCCCCTCCCACGTCCAAACCGATCATGCAAATTTTTAATCTTGACGTGAAGATAACGGGTGTGGTTGGTGGTTGTGGGTAGCAACGTGAGAAACGTTGCGAAGTCGGCATTTGAGGCAGGATACAAGGTTTACGCCTTCACAGACTATGTTGACAAGGATTTGAAGATGTTCGCGAGGGTTGAGAGGATAGGAGAGAACTTGAAGGAGAGGGTTGAGGAAGTTTCTCAAAGCCTGAACGCAAAGGTCGTTTTGTGCTCGGGTTACGAGGGTTTGAAGGTGAAGGCTGAAAGATTTGGACACTTCGACAGGGTGGTTTTGGACAAGTTGAGGTTTTACAGAAAGCTCGAACGCTTGGGTTTCAAATTCCCAGAAATCTTGAGCGGTAACGACGAGGGGAAGTTGATCAAGAGGAGGTTCGGAGGGGGCGGGATAGGGGTCAGGTTTGGAGAGAAAGCTGGCAGAGACGAGTTCTTCCAGAAGTTCGTGGAGGGAATACCTTTTTCCGTAACCATGGTGGTTAGGGATGGAAAGGTTCATTTCAAGGCGGTAAACAGGATACTCTGCGGTTTAAAAAGGTTGAACGCCGACAACTTCAAGTATTGCGGTAACGTGACCCCCTTCTCCTTCGAAGGAGTCGAGAGGGCCTTAAAGATTGCGGAGGAGCTTGCGGAGGTTTTCGACGTTGAAGGTTGTTTCGGAGTCGATTTCATTCTTTCAGACGACATCTACGTCTTGGAGTTGAATCCGAGGTTCGTAGGTTCTTTGGATACAGTCGAGATGAGTTACGGCGTAAACCTCTTCAAGGCTTACGAGAAGAAGATCGATGCAAAACCCAAAAGGACTGCGGTCAGACTGATATACTACTCTCCGAGGGACATGCACGTTGACGTTCCAATTCTGAGCTACCTCGCGGACGTCCCTCAGGGTTACTACAGGAGGGGAGAGCCTTTGGTTTCCATTCTATCGACCGACCTGAAATTCGCCTTCTGTAGGGTTGCGGATTTCGAAAGGGCGAGTAATATTTAAATTAAAGATCATGATAGATTGGGCATGCTCAAGATGTCTAAAACTTCTAAGGTCGAAGACACTTTGAAGTTCAACTTGGAGGTTTTCGAGGAGAGGAAATCGTTTAAGAAGGTCGGAAAGAAAGTTTTGGTCTTAAAGAAAAAGGATAGAAGGTTGAGCAGGACTTTGACGTTCGACCCCGAGATATGCGTGAGGTGTGGGAGGTGTGAGGAGATCTGCGATTTCATATCTATCAAGGAGGGTTTCGATGAGAGGTGTTACGCGTGCGGTTTGTGCGTTGACGTCTGCTTTTACAACGCTTTAAAGCTTTACGAGGGTGGTAGGAAGGTTAGAACGGTGAAACCGATTGCAAAGATAGTTTTCGACGAGAACTTCTGCAAGGGTGACGAGTGCAACGGGGAATGCGTAAAGTCATGTCCGAGAAAGGCCATATCTAAATCTTTCAAGGCGAGCTTCATAGAAGACCTGTGCTTTTACTGCGGGAGGTGCGAAAAGGCTTGCGAATTCGACGCGATACGTATAGTTAAACCTCTGAGCGGTAGGGTTGAGATAGATAGAGGTAAGTGCGACGAGTGCGGTAAGTGCTACTACGCCTGTCCTACGAAAGCAATAACGAAGGATTTTGAAGTTAATCACGAGTTCTGCATATTTTGCGGTGTCTGCGTTAAGGTTTGCGACAGAAATGCGGTTAGCATGAAAGCCAAGCTCAACTTCGAAATAGAGGAAGTCCCTTGGAGGGAGAGCAGGATTAAAGCTTTGGAAAGGTTGGGACTCGTATGATCGCCGTTAAGGATAACTGCAACGGTTGCGGTATCTGCAAGGTCGTTTGTCCATACGAGAGGATGAGGATTTACAGGGGAAAGGCTTTCGTTGAGGACTGCGAGGAGTGCGGAGTTTGCTTGAAATACTGCCCCCTAAACGCTTTGGAGATCAGAAGGGAGTTGAGAACTTACGAGGTCGTCGAAAGCATAGCCCAAACCGAGTTCAAGGGGGGTTCGAAGGTGGAGGTTAGGGAGGTCAAACCCAAGGAAATACCAATTCCAAAAACGAAGTTCGCCCTCAAGTTCGAAGTAGATGGTAAACCTCCCGAACTCCTAAGGATTTGCTCGAGGTGTGGAGCTTGTCTCCTCTGTCCGGACGAAGCCCTTGATTTGAACGACAAACCGATTTTGGTTGGGGATTGTAGGGAGTGTGCCTTCTGCCTTTACGTCTGCCCCAAGTTCAATACGGAATGCGTGGAGGAGTTCAGGTTTGTCGAAAACGTCAACTACATCGAGGCTTTGAAGAGGCTTTCCAAGGTGTATAAGCTGATAATCTGGGATTCTGTAGGAGATTTGGACGAGGTTTTGAGCAGGATGAAGTTAGAGTTCGACGAGGAGAGTTGCGTCGGTTGCGGTTTATGTGCCAAAGTTTGCCCCATATCTGCAATAGAGTTCGGTGAGAAACCGAAATTCAACAGCTGTTACCTCTGCGGTCTCTGCGTTGAGAGGTGTCCTCAAGGTGCCATCAGGAAGGTCAAGTATCCCACAGTTAAGCTCCTTAAGGAGGACTTCGATAAAGCGGTATTCGTCGGATTTCCCTGCGACGTTTTGGCGGTAAAGAGGTTGAATGACGACAGGATCGTTTGTCTCGTTTCTCTCGACTGTCGTTACTGTCAATACGATGAAAATTGCGATTTGAAGGACTGTGCGGACATAACAGTGGGTGAAAAAACCGTAGTGAGAACGGAGAGGGGTGAGAGAATTTGGAGGAGCTTAGAATAGGAGTTTTCATCTGCCACTGCGGTTTGAACATAGCTGGGAGCGTTAACGTCAAGGCACTCGTCGAAAGCTGTAAGGACGTTGAGGATGTGGTCTTCGTTGCGGATCACAGGTATCTCTGTTCCAAGGACGGGCAGGAGTTCGTTTACAACAAGGTTAAAGAGGAAAATCTGAACAGGGTAGTTATAGCTGCCTGCTCTCCGAAGATGCACGAACACACATTCAAAAGCCTTCTCTCAGATGTTCTAAACGAGAACTACGTTGAAATTGCCAACATAAGGGAGCAGTGCTCTTGGGTTCATACGAATGCAACGGATAAGGCCTTCGACCTCATAAGGATGGCGATAGCGAGGTTGAGGTTTGCAAAGCCTATAGAGAAGAGGAGATTCAAACCAATTCAAAGCGTTCTGGTTGTTGGAGGTGGTATAGCTGGGATCACGACTTCTCTCGACTTGGCCAAGATGGGTTTCGATGTTTACCTCGTGGAGAAGGAGCCTACGATAGGAGGTAACATGGCGAAGCTTGAGTGCATATTTCCCACCATGGACTGTTCCATGTGCGTTTTGAGTCCATTGATGAGCGAGGTCTTCAACGATCCAAAGATTCACGTTTTAACCAACACCGAGGTTGTGGGAGTTGAAGGTCACCTCGGAAACTTCAGGGTTAGAGTTAAAAGGAGGGCCAGATTCGTCAACGAAAACTGCACGTCGTGTGGGCTTTGCAGTGAGGTTTGTCCCGTAGAGGTTCCCAACGAGTTCGACTGCAATCTTTCCAAAAGAAAGGCCATATACATTCCGTTCCCTCAAGCCATTCCACCATACTACATCGTCGATCCTTTCAGCTGTGTGGGATGCAAGCTCTGTTTGTCCGTTTGCGATCCAAACGCCATAGACTTCACTCAAAAAGACGAAGAGTTGGAGATAAACGTGGGTGCGATTGTCATCGCTACGGGCTTCAAGCTTTACGATGGGGAGAGAATTAAAGAACTGGGATACGGATTGAAAGGCGTTTTCACCTCCCTCGAATTCGAGAGATTGCTTAGCAGGTTGGATCTGAGGGGGAAGAGGATAGCTTTCGTTTTGTGTGCTGGGAGCAGGGATGAGGGGCACAAGAGATACTGCTCAGGAGTGTGTTGCATGTATTCTATAAAGCAGGCTTTGATGGCCAAGGAGAGAGGGGCAATACCCTACGTGTTCTACATAGACGTTAGGGCTTTGGGGAAGAACGAGGACTTCTACCGCAGGGCTCTGAGGGAGGGAATAGTTTTCGTGAGGGGGAGGGTTGCGGAAGTTAGAGAGGGTTTGAAGGTCAAGTTTGAGAACACCCTCTTAAACAAAGTTGATGAGATGGAGTTCGATTACGTGGTTTTAGCTCTACCGATCGTTCCCAACTTACCCTTCGACGTTCCCAAGGACGAGTTCGGTTTCGGTCTCTCTATCCATCCGAAGTTAAATCCAGTGGAAAGCTTCAGCAGGGGTATTTTCCTTGCTGGATGTTGTTCGTCACCTAAGGACATCTACGAATCGATTTTGTCCGCACACACCTGTGCAATCGAGGTTTCGAAGCTTTTGAAAGGCGAGATTGAATTGGAAGCGAAGTTTGCGAGGATAAAGGAAAACTGTATCAGGTGCGGTATTTGCAAGGAAGTTTGCGTTTTTAACGCCATAGAAGGTAACGTCAAAGACGGTTACAGGGTTGTTGAGGAGGTTTGCAGGGGATGCGGTAACTGTTCCGCAGAATGCCCCGTCAACGCCATCGAAGTTTATCCGAGCGACGAGGAGATATTCGCACGGGTAGAGAACTGCGGTGGCGGTGTGGTTGGATTTCTCTGCGACTGGTGTGCATACAACGCTTCGGACGTTGCTGGAAGGTTGAAAATGAGTTATCCGAAGGAGTTCAAGGCCATAAGGGTTCCGTGCATGGCGAGGGTTGATGTCAAACACGTTCTGAAGGCCTTACAGTATGCTGACGGTGTCTTAATAATGGGCTGTTACGTTAAGGACTGCCACTACTCGAGCAACGTTCACGCCCTGAGGAGGATAGATGAGCTTAGAAAATACTTGAAAAAACTTGGATTGGAGGATAGGGTCGAAGTAGTTCATCTATCGTCAACGGAAGGTGAGAAGTTCGTTAAAGCGGTCAGGGAGTTTGTTGATAGAATCTACTCGAGGCGAGGATGAAGGTATTAAACGCCCGGGCCGGGATTTGAACCCGGGTCGCGGGCTCGACAGAACCGCAACAACCTGCAATCGGAGGGTGTCTAAATGGAATTGTCGGAAAGGGAGTTAAAGGTTTTGGATGTTCTACTGAGTGGAAAACGAAGGGCAAGGGAGATTTCAGAAAAAACGGGGATTCCCAAACAGAGTTTGTATCGAATTCTTAGGAAACTCGAAGAAAAAGGATTAATCTCGAAGGAAAACGGAGAATACGGATTAACGATCTTGGGTAGGAGGATATTTGACTTAAAGCATGGAGAGATAAGGGTTCACGATGTCAAGGTAGTCCTTCAAGCTTTAGATGTTAATCTGTTCGTTGCAAGAGAAAAGGGAAAAGAGGTTAACGTCAAAAATTGGGACTGCTACTATCTTGATCTCTCGAAATACGGAGTTACAGCAAAGGCTCAAGTGAACATAGCTGAAAAGGTTACGATCGTTTTGCATCTCCCAGAATTCCAAGCTAACGATGTTCATTCCGCATTCTTAACAATTCAAAACATGGTAGCGAAGTGTAGAAGGGCTTTAGAGCTTGAAGGGTTAATAACAGAAGAAGAATGGCTCGATTACAGCTTCAAAGTCAAATATCATGAATTCGCTTGGGAACTTCCACCAAACGATCCGAGTGAACCGATAGAGGTCGATTTGGGTTACAAAGCCCTCAATCCGAAAGGTGAAGAAATGGATTACAACGCCAAGGCTTGGATAGATGAAAGCTTGGGATACAAGGAGCTTGAAACGAACGATAGCCTCTATGCCCATAAGAGAGTAATGGAACCGATATGGACAGAAGAAACGTTAATGCGAGTTCGGGAAATCCATAATATCCTTCAAGGATTCAACAGAGATTTCAATCAAACTCTAAAGCTGTTTATCACGGCGATGAACCAATTTAACCGAACTTTCAACTCGTGGAACGGAATGATAACGAGTTTCACGGAAAGCCAGAAGGCTCTAAGCCAGAACATCATGGAACACATTCAACTCGTTTCATCCGTTACTGGAATGACGAAAGAAATTTCGGAATCGGTAAAATGGCTTACGGAAGCCTGCAAATCCCAGAAATCGATTAATGACAGATTAATCGTTATGAACATCGTTTTGATGATTGGATTGATTGGACTCATCGTTTTGATGTTGGTGATAATATGGAAAGGAGTTTGAAGCTTGATTTGAGCAAAAATCCGCTCTTAGAGGCTCTAACGTTCAGAGGAAAAGAGAGGGATATCTTTGAAAAGTTGATAATGATGAAAGAACCAAAGAAAGCTAAGGAACTTGAAGAGATTTTCGGCGAGAGAGTTTACCATGTCCTCAGAAAGATGAGAGAAGCTGGAATGATCGAGAAAACGGAAAATGGCTACGTTCTAAGCTTGGAATTTGCTCGAAAACTAAGGAAATGGGCTGGGGAATGGGAAAATCTGATCAACAATAAAAAAATAGAAAGAGAATCAAAAGCTCCCTCATGCTGATCTCTAACTCAATTTTGATTCGCATGCCATCACCATCTCTCAATGAAAAGAGGATTGAAAGCTTGGTGATACCATGATCCATTCAAAGTGGATTAAGCTCCTAATCTGGATTGTAACACCCTTTGCCCTCCTTTACGTCCTAATAGTCGATAAGCTCAGAGATCGAAAGAAGTAGCAAGATTTTTATCCAACTTTACAAATTTGAAAGTAATGAGCGAAGTTGTTGAAATTTTGAGGAGGATTGAAAACAAGCTTGAGGAGATGGATAAAAGGCTTAAGAGGATAGAAGAAGAGCTTTTCGACGAATTAAGCGAGGAAGAACTTAAAGAGGTTAAGGAGATACTCGAAGCCTGCAAAACAGGAAAGATGAAGACCTACACCCTTGAGGAGCTGAAAAAGGAACTCGATATCGAAGATGAAGTTTAAAGTCATAACATCGGATCGAGCGGCTAAGGAAATCAAGAAGCTCGAAAAAAAGGACAGAGTTCGAATTTACAAGGAAATTCAGAAGCTCGAAGATCCCTTTTCCCTTGACATCAAAAAGATTGAGGATCACATTTACAGGATCAGAGTCGGAAAGTTCAGAATCATAATAGAAATCGATTTTGAGAATCGCATAGTTTGGGTTGCAAAGGTGGACAAAAGAGAAAGAATTTACGACCGTTTATAGCTCCCTCAACTCCTTGAAGAGCATCGATCTGAAGAAGTAAACGATCATCATAACGCTCAAGATTCCCGCATGCTCGTAACCGCTCCTCAAAGCCAAAATCAGAATTATTCCGATCACGGAGATTAGGAAGATCGGAAACAACGTAATCGATTCTTTTGGTAGTTTGAAACGTTCATTCTCGAAATCGTGATTAGTTAAGAACTCGACGAGCTTTTTATTGCTTAAAGCCCTTCTCTCGTTTTTAACTCCGACGTAGAGGGCTTTGATCTTCCCCTCCTTGATAAGTTCCTCAAGGAAAATCAGCAATTGTTTTGGGGAATTTTCGAAGTGATTTATCGCAAGCTTAACGCTGAAATCCGTTTCTTTCAAAAGCTTGAACTTCTCGACGTTAGATTTAGCCTTCTCCTCGATCCCCGCAACTCCCATTAAAATCGTCAAGATAAAGCTCGTTTGAGGATAATCGACGTATATAAAGCTGTCATCGATCTGATCCTTCAACCTCTCAGCTTCGTAGAGCCTGAAGTCCTTTTTACCGTCCTTTTCATTTTGGATCCCCTGTAACGGTTCACACGAAAACCCCTTATCTTCCTCCTTTTCGTCATTGGAGTTGTCAGAGCCGTTTTTTGTATGGTCCGTTACAGGTTCACTAAACAAGGATCGAAGCTTTAAGCCCCTTTCCGTGAGTTTAGCCCTCCCCGTTCTCCATTCAATTAATCCCAACTGTTTGAGAAGTTCAAGCCTTCGATAAAACGTAGCTCTTGAGAATTTGAAACCGTTTGAACGATACAAGTGATGAGGGACGACTTCCTCTTGATCCAGATGAGTTATGATCTGGAGGGCTTGGTCATCGAGCCTCATAATACCAAACCTTGATGATGTAGTCTCCTTTTCCTTCTTTTTCAAGCTTTTTACCGTTTAGCTTGAGATACAAATCAAGCCCTGTTCCAGAAAACTTGAAGGCTACTCCATCATCCTCATAGCCCGTTATGATCCTATGCCTCCAGATCGCCTTTCTCAAATCCTTTACTCGAACAAATATTGAGTTTGCCGTTTTATCTGTCCTCTCCGCTTTCAAAATATTGGTACTCAAAATTTGATCCTTCTCGATAATTTTGAGTTTCCCGTTTTGAATGAACCCTAATTCGCTTTTCCCGTCAGTCCATACGATTTCAATGTTCTCGTAGTTATGAACTGCTCCGTTCTCAAATGTTGAGAGTGAGACCGCTACGACGTGATCCTTCGATAATTCAAAAAGTTTCTCGACGTCGCTTTGAGCCGAGATCGACCCGATCAAGATCGATCCAACAATCAGCAAACCTAAGACCATAAACTCCGCAGAAGAGCCGACCCTAAACCTCCAACGAGGAGGAACGAGATAAAAGACAGTCATCTTATAAGGGTATAGGAGCTTGACACCCGAATGGGTCATCATGTCTCCAAAGAGATGGCTTAAGATTGAAATCCAACCGATTAAAGCCAACTTCCAGCTAAAAGGCAACAATATCAAAGCGATCAAGGTGAACCAAAGGGTATGAGTCCAAGTTCTATGTTTAATCCCTACGAGGTAATCAAAGTCTGGCAAAACCGCAAACAAGCTTACGATTGCGTAAGCCCAGTAAGAATCAAGCAGATCGACCATTAAAGCAATCTCAACGACTTTAACGAGAAAGAAAGCCAGAGCGATATGCGTTATCCACTTCAAGGGGATCACCTTAGCCTTATGAACTTCCTTGGAACGTTTCCACCAGCCTTGATAACTCTTATCTCAAAAGGAAAGTCCTCAAGCTCCTCCTTGTATAGTTCGAGCCTCAAGATCATATTCTTGATTGCGTTGTCCGAAAGATCAGTAGCTATGGCTAAAGCCCTTTGACAGAGCTCTCCAACTCTACAACTGCAAACTCCCCTTTCCTTCATCTTTTTGCAGTAGTCGGAGCTCCTTTTAATCTCTTCTGCCTTCTGCAAAGCCCTTAACATCTTAAGCCAGTTTACCAATGCCATGAACTTATTAACCGTAGTGGTTAATAACCTTCACGGTTAATAATCCGGAAAAGGTTTGTCCGTTCGTTCAAGCCCGTTGCAGAAAAGTTAAATTAGCTTAGTGAAAAACATCCTTTCGGGGCCGTTGAGGTAGAGGAGCTTAAGCTCCGACTTTTGCCCCGCTCATCCTCAACGGCCCCTCACATAGACGAGCCTCTTATTAACCGTCATGGTTAATAACAATCTAAGCTAAATTTCTCCTCTCCTCTTCTGCCAAATCGAAACCTCTCCTTTCCGATTTTCCCGCTCAATCGCTTGCATCGTTTTGCAACTTAATTTTTCCCCCTTCGGGACAGCGGAAGCAATCTTACAATGTTAAAAGAAATAAAGAAAGCCCAGCCCTCGCCAAGCAACGCCCAATTAGTTAAGCCAAACCTAAACAGTTCTGCCCGAGAAGTAGGGGGTTCTCCGCTACGCTCCGAACCCCCAGAGAGGGCTGGGCTTCCAAAAAAGGAAATAAGGAAATAATTCAGCTTCCGCTTGGAAAAAATAAGAGCAAAACGACGACTAACAGCTCATGAGCGGGGCAAAAGTCGGAAAGGAGAGGTTTTTGGTCTGGCAGATGGGAGAAGGAAAATGGATAGTGCTATCAATGGACAGCACGAGCGGAAAACCAAAGCAATACTGCGTTGTCCAGAACGGATATAGATTCCTCTGCAACTGCCCGCATTTCCTAAAGAACTCCGATGATGTGAACTTCGCATGCAAGCACATCGTTGCAGTTCTTCAAGTGGTGGGAACTCAAACAGAGGTGGAGACAAGAACCAAGACAAAGCAAACGAAGGAACTTGAAGAACGCATAAAAAGGCTTGAGAAGAAAGTAGAGACACTCGAAATAGATGTAGCATACGCAATCAATCCAGCAGATTACGCCTAATTTTTTCCTTTTTGTCCATAAGTCCATAAGAACCCCCAACCTCCCCCACCCCCCACCCGACCATATTTAATCATTAGATTGTAATGGATTCAAGGAGGAGATGCTCCTCCAGATTGAGATCGACGACACCCTTTACAGCAAAGCCATTGAAATGAAAATTGACATCAGAACGTTTTTAGAGGTAAAACTCTTCGAATACATAACGGGTAGGGAATCTTTGACCATTTCCAAGCCCCTACACTACCAAGCGATCAAATCCGATTTCGAGAGATGGCTCAAATCCAAAATCAGCGAGGAGACCGCAAGGAAATATCTCCGACTTCTTGAAAACGTCGATGAAATCTCAGCGGAGAGAATATCGGAAATCTACGAGAAAATCGGGGACAAGAACAACTTCTCGAAAGCGGTTCGAAACCTTTTGAACTTTTTGGAAGAGAGATCGCTAATCTCTCCTCAATTCAGCCAAGAGATCAAGAAACGTATTCCGATAAGGAAAAGTAAAGCGGATAGGCAAATTCCGACCAACGAAGAAATCAAAGAGGCTCTTTCCTATTTTTTGAGTCTGAAAGAGGAATACAGGCTCTTAACTCTGATTTTGCTGTTCAGCGGAGCGAGGATGAGGCACGTCCTAAGGATGCTCAAGGAGTTCGACCCAAGATATCTGACGATTAAGGGAGAAATTGCGAGATACGAGATCGAACATCTCTCTAAAGGGACGAAACAAGCCTTTTACGTTTACATGCCGTCATGGTTATCTAAAAGACTTAGGAGGATGGAGATCAACGAGAGCGGGGTCAAATCCGCTCTCAATTACAAGACGACATCTGGAAAGAAGGTCTCACCCAAGTATATCCGCAAGTGGTTCAACAACCTCCTCGTCAAATTGAGAGTGGACAAGGATGTTAGAAACTTCATTCTCGGGAGAACGGGAGAAATCAAGTCAAGTGTCGAGGCTGATCACTATTTGGAACTCCTACAGTTAGCCGATGAGGAATACAAAAGAGTTCTTAAGAGTTTTCCGATAAAGAAGTTTGATTAGACATGGTGAGACAAAAAGGAATCACGAGATCGTATAGTCTCATTTTTTCTCGGTAGGTGAGACAACCCGTGAGACAACATGAGACAACTACATGATTGAGAGGTATAGATGCGACATGCTGGAAAGTCATTTAACCCTTCTTTTTGCTATCTCAAACTTAACTATGGCGTTTATATGAGATCGAGTTTATCGAAGCGGTTGTTGTTCATCATCCCGCTTGATCTAAATTATTTAAGACTACGATAAAACGCTGTCTCACGATTCTCGGTATATCCGAGACCGAAAGATTAGGGTCTGATGACCAAGGACTTGATATCCTTGAGATCCTTACGGAATTTGGCAAACCAATCATCCAAAGCGACGAGGAATTCCATCAGAATAGTCCTAACCTCCGGATCAGGATACTTCTCCGCCAAATCTTTAACCTTATACCATTTTTCGATCAATCTCCTTTCGATATCTGACAATTCGTCAAATTTCCTCATGTTTTCAAACCCAAATTGTTTTATAGTTTCAAATTTTGATAGGAATATGCGGCCGCCGGGATTTGAACCCGGGCGACGGGCTCGGGAGGAACTTCTCAAGTCCCTCATCAAGAAACCTATGACCGCAAACCAAATAATGAAATCGCTTGGAATTTCAAGGGCAACGGTTTACAGACTTTTGTCTGAACTAGAGGAGAAGGGCTTAATCAAAAAAACGGGGAGTAAACCAGCAGTTTACAGCATAACACCGCTCGGAAAAAGGCTAATTGAAAATCAAGGCTTGGAAAAGGCGAGAGTCCACAATATAAAGATCGTCGGTCTTTTGCATGAGGTAAACCTTCACAAAGTCGTGGAATTAGGAAAGAAAGCGAATTTGAACAACTGGGAGGCTTATTACATCTCGATCGCCGAAATCTGCCGAAAGCATAACATAAAGCCGATAGATGCAGCTTTGCAGGTTAATTTAGCTGAAAACGTAACTGCAATACTCCATCTCCCAGAATTCTATGCTTCTTCAATGGCATCCGCATATCTCACAATCCACAACACGTTTAACAAGATTCGAAGGATTCTCCAGCTCGAAGGGATTTATCTGGATGAGGACTGGCTGAACGTGAGCCTAATCTATGGAGAATACGCCTTCGAAACCGATGAGCCCATTGACCCCGGAACCGTCGTCTATCTCGACAGAAAAGCCAAAGACGTTAAAGGAGACGAAACTTCGCAAGAGGCAAGGATATGGGTCGATGAAAGCAAAGGAAGGGAAATCGAAACGAACGATTCAAAACATGCAGAGAGAAGATTACTAATGCCCGAATACGTTTATGAAACTTGGAAGGATGTAAAGGACGTGAAATCTGCTCTTTTATCCAATAATTCAGCCTATAACCAAGCATTTGAAAACCTAATGATTTTGCACAATGCTTTAGCTGAAAACATAGCCAAGCACATAAAAATGACCGACAACGTAGCTTCAACCGCTGGAGAGATGTTCAAAACCGCCGGAGAGATGTATAAAACCGTTAAGGAACTTGGAAATGGCTTTAAAGAGATGAGATTAACTTTATCCGAGTTCGGGAAGAACTATCGCCTTTTCTTAATTGGTCAGATTCTGCTTTACGGTCTAATAGCCCTTCTAATCGTTAAGGAGGTGATAACGTGAGCTACGAAAGAACCGCAAGGATGAAGCTGAAAAATAAACCTCTCCTTGAAATTCTTGAATTCGGAGAGAAAGAAAAGAGAGTTTTTCCAGAACTGCTCAAAGCTTTGAAAACTCCAAGAAGACCACAAGAATTGGCTAACAAATATGGTCATGTAGTTTACTATCTCATCACTAAGATGCTCAAAGCTGGGATGATCGAGAAAAAGGAAGAAGGCTATGTTCTAAGCTTGGAATTTGCTCGAAAGCTAAGGAAATGGGCTGAGGAATGGGAGGATTTGATTAACCGTAGTGGTTAATAAGGTGGTAGAAATGGATCAAGAGGTTGAGAAGATATACGAGGAGCTTAACGCCGAATTGGAGGGCTTACCTATTCCCGTGGTGATGTCAAAGCTCTTTCTGAAGATATGGGACGAATTAAACAAGAATTACGAGGAAATCGAGGCGGTAAGGAGAATAAACGCCATAGCCTTAGACGTTTCGGGATTACCGGGGCCAAATGCGGTAGCTCGATTGGTCAATCATTACGTCTCGTTGAGAATGGGCTATGATCCGCTTTCCGAGATGGATTAAGCTCTTAATCTGGATTGTAACACCCTTTGCCTTCCTTTACGTCCTAATAGTCGATAAGCTCAGAGATCGAAAGAAGTAGCAACATTTTTATCCAACTTTACAAATTTGAAAGTAATGAGCGAAGTTGTTGAAATTCTGAGGAGGATTGAAAGCAAGCTTGATGAAATCGATAAAAGACTGAGAAAGATAGAAGAGGAGCTTTTCGACGAGTTAAGCGAGGAAGAGCTTAAAGAATTGGAGGAAGACTTGAAAGCATACAAAGAGGGAAGGTTGGAGATGGTTGACCTTGAAGAAGTCGAAAGAAAGTTTCAGAGTTCGACTGAGTAAGAAAGCGGAGAAATTTCTTGACAAGCTCTCGAAAAAGGATAGAGAAAGAATTTTATCAGCCTTAAGGGAGTTAAGGGAAAATCCTTTTTCCCTCGACATAAAAAAGCTCGAAGGGACGGAATTTCACAGAATCAGAGTCGGAAAACTTTACAGAATCATCGTTTACATCGATTGGGAAAATAAAGTCATTGCAGTCTTAAAAATCGACAAAAGAGAAAGAATTTACGACCGTTTATAGCTCCCTCAACTCCCGAAACAGCATACTTCGGAAGAAGTAAACGATCATCATAACGCTCAAGATTCCCGCATGCTCGTAACCGCTCCTAAGGGCCAAGATTAAAATGATTCCGATGATCGAGATTAAGAAAATCGGAAAGAGGGTAACGCTTTCCTTCGGAAGCTTAAACCTCTCATTCTCGAAATCGTGATTAGTTAGGAACTCGACGAGCTTTTTATTGCTTAAAGCCCTTCTCTCGTTTTTAACTCCGACGTAGAGGGCTTTGATCTTCCCCTCCTTGATGAGTTCCTCGAGAAAGATCAAAAGCTGTTTCGGGGAATTTTCGAAGTGATTTATCGCAAGTTTAACCTCAAAATCAGCTTCCTTCAAGAGTTTGAACTTCTCGACGTTAGATTTAGCCTTCTCCTCGATCCCCGCAACTCCCATTAAAATCGTCAGAATAAACGAAGTTTGAGGATAATCGACGTAGATAAAGCTGTCATCGATCTGATCCTTCAACCTCTCGGCTTCGTAAAGCTTGAAATCCTTTTTACCGTCCTTTTCATGTTGGATCTCCTGTAACGGTTCACACGAAAACCCCTCCTCCTTTTCCTTGAAATCGACTTGAGAAACCTCTTTCGTATGGTCCGTTACAGGTTCATTAAACAAGGATCGAAGCTTTAAGCCCTTTTCTGTGAGTTTAGCCCTCCCCGTCCTCCATTCAATTAATCCCAACTGTTTGAGAAGTTCAAGCCTTCGATAAAACGTAGCTCTTGAGAATTTGAAACCGTTTGATCTGTAAAGGTGATGCGGAACTACCTCTTCACCGTCCAGATGCTGAAGAATTTCAAGACTCGAATCATCGAGTCTCATAATACCAAACCCCGATGATGCAATCCTCCCATTCCTTTAACTTCTCGTAAAGCTCCTTTCCCGTTCCGACAAACTCGGAGCGGACTCCGTCGTCCTCCCAAGCCACGATAACCCTTTCCCTCCAGATCGCCCTCCTCAAGTCCTTGATCTTGAGGTATCTTGAATCTGGAACCTTGTTGGCTGGAACCACCTTGACGATCTCAGCCTTCAAAATCTGATCTCTGCTTATCTTGTGAAGATAGCCGTTTTCTATGAACCCTATTTTATTCTTCCCGTCAGTCCAAACGATTTCTACGAGATCGTAATCATACCTTGCTCCGTTCTCAAACGTTGAGAGTCTAACCGTTACGAAATGATCCTTCGATAATGTAAATAACTTTTCCACGTCGCTTTGAACCGTAACAGCGGAAACGACAATCGATCCAACAATCAGCAAACCCAAAACCATGAACTCCGCACTACTTCCCGTTCTGAACCTCCAACGAGGAGGTATGAGATAGAAGACCGTTTCACGAAACGGAAACAACAACTTGACACCCGAATGAGTCATCATATCTCCAACCAAATGGCTTAAGATCGCTATGAATCCAGCTAAAGCAAATTTCCAACCGAACGGAAGCAATATCAAAGCGATCAAGGTGAACCAAAGGGTATGAGTCCAAGTTCTATGTTTAATCACTACGAGGTAATCAAAGTCTGGCAAAACCGCAAACAAGCTTACGATTGCGTAAGCCCAGTAAGAATCAAGCAGATCGACCATTAAAGCAATCTCAACGACTTTAACGAGAAAGAAAGCCAGAGCGATATGCGTTATCCACTTCAAGGGGATCACCTTAGCCTTATGAACTTCCTTGGAACGTTTCCACCAGCCTTGATAACTCTTATCTCAAAAGGAAAGTCCTCAAGCTCCTCCTTGTATAGTTCGAGCCTCAAGATCATATTCTTGATTGCGTTGTCCGAAAGATCAGTAGCTATGGCTAAAGCCCTTTGACAGAGCTCTCCAACTCTACAACTGCAAACTCCCCTTTCCTTCATCTTTTTGCAGTAGTCGGAGCTCCTTTTAATCTCTTCTGCCTTCTGCAAAGCCCTTAACATCTTAAGCCAGTTTACCAATGCCATGAACTTATTAACCGTAGTGGTTAATAACCTTCACGGTTAATAATCCGGAAAAGGTTTGTCCGTTCGTTCAAGCCCGTTGCAGAAAAGTTAAATTAGCTTAGTGAAAAACATCCTTTCGGGGCCGTTGAGGTAGAGGAGCTTAAGCTCCGACTTTTGCCCCGCTCATCCTCAACGGCCCCTCACATAGACGAGCCTCTTATTAACCGTCATGGTTAATAACAATCTAAGCTAAATTTCTCCTCTCCTCTTCTGCCAAATCGAAACCTCTCCTTTCCGATTTTCCCGCTCAATCGCTTGCATCGTTTTGCAACTTAATTTTTCCCCCTTCGGGACAGCGGAAGCAATCTTACAATGTTAAAAGAAATAAAGAAAGCCCAGCCCTCGCCAAGCAACGCCCAATTAGTTAAGCCAAACCTAAACAGTTCTGCCCGAGAAGTAGGGGGTTCTCCGCTACGCTCCGAACCCCCAGAGAGGGCTGGGCTTCCAAAAAAGGAAATAAGGAAATAATTCAGCTTCCGCTTGGAAAAAATAAGAGCAAAACGACGACTAACAGCTCATGAGCGGGGCAAAAGTCGGAAAGGAGAGGTTTTTGGTCTGGCAGATGGGAGAAGGAAAATGGATAGTGCTATCAATGGACAGCACGAGCGGAAAACCAAAGCAATACTGCGTTGTCCAGAACGGATATAGATTCCTCTGCAACTGCCCGCATTTCCTAAAGAACTCCGATGATGTGAACTTCGCATGCAAGCACATCGTTGCAGTTCTTCAAGTGGTGGGAACTCAAACAGAGGTGGAGACAAGAACCAAGACAAAGCAAACGAAGGAACTTGAAGAACGCATAAAAAGGCTTGAGAAGAAAGTAGAGACACTCGAAATAGATGTAGCATACGCAATCAATCCAGCAGATTACGCCTAATTTTTTCCTTTTTGTCCATAAGTCCATAAGAACCCCCAACCTCCCCCACCCCCCACCCGACCATATTTAATCATTAGATTGTAATGGATTCAAGGAGGAGATGCTCCTCCAGATTGAGATCGACGACACCCTTTACAGCAAAGCCATTGAAATGAAAATTGACATCAGAACGTTTTTAGAGGTAAAACTCTTCGAATACATAACGGGTAGGGAATCTTTGACAATTTCCAAGCCCCTTAGCTACAAGGAAGTTAAATCTGATTTTGAGAGATGGCTTAAATCCAAAATCAGCGAGGAAACGGCGGAAAGATACCTAAACAAACTTAAGGAATTGGGAGAGGTAACTTTTGAGTCCTTAACGAGCCTCTATCGAAGGAATCCGACGAATAACACCGCTAAAGCAATCAGAAACCTCGTAAACTTCCTTGAAGAAAAGGAACTCATCGACCCAAAGACCGCAAACAGAATAAGGAGAGTTGCGGAAATTAGGAAAGGCAAGCCTGATAAGATGATTCCAACGGATGAAGACATAAGAGAAGCTTTCGAACATTTCAAATCCAAGTTAAGCGAGGAAAAATACCTAATAGCCTTGATTTTGCTTTTCAGCGGTGCAAGGCTCAGTCACATCGTTAAAATGCTCAATGAATTCGATCCCAAGTTTCTGGTTTTCAAGGAAGGATTTGCGAGATATGAGATTTCTCATCTTTCAGAGGGCTTTAAGGAAGGATTTTGGATTTATCTACCCGATTGGCTGGCAAAACAGCTTAAGAGGATGAAAATCGACTACAACGTCAAGGATTCGATAAATTACAAAACCGAATCTGGAAGGACTGTCTCACCCAAGTATATCCGCAAGTGGTTCAACAACCTTCTCGTTAGGTTAAAGGTTGACAAGGATGTTAGAAACTTCATTCTTGGGAGAAGGAGAGAAATAAAGTTCTCAGTCGAGGCGGACAACTATTTAGAGCTATTACAGTTGGCTGATGAGGAATATAAGCGGATATCCAAGGAATTGTCAAAAATCGTTTTTAGGTGAGACTAAATGGGACTCCTACGTTGGCAATAGGAATTCCATCAAGATAAGAGATCGCTCTTTTAAATTCTTTAGCTTTTTTCGAATTGTTAATAGTCTGATCGGCTCAAAGCAGTTGTAATAGTGTGTCAAATCTTTAAGAATCACTTGAAGATTAATATTGCGTTTAACGAATTTTTTGCAGTCTCACTTTTTCGCTACCACCGATAGAAATGAGACTGATTCTGAGACTTTATAGAAATTGAGTTATATTTTCGGCGGGGAGAGATTTATCTCAACACCCAATATTTTGCAAGTTTCTCTGACGTTTTTGCCAATGAACTCAAGGTATTCGTCAAAAACCTTCAAGAATTCCTCAATTTCCCTTTTAACCTCAGGATCAAGGTCTGGACGTTTTAATAGCTGTTTCAACCTAACATATCTCTCAAACATTCTTTCTCCAATTCTTAGACCTTCCAAGCTTGGCATGATCGAAACCCTTTTAACTTTTCAATTTGTTAAGGTATTAAACGCCCGGGCCGGGATTTGAACCCGGGTCGCGGGCTCGACAGGCCCGCATGATGGGCCGGGCTACACCACCCGGGCTTAACCGCATTAGGCTTGCGAGGTTTTTAAATCTTTTGCAACCTTGGAAAGAGTTAAATAAATTGGTTTGAGCTTTAAAAACGATGTTCAAGTGCGTTCAGTATAGCTGGGATGAAGTCTATGCACTCTGTAGAGAGCTTGCAAAGAAAATTAAGGAATCAAAATTTAAGCCAGACGTTATAGTTGCCATCGCAAGGGGGGGATGGATTCCAGCAAGAATTTTAGCGGACTTCTTACTCATCAAAGAGCTTTACAGTGTTAAAGCGGAGCATTGGGGTATAGTTGCGACCGTAACTGGGAAGGCAAAGATAACCCAGCCTTTAACCGTAGATTTAAGTGGAAAAAGTGTGTTGATTGTTGATGACGTTGCGGATACTGGCGAGACAGTTGAGATCGTTGCAAAGCACGTTAAAGAGAAAGGGGCTAAGGAAGTTAAAACTGCGGTGATCGACTTTAAGCACACCTCAAAGTTCGTTCCAGACTACTATGCGAGGGAGATGGAGAGGTGGGCTTGGATTGTTTATCCTTGGAGTTTGTATGAGGACGTTAAAGATTTGATAGCCAAGCTCGATGAAAAGGAAGATGTTGAAGAAATCGTTAGGAAGTTGAAGGAGAAGTTCAATTTGAAGGTTGAAAGGTCAGTTGTTGAGGAAGTTTTAAAGGATTGTTAGCGATAAGTTTTAGTCTTTACGTTCAATTTATCTCCATGGAGGAGCTTAGAAGGTTGATCGAAGTTGCCTCGGGGAAGAGGAAAGCGGATTTGGTAATTAAAAATGCGGAAATAGTTAACGTTTTGACGGAGGAGTTCATAAAAGCTGATATAGCTGTTTGCGGAGACAAGATAGCTGGAATCGGCAATTACGAAGGTATTAAGGAAATTGATGCAAACGGGCTTTACGCAGTTCCCGGTTTGATAGATGGGCACACTCACTTGGAGATGTCCATGCTTACGATTACGGAATTCGCCCGATTGGTCGTTCCCAAAGGTAACACGAGCGTAGTTGCCGATCCGCATGAGATTGCGAACGTTTTGGGCAGGGAGGGTATAAGGGTTATGATAGAGGAGGCAAAAACTACACCTTTAAAGGTCTTCTTCGAAGTTCCTTCGTGCGTTCCGTCCTCTCCCCTTGAAACCTCCGGTGCGGTTATAAATGCGGATGACGTTGCGGAGATACTTGAGTGGGAGAACGTGATAGGTTTGGCTGAGGTAATGAACTATCCGGGTGTCATCAACGGAGATGAAGAGGTTTTGAAGAAGATTATTGTTGCAAAGTCCAAGGGCAAGGTTGTGGATGGGCATTGTCCCATGTTAAGAGGGAGGGATTTGAACGCCTACATCTCAACTGGAATTCAGTCCGATCACGAGTGCGTGGATGAAGATGAGGCTATGGAGAAGTTGAGGTTGGGAATGAGGGTTATGATTAGAGAGGGATCCGTTGCGAGGAACTTGAAATCCCTCCTCGGCGTTGCAAAGCTTGGAAACAGGTTTACCATGCTCGTAACCGATGGAGACAGGACTGTTAGGGATTTGATCGAGAAGGGCTATTTGGATTACTGTTACAGGAGGGCAGTAGAGGAGGGGGTTGATCCCATCAAGGCCTTGCAGATGTGCACGATAAACCCAGCCGAATACTTCGGAATAAACGCGGGTTTGATTGCACCCTCAAGGATTGCAGATATTGTTCTCTTGAGAAACTTGGAGAGGTTCGAGGTTGAGAAGGTTGTTGCAAATGGGGAGATCGTTGGGGAAATTGAAAGAAAGTTTAGCTATCCAGAGTTCGTTAAGAGGAGTGTGAAAGCCAAGTATTTAAAGCCCGAGGATGTGAAGATCGAAGGTAAGGGCGTTGCGAGGATAATAAGGGTAGTTGAGGGCGAAATAGTTACGGAGGAGGAGAGGGAGTTCGTTGAGGGGATAGACGTCGATAGGGACATCTTGAAAATTGTTGTAGTTGAAAGGCATAGAGGAACTGGAAATGTTGGTAAAGCCTACATAAGGGGATTCGGGCTTAAGAGAGGGGCGATAGCTCAAACTATTGCACACGACGCACACAACATAGTTTGCGTCGGTGCGAGCGATGAAGACATTTGTAAAGCTGTCAACAGGGTTATCGATTTGCAGGGTGGGATAGTAGTGGTCGATGGAGAAGTTAAAGCGGAGTTACAGTTAAACATAGCGGGTTTAATGAGCGAGGAGAGAGCTGAGGTTGTTATGGATAAACTCGAAAGAATTCACGAAGAAATCAGAAAGTTGGGTTGCAAACTCAAAAGCCCCATTTTAGCCCTGTCGTTTATGGCCTTGCCAGTTATACCCAAGCTTAAAGTTACCGATCTTGGTTTGGTTGACGTTGGGGAGTTTAGGGTCGTTGACGTCTTCGTTTCTTGAATTCATCGGTAGATTATGACGTCTAAGTTCGATACCTTGGCTATTTCAAGAAAGTCTTTATCCGCAGTAACTATGGCATCTGCACCATTAGATATAGCAATTCCAGCTATGAGAATATCCATAACGTTAACAGACCTCCCGATTGCGGAGAGCTTGGATGCTATTTCGCTTGACACTTCAGCGGATTTCAAGTCAAAATTTAAAATTTTTAGTTCAGAGAAAAACTTTCTAAAAATTTTCTCTTCTCTCTTAGCTTTGGCTATCTTTACACCAGCCATTATCTCGTGATACGATATAACCGTTGTAACTACATACTTACCATGTATTAAATCCCTTGTTTTATCCAATCCTTTAACGTAGTCGATTAGAAAGCTTGTATCAAGGACGATCATAACCTCAACCTCGCGCTCTTTCTAAAATCTTTAGAATACTCCAAAATTTTCTCAAGGGCTTCGCTGTTCTTCAGTATTCCGAAATATCTATCGATATTGAAGTCTTTATGCTCGATTAACCTTTCTATTACATCGCTGAAGCTTTCTCCATCCCTTTTGAGTTTTAACAGCTTTTCGTAGGTATCGTCTCGAATCGTTATGGTTTTCATGCACTAACGTATGAACACGCGAATATAAGATACTTTCGAAGCTTTAATATGTCGTCAGATTTAATTTAAACTGGCAATGATGACAGGGCCCCTCTGATAGGTGATGAGGGTCTTGAGTGCTGAGCTAAAGTGGTTGAAATGATTGGTGATTTGCATATCCATTCCAACCACAGCGATGGGAGAGATGGTGTTAGAAAGATATTGAACGTAGCTTTAAGCAAGGGCTTGAACTTCATCTCCGTAACCGACCACAACACGATAAACGGATCGCTTGAGGCTTTGGATGTCGTTAAAGAGGAGCACTTGCCAATCGTCGTCGTTAGAGGTGTTGAAATATCGACATCTCAAGGGCATCTCTTGGCTTACGGAATAGATAGAGATTTAGATAGAGGGATGGATTTGTTCGATGCGGTAAAGGTAGTTAGGAAAATGGGTGGAATAGCATCTTTAGCTCATCCCTTTCAGTTCTACAGGCATGGAGCTTGCAGGTTGAAGTTCTTCAAGATCGTTGATTGCGTTGAGGTTTTCAATGCGAGAAGTTTACCAATCTTTAACGGACTATCAAGAATCTTTTGCAAAATTTACAGAAAGGGTAAAACTGCTGGGAGCGATGCTCACAAGGCTGAATTCGTTGGGAGAGGTTTCGTTGAGGTTGATGGTTTCGACGAGCGATCGATACTGAACGCTTTAAAAATGGGAAATTGCAGGGTTGGCGGTAGAATTTCCTTGAAGAATATACTCTGGCGTCTTTAGGCTTTAAGGCTCAAAAACAAACCGAAGAGTATCATAACAAATGCCAATCTCAACATGAATCTGAATCCGAAGAATTCAGCAAGAAAACCACCTAAGATGGGACCTATAACCCATCCAATGTGGACGACGGTGTTGTAAATTCCCATACTCTCTCCCCTCTTCTCGCTAACGTCCGCTATGTAAGCTGGTGCGCTGACACCCAAAGTGGCCCAAGCGAAACCTTCGAGAACGTGAATTGGATAGGCAAAAACGTAGTCGCTGATTGTGGAGTATAGGAGGGTTACGAGGCCGAAGAATATCTGAGATAGTATTATCATGCCCTTCCTACCGATCCTGTCCGACAACTTCCCAACCGCAATAGATACCAAGGCTCCTACCGATGCACCAGTTGTGAAGAGAGAACCAACGATCGTTTCACTCGCATGAAGCTCTTTTGAAATGTAGAGTGGTATGACGGAATAAAACATACCGGATGTTATCATGAGGGGTAGCAGGCTTAGGCAAAACCTGACGACCTTCATTTTCTCTTCATCACCCTCGCCTTAACTCCGCTCCTCTCCTCAAACTCTATCTCGACTTCAAGTTTTTCGGGATTCAAAGCCTTTAAGAGATCGTTGAAAATTTTGCACAGCACCGCTTCGTGATGCAGTCTTTTGTCTTCAAACGACTTGAAGTATCTTTCAAGAGATTCGTATTCCAAAATTCTATCCTTCGGTTTGTATCTGATCTTGACAACTCCGTGGTCCCTAACACCCGTCACCGGACATATGCAGGTAAAGTTACCGTAAACGAACTCAGCCTCGTGCTCGCAGTAAACGTTCGGTATGGTCCTAAAAGTATTTTCAAGACTTTTAAGGGCTTCAATCAGTTCATTCTCACTCCTAACGATCTTGCTCGCGAAGTGCAACGGCCAAGGTGATCTAACCTTATCTGGACAGAACGCTATTACTGGCTTTCCCTTCATAGCTGAGAGAACAACCTCAGCCATCGCACCGAAGCTCGGATGCTTGACGATTAAGACTATTGCATCCGCCTTCTCGCAGAGCTCCAAATCCCTTCTGACAATCTCACCACACAAATCTAATTTGTCTCTGAAGTCTTCAACGTGACTGTAATCGTATTCGAGTTGATCCACGACTTCAAAACCCTCCTTCCTCAAAAGGTCTTGAATCCTCTTTATCTCCTCCTTGTGACCGTAACCTATCGAACCGCAGACCATCACCTTCATGTTGGGAGTTGGAGTTGGAGAATTTAAAGATGCGGGGGCGGGGATTTGAACCCCGGAACCCCTACGGGACCGGCCCCTCAAGCCGGCGCCTTTTCCTGACTCGGCAACCCCCGCTCAACCTTCGTTGTGAACGAGCTGACCTCCTCCCCGCCCTAAAGGGCGAGGGTTCCCCGCAGGGGAACTACGGTTGGTGTCATCGGGCACGGTCAGAGCACCCTCTAAGGAGGTATGAAGATGGGGGAAAATAAAAACATTTCGGAAAGAGCGGGCTTTCTTCCCAGCCTTGAAAGGCGAGGCTTCCAGCCCGCAAACTCTGTGATAAAAATTTTACTCCCTGAATCTCATCCTGCTCTTGACTTCTTCAACCGCTCTCTTCAAATCCTCCTGCCTTACCTCCTTCCTACCCTCGAGCAAAGCTTTTAAAACCGCCTCTCTAACGACCAGTCTGAGTTCCGCTCCCGTAAAACCCTTCGTAATCTTGACTATCTCGTCGATGTCGAATTCACCCGGGACCTTTGCGAGTATTATTTCGAGTATTCTCTTCCTAAGGTTATCCGAAGGTTCTGGAAACTCTATAACCTTGTCGAATCTCCTCCAAACCGCTGGATCGAGAAGGTTTGGATGGTTTGTCGCAGCTATCAGAATCACGCCGTCTTCAACGAGGTTTATCTCGTCTATCGACTTTAAAAGTGTGTTCACCGCCCTCTTCACAGCTGCGTGCTCGTCGCTCGTCCTCGTTTTGGCAACGTAATCGAACTCGTCTATGAAGAGGATGCAAGGGCTCAGAATCTTTGCCAACTCGAAAACCTTCTCTATATTTTTGGATGTCTCTCCCAAATACTGGGACGTTATCATGGAGAGCTTCACTTCAACCAGAGGCAATCCAAGTTTTCTGCTCAAAGCTCTGGCTGTAGTGGTCTTACCCGTTCCGGGTGGCCCTATGAACAGCAACTTACCCACGTCCGTCAAACCGATCTCCCTTAAGAACTCCCTCTCCTCCAAAGCTATCTCTATCTTTCTTATCTCCTCTACCTGCTCGTCCGTTAGGGCTATATCCGAGAGGTCAACCCTTATGTCCTCCGGCGAATAGACTCTAACCAGACTGAGCATTTCCGAAGTTTCCCTGTTCTTCTCAAGCTCAGAAAGAACGCACATCAACCACTCCTTATCGCTACACTTCGGAGCGTTCATCTTCTTGGCCCTCTCGTATGAGACGTTCAAGGAGTCGTAGTTCTGGTAGTAGTAGGCCAGTATGGGATTTCTTTCGATTCTATCCAAGGCCCTCTGAGCGAACCACTTTATGGCCAAATCGAAGGAAGTGAGCTTCAACTGCTTCGTTATAGCGTTGTAATCCACAAACGGCAGGTTCTTCAGAGCGGATTCGACATTTTTAACGACCTTCTTCGCGGTCTCCAACTTGACTACGAGCGGTCTCTTTATCCCGTTCTTCCCGTAAAGTGCCTTTCTTAGCTCTTTTGGTATGTCGTCTTCGGTAAGCTCTTCAAACCTGTTGTAGATTTCCGCAGTTAAAAGCAGTTCGACGAGTTTTACCGACTCCATGCAACTGGAGCAATCGTTCTCTCTTATTTTAAGCCTTTTGCTTGGCAATCTAAAATTGACCAATTTATATAAATTCTATTGAAACCGATAATCAAAAGTTTGAAATACCCTCGAATCCAAGGATACGATACAAGGATCGAAAAATGAAATGTATATGTAAAAGTGTAGCTCCGCCAACCGACCCGATATCATGCTTGTCAATCGGGCGTGAGGGGCGGAGCCTATACGTTGAACGTGTTTGGTGTATATAACGATAGCGGGTGAAGCGTATGGCCAAGAGTGAGGATGTAAAGGTTAGGGATTTGGAGGATTTGCCCGGTGTAGGACCTACGATAGCTGAGAAACTGAGAGAAGCTGGATACGATAGTATAGAACTCATAGCGGTAAGCTCTCCAGCTGAATTGAGTGCGATTGCGGATATAGGTGAGGCTACCGCTTTAAAGATCATAAACGCAGCGAGGAAGTTTGCCAACATAGGCGGTTTTGAGAGCGGAGAGGTTATATTCCAGAGGAGACAGGAGATCGGTAGGATCACAACTGGTAGTAAGGCTTTGGATTCCCTGTTGGGTGGAGGAGTTGAAACTCAGGCTATAACGGAGTTCTTCGGTGAGTTTGGGAGCGGAAAATGCTTTTCGAAGGATACTAAGGTCATATACGCCAACGACGAAGTTCTTCACTTAGAGGCAATTGAAGACATGTACAACAAGTATGCCAAAATCTATGGGGAGATCCCCTTCGATGGAGGATATGCAGTTCCACTAAGGAACGTTAAGGTCTATACGTTCGATGGAAAGATAAGGAAGGTCAAAGCTCAGTTCATCTACAAGGAGTGGGTTTCAAAGCTCGTAGAGATCGAGTTATCGAACGGAGAAAAGCTAAAGGTTACGCCAGTTCATCCGGTGTTGGTATTTAGGGATGGGTTGCAATGGGTTAAAGCTGGAGAGATCAGGAAAGGTGATGTAGTCGTTGGGATTAGGGAGATTCCAACAAACGACAAGGATGTTGAGATAGACGACGCTTACTTCTTGGGACTGTTCACTGCGGAAGGCTCGACAAATCCGTTATCTATCGCAACTTCTTCGGAAGATATAGTAAGGTTCGTCGAGGAATACATCGAGCACAGAGACGGATACAGACCAAGAGTAAGAAAGGATACGAGAGGTGAGGTTTACTCAATTTTACTAAGGAAGAAGACCGCTGAAAGGTTGAGGTTGAAGGAGTGCAACGCCAAATCAAAGGTCGTTCCTGAATTAATTCTGAATGCAGGTAAAGAGGCCATAATGGCCTATCTGGCTGGATACATCGACGGGGACGGATACGTCAACGATAGACTTGTAGAGCTTACCACCGCCAGCGAAAACTTGGCGTATGGAATATTAACACTACTAAAATTGATAGGAATTTCTGCAAAGCTCAGTAGAAAGAGCTTAAATGGTGGGGATTACTACAAAATATTCATAACTGGAGAGGACAGAGCCAAGGTAAACGAGGTATTAAAGTTTGCCAAGATAAAAAGATCGAACTTCAAGAGGGGCGGTGTTGGGCATTATCCTCCAGTCATTGCAAGCTATCTGAGAAGAATATACAAGAACAGCTTCGCTTTACCAAAAGGAGAGCTAAAACTTGACAACGAGCAGGCGTATCACCTACTTACGAGAAATATGGATGTGTGGTTTACTGAGGAAACCTTGAGTAGGATTGAAGAATACTTCAAAATGGGTCTGAAATTACTCGATAAGGCTGAAGAGGAAATAGAAAAGGACTTAGATAGGGTAAGTTTACCGTTTGCCTTGACCGTTCTAAGAAATTACGGATTCAGCAATTCGCAGATAAACAACTACCGCTGTAAGGGTTTTCCAAAAGATAAATCGATTAGAGAGAAAATTAAGGACGCTTTGTTAACGGAAATTAAGAAGAGAAAGGATGCTGTAAAATCGGCTTTGAAATTCATAGAAACCGTTAGAAACTTGAGGTTTTACGAGGTTGTTGACGTTAGGATTGTGGACTACAACGATTACGTTTACGATCTTGTCGTTCCAGAGACGCACAACTTCATAGCACCCAACGGAATAATTCTGCACAATACGCAGATATGCCATCAATTAGCAGTAAACGTTCAGCTTCCAAAGGATAAGGGTGGTTTGGAGGGATCCGTGATCGTCATAGATACCGAAAAGACGTTCAGACCAGAGAGAATAATACAGATGGCAGAGGCTAAGGGCTTGGACGGTAAGGAGGTTTTGAAGAACATATACGTCGCTCAGGCTTACAACTCCAATCACCAGATGTTGCTCGTTGACAATGCAAGGGAGCTGGCTCAAAAGCTTGCGAAGGAGGGAAAACCGGTTAGGTTGCTGATAGTCGATTCACTAACTTCCCACTTCAGAGCGGAATACGTCGGAAGGGGGGCTTTGGCTGACAGACAGCAGAAGTTGAACAGACACCTCCACGATCTGATGAGGTTCGGTGAGGTTTTCAACGCCGCTGTAGTTGTGACGAATCAGGTGATGGCAAAGCCAGATGCATTCTTCGGTGACCCCACGAGACCGATAGGAGGTCACATAGTTGCCCACACCGCAACCTACAGGGTTTACCTGAGGAAGGGGAAGGGTGAACTTAGGGTTGCGAGGTTGATAGATTCTCCGCACCTACCAGAGGCGGAAGTAGTGTTCAAGATAACCGAGAGGGGAATAGAGGACAAATGATTCAAATCTAAATTTTTTATATTTTATGAGGTGTTTAACCATAGCTCTGTCCGCAATTTTGATGGGATCTCTTGCCATCTTCGTCAGAAATTTGAACCTAAGCCCCTTGGCGATAACCTTCTTCAGACTTTCCTTCGGTTTGATTTATCTCCTACCCCTTTCGAGGTTCGTTAGGTTCGAGGTCTTCAAAAACTCTAAGGTTCTGGCAGTGGCCTTGGTGAGTTTGGTGACGATATTCTTCTACATAGCGTCCATACAGCTCATAGAGATTGCAGTTTCCGCTCTACTGCTCTACATGGCTCCAATATACGTCATAGTATTCATGCTTTTGAGGGGAGAGGAAGTAGAAAGGCTGTCGATACTCTCTCTAATATTTGCCCTCTTGGGTTTGTTCTTTCTTTTGTCTCCATACTGCACCTTAAACTTCGGAATAGTATTCGGAGTTCTCTCGGGATTGAGTTACGCCGGCTACTTCCTCTTGGCTAAAGAGGCGAGGGAGCTTGCATCTTCTATCGAGATAACGTTCGCAACCCTACTGATTTCGACTCTCATTTTAATGCCCGTAGTTTTTAACCTGAACCTTCAAACGGTGATGCAAAATCTACCTTGGCTCTTGGGTTTGGGTTTGATACCCACAGCAATTCCCTTCGTTCTGTTGAACTACGGGATAAAGTTCTGCAAAAAGGAGAACGCCCCGATAATAGCTTTGGTAGAGCCAGTATCCGCTGGTATTTACGGTTACATCTTTTTCAACGAGTTGCTAACGTTTAAGCAGTTTTTTGGAGCCATTTTAATACTTTCGAGCGTTGTCTTAGCTTTGAAATCAGGTGTAGAGGGTTAACGCTTTCGTTACGCACACTCGAACGCAGAATCCGCAGTGAATGCACCTCTTCGCATCTAAAACCACTCTGAAGTTCTCGTCGAATTTGAAGGCCTCAACCGGGCAAACGCTTATGCAGAGTCCGCAGTGAATGCACTTACCCTCATCCTTGACTACTCCCTCGCCCAACTCCTCTATCTCAACTCCGTATCTCTTCAGAACCTCCTCTACCTCCCTGACCTTTTCGTCCTCTACCTCCACTATCATCTCCCCCCTTCTCGCATCAACGTTTGCCCTCAGTATGTTTATCAGGGCGTTCGTTTCGAGGGTCGCAATCGATATAACTGGTTTCCTTATTGTTTTGGCGTCGAACCTCAACCTCAGCAACATCCTTTCACCTCGCAAGTAGCTTGCTTAAATCCTCGCTCGTAACCAAACCCAAAACCCTCCTCTTGGAATCCACAACTGGCAAGGCGGAGATGTTGTATCTCTCCATCTTCCTCGCAGCTATGTCTATGGGTTCGTCTGGAGATGCGGTAATAACGTTTCTCGTCATTATGTCCTTAACTTTGCCCAACTTTCCCATAGCCACGGCCTTTGCGACGTCCCAAGACGTAACTATACCCACCAACCTTCCATCCTCGACAACTGGGAGGTGGTTGACGTTCCTCTGAATTATTATCCTTGCGACCTCCTCAACGCTCGTTTCTGGTGTGACCGTTATGGCTTTGGTCATAACGCTCCTGACTACCTTAATTTCTCTCTGTCTCATCGGCTTTAGAGTCGACTTGGTGGGAATCCTCTCAACCGGACTCGTGAGGAGAAATTCCCCGTTCTCTATCAGTTTTTTCAAATCCTCCATGATCTTCCTCGCCATGTAGTAGCTCGATAGGGGTGAAACCCTAACTTCTTCCCCGTTTATCTCAACTCTACCGCTCTTCAACTCCGCGTAGCTGACCCTTTTGACGACTGGCTTGTCCCTCCTCGGAACACCGAAGTCTATTATTTCTGTGAATATCTCCTCATCCCTAACTCCAGTGAACCTCGCCATTTCCTCGTCCAGTATCGGAATTGGAACGCCTATCCCAACGCAAAGAGAAACCCCGTAACCGGGCATGACTATCGCTTTCATGTATTCCGCTTTCATCTCCTTGAGGTCTCCCTTAACCATGAGCGTTCCGAATGGCGGGGAATGTTGAGTTCCCTCTCCAATCACGTATCCCTTCGCACCGCATAGAAAGATCCTCGTCCCTATTCCTATCGTCCTGTATTCCGGATCGTTGTTCAAAGGGGATATCTCTCCGCAACCTGCAAAGGTCACGTTTCCGAAGTTTGGTAGGAGGGTTCCCATGTATGTCCTCAGAATTCTGTCGGACGAGTTCGTCGCAGCTTTGTATCTCTGATAAGCGTTCCTCGGATTGACCATTACCGCCTGATTTAGGTCTTCGAGCGAGATTTCGGTGACTATCGACTTCCTCGGATAGCAGTCAGTCGGATATCCCACAGCTTTAAGCTCGACCTCCTTTCCGCTCACCAACTCCTCTATCACGTGGGCACCTCCGTAATCGTCTCTACTTTCGGACAACTGCGTTGCACCAAGATAAGCGTCAACCGCAGCTATTCCCGTGTAAGCCTCAACGTCGTTCAACCAAACCCTCCTCATCTTTATGGGGGGATCGGAATGACCGAAGTTGAAAAAGGCACCGGACGAACACATCGCTCCGAAGGTTCCAGTCGTGACCACATCCACCTCCTTAAAAGCTCCTTTAGGTCCCAACTCTTCGACTATCTCCTTCATCTCCTCCGCGGTTACGACGCAAACGTCTCCCCTCTTTATCTTCTCGTTTATCTCTTCGATCGATCTTTTCATGATCGGTTGTGACGAGCATAAAGAATTAATAAGTTGCGACGTATCAAGTTACGATGGAGTTAGTGGCTGAAGTTTACGGTGTTTTTGCGGTTAGGAGTCTTTTGGGAGTGTCTCCAGTCGTGGTTTTGAGAACCGAGGACGGTAGGTATTTACCCATCTATATCGGATTGGCCGAGGCCATGTCAATAAACTCCGCCCTAAAGAACGTCATCCCCCCGAGACCCATGACCCACGATCTGTTGGTCGACATAATCGGTAAGCTGAAGGCCAGGGTTGAGAGGGTGGTTATAGACGATCTGATCGACAACACGTTTTACGCGAGGATAATTTTGAGGCAAAACGATCACGAGATAGAGGTGGATGCGAGGCCGAGCGATAGCATAGCTATAGCGGTGAGGATAGGTTGCCCCATATACGTTGAGGATAAGGTTTTGGAAGAGGCCGGAAGCTCGGATGAGTTGCCAGAGGAGTTTGTGGCCTTCGACGAGGTTTTCTGATCGAAAGCATTTTATTCCAATTTTGAATAATATTTTTCATGGACGTGCCCTGGAGTAGGGTTCACAGCTGGCACTGTAACGCTTGTGGGAGGTGTTGCAAAGAATACGTAGTCCCCTTAAGGGCTCACGAATATCTAAAGTTGAAGTGGACTGGTTTCGTTGAGGAGAGATACGGTAGATTCTACATCAGGAAGATCGGTAAGAACTGCCCCTTTCAGATCGGAAGGCTCTGCATTCTTCAAGGCGAGCTGAAACCCATCGCATGTAAGCTATACCCATTCAAAATTAGGAGGAAGGGTGACGAAAGGGCGATCTTCGAATACGGTGGTGAGAGGTTTTACGTTTACGTCGATACATTCTGCCCGAACGTAGTTTTAGGTAGGCCGAGCGAGAGCTTGAAGAGGATGATAATCGAGGCCATTCAGATTCATCTGGGCGAGAGGAGGGACATCGAAAGTATAACCTGCAACAGAAAATTATTAACGTTTAAAAGTCAAGTTGACACGTGAAGTTGAGGATTGTTCAAGTCCCCCTACCCCTTGAAATTGTCGAGGAGTTAAAAAGGAGGAGCGGTAAGAATACCATTAAAGACGCTCTGAGCGAGGCGGTTTACCACTACATCGGTTGTCCATACGCTAAGAAAATCAGAACGACCTTGAAGGTTAGCAAAATTAGGGGAAGAAAACCGTTATATCTTAAGGACTTCATCGATGAAGATGTTCCTGAGTAGGGAGGAGGAGAGGATTTTGGAGAGGGGTGACGGCTATTCTAAGTGCATGGAGATACTCGTAGCTTTGGGTGAGATCTTCGGTGCTGAAAAACTGATTCCGATAAAACACGCTCACGTGTCTGGTATCTCGTACCAAAACATAGGTGAAGAGGGATTGGAGTGGTTGAAGGGTTTAAAGGTTAAGTTTTCCGTGAAAACGACTTTAAACCCCGCGGGGATGGACTTGGAGAAATGGAGGGAGATGGGATTGTGCGAGGGATTTGTGGGGAGACAGAGAGAGGTTTTGAAGGTTTTTAAGGATATGGGTGCGGAGTTAACTTTAACCTGCACACCCTACTACGTTTACAGGCCAAGAGTGGGGGATCATCTGGCTTGGGCAGAATCCTCAGCTGTCGTTTACGCAAATTCCGTTTTGGGTGCTATGACCAATAGGGAGAGCGGGATAAGTGCGTTGGCGAGTGCTGTCGTGGGTAAAACACCCTATTACGGTTTGCACGTAAAGGAGAACAGGGCCCCGAACGTTCTGATTGAAGTTAAATGCGATTGCGATGTAGCCCTCTTGGGACGTTACGTGGGGGAGGTTGTCGACGGAATTCCGATTTTCAGATTCAAAAGGAGGTTGAGAGAGAGCGAATTGAAGGCTTTGGGTGCAAGTTTGGCTTCAACTGGAAACGTAGCGATGTTTCACGTCGTCGATCAAACGCCAGAATGGAAGGATTTCGATATTCCGAGGGAGAGAATCGTCGTAGACGGTTTAAGGGACTTGGACTTGGAATGCGAACCAGATTTGATTGCCTTGGGATGTCCCCACCTATCGAGGGAGGAGGTTTTGAACCTATACGAAGTTGTAAAAAACTACGATGGAAGGGTGAAGAGGGAGTTCTGGGTTTTCACCTCGAGAAAGGTTTACGACGAAACGATCGACGTTATCAGATTTTTGGAGGGAAAGGGGATCAAGGTTTTTAGGGACACCTGTATGGTCGTTTCCCCAGCCACGGAAAAGTTTGAATGCGTTATGACAAACTCCGGAAAGGCCTTAACATATCTGCCGAAGTTGAGGAGAGTAAAAGCTGTTTACGGCGATTTGTCGAGATGCGTTTCGATCGCGTTTAAATGAACAGCGTGGCTTTTTACAGTTAAAGAGGTAGCAACGTTTTTATCCAACTTTACAAATTTGAAAGTAATGCTCGGGAAATTTAAGTGGATAACGATGGATCCGAAAATCTGTCACGGAAAGCTCGTCTTTAAGGGAACGAGAATCTTGGTATCAGATGTTCTTGAAATGCTTGGTTCTGGAATGAGCATAGATGAAATTCTCGAAGAATATCCTCAGTTAAACAGGGAAGCAATACTCGAAGCATACGCTTGGCTTCCGAACTTTTAAGAAGGGAGAGACGTGTCATACCGCTTTCTTCTCGATGAAAATGTGCCGAAAAGCGTTTACCTTCCGAAATAGTGTAAATGAAGTCAAGCGTCATCAGAATTTCCGCATGCTAACCAGAGCGAGGTGCTACAACTGAAAAACGATCTCTAAAGCTGTAAAGTTAACCTCTTGATAGGGACGACATCTTTCTGTATTAATATTTTTAACGTCCGAACTCTACATCAAATTCGTGATAACGTGCAGTAAGTGTAAAAGGCAGGCGGTGACCTACATAAGGCATGCAAACATGCACCTGTGTGCCAAGCACTTCGTAGAATACTTCGAGAAGAAGGTGAAGTTCGCCATAAACAAGTTCAAGATGATAGAAAGCGGTGACAGAATCGCCGTAGCCTTGAGCGGTGGTAAGGACAGCGTAACTTTGACCTACGTTCTAAACAAGCTTTTAAAAAAGAGGAGAGACGTAGAAATCTTTGCTATAACTGTGGATGAGGGTATAGAAGGCTACAGGCCTCCAACGGTGAAGATAGCTAAGAAGATAACTTCAGATCTGGGTATCGAGCACGTGATCGTTTCTTTTAAGGAGAACTTCGGTATGACTCTGGACGAGATGGTAAAGGTCGGAGACAAAAAGCCGTGCACATACTGCGGGGTTTTTAGGAAGTATCTGCTCAACAAAACCGCAAGGGAGATGGGTGCAACCAAACTCGCTACGGGGCACAACTTGGACGACGAGGTTCAAACCATTCTCCTAAACTTCCTTCAGGCGGACATAGAGAGACTTGCGAGGTTGATACCTCAGCGGGTTCAGGAGGGGTTGGTAATGAGGATAAAACCCTTCAGAGAGGTTTACGAGAAGGATGTAGTCGTTTACGGACTGTTACACAACCTTCCGATGGACATGAACGAGTGTCCATACAGCCACTTCCCCGTTAGGGCAACGGTTAGAGACTTCATATACGATTTCGAGGAGAAGTATCCGGGAAGAAAGTATTCAATAATGAGAAGCTTCGAACAGTTGATTCCCTGCTTGAGACAGATGTATCCCCAAATTAAGCTCAACAGATGTGAGAGATGCGGAGAACCAACTCCAAAAAGGGTTTGTCAGGCCTGCACTCTCTTGGAGGAGTTGAGAAGTAAGTCTAAAAGTAGTTGAAGCCGTTTCGTTTGACTTTTTGAAGTTGTGCACCTACACAAACACCTACGCAGAACCCTTTTATTATTATGATTACAACAATCATAAGGAGGTGGTGGGATGTGTTGAGGTGGAGAAAAGACAGAAGGGGAGCGATAGGCATTGAGATACTGATAGTGTTCATAGCGATAGTGCTGGTGGCTGCGGTGAGTGCGGCGGTGTTGATCCAAACCGTTGGATTCCTACAGCAAAAGGCAACCTCAACAGGTAGGGAAACGACTCAGGAGGTTGCGAGCGGTATCAAGGTCATGAAGGTTGCAGGATACGTTCCAAATCCGAGAGCTGACGACAGCAACATAACGAGGTTGGCCATATACATAGAACCAAACACCGGTGGACAGGACATAGACTTGAGTAAGGTCGTGATAACGCTGTCCGACGGTCAAAACGAGACCATGCTCACCTACGACAACGAATCGTGGTGGGATGCGAGGAACGGTGTAAACAACACCTTCACGAACACTACTTTCTGGAACAACGTGAAGGCGAACAAGTTCGGCATAATCGTCCTTGAGGATGAGGACAACTCAGTAATTAAGAACTATCCGGTGTTGAACAAGGGAGACAAGGTTATTCTGACGATAAGCGTCGATAAGACCTTCGGTCAGGGATTCAAGCCGAGAGTTCACGTTTACGGAGAGGTTAGACCAGAGCACGGTGCACCGGGTGTGATTGACTTCACGACACCACCAGCTTACACCGTCAACGTCATCGAGCTCCAGTAACCTTAATTTTTATTTTAATTTTTTAATTTTATTTTTTAATTTAATTTTTGAGAGGTGACGTATCATGCTCAAGGTCTTTAAGAAGAAGGAGGGGGAGGTGATAGAGGAGGAGTTGGAGAAGGAGGTTGAAAAGGAGGTTGAAGAGGAGAAGGTAGAGGAAGTGAATGAAGGTAACGAGATGGAGAAGCTGACGGAGAGGATAAACGATCTCGAAAACAAAACCGCAAGGCTTGAAGTTTCGATAAACGGATTGAAGAGGGAGATGGACGGCTTAAAGGAGCAGTTGAAGAAGATGGACGACACGCTGAAGGACGTCATGGTTCTCTACGAGGTCGTTTCGGCAAAGGTCAACCCCTTCGTAAATTCTGACAACTCCATTTATAAAAAGATAGAGATGCTGAAGAGGGACATCCTGCTCCTCATGGGATTGGACTTGGACAGGATAATAGATGAAGTCCTCTACGGAGGATGATTCGGATGGACATAAGGAACGTCATAAAGGTCAAAGACGAATTGAGGGAGAAGCTGGAGAGATACAGGGGAAAGTTGCCCGGCATAATCTTGGACGAACTCTACGAGAGGCTGAAGGGGAAGGATATTTCCGAAGAGAAGCTTGACGAAATCGTTGAGAGAATTCAAAAGGAGCTTTCAACGACATCAAATCTCATGAAAAAGCTCGAAGAAATCGAGAAATTCATAAACGGCCTTGCAAGGGAGAGGAGTGCTGAAACGATAGATGTGGTAGAGGAAGATAAAACGTTTGAGAGTCCAAAGGTCGTCGAAACCCCTACCGTGAGGCTGAACAGAATTCCGAACGACGCCGAGAGAATAATGATTCTCCTGAGGTGGATAGAGTTCATGATCGAAAGGGTGGGATACGACGGACTTGAAGACGTTTTGGACTACTACGTTGATGTGGGTTGGATAAGCGAGGAGGTTATGCTTACGATCTTGAGATACGCCAGAGGAATCAAGCTCTATCACGAGAACTCCGATTGGAGACCTGTAGGTTTCATGAGCGTTAGGGATCACATGACCTCCCTGATGTTCATAGAGGCCCTTAGAACGGGCAAGTTCGATAGAGACGCAATAACACTCGTGGAGAGGACAATTCAGAGAATTAAAAAAGGTGTTGAGGAGTTGTATGGGGTTTAGCACCGTCGCGGGATTTCTGATAATCCTGATAACGGTCGTGGCGATCTTTGGAGTTTTCCTTCACGTCGTGGTTACGGATTTGAAGGAGCTGGGCAGGTTTTACAGATACATCCCGGAGAAGTCCAAGTTCGAGATAGTGAATGTTTACGCCAAAGGACTGACATCAAACACATACGAACTCTCGGTAATCGTTAAAAACACGGGCTCGAAAACTCTGAAATGCGATGAATTTTCAATTCTGGTTGACGGTGAAATCGTAAACTGCACTTCGAACGTTACAAAGCTTTACCCCTTGAAGTCTGCGGACTTCTACTGCGGAGAGATTTACGGTGACGTTAACTCATCACACAGACTCCTCGTAGTTTCCGAGGACGGTGTTAAGGTGTTTTACCAGTTTGAGGTGAGGTGAATGGCCGGAGAAACGACCGCACACCTGATCCTCTTCATCACCGCAGTGATCCTCGCATCTTCCGTATCAACAGTTGCATTCGTCACGGTTCAGAAGATGGCCATAGGATTTGAACACAGGGGAAACGATCTGATAAACTACCTCTCAACAGACTTCGAGATAATAAACGACCCGACTACGATTCCCTACGACAACGGATACGTGTTCTACATAAAGAACACGGGTGAAAGGGAGTTTCCCTTCACAAACGATACGGTAACTGTCCTAATCGACGGAGTTGTCGTGAACGATATCTATACTACGCCCTTCAGCTTGAAACCCGGGGACGTTGGTATCTTGAAAGTCAACACAACCCTTTCAAGCGGAGATCACAGACTAACGGTGGTCCTCTACAACGGAGTTTCGAAGTCCTTTGACTTCGAGGTGTGAGGTATGAAGCTCTTTTCAGTGGCTTTGGAGAACGACGAGTTTCACAAGAGGCTGGGGGGCGGAATACCCTACGGAACCTTGGCGTTCATACTCGGTGAGAGCGGTAGCGGTAAATCCGTAGTTTGCCAGAGGATAGCATACGGACTTCTTAAGAACGGTTTCAAGGTCACATACGTTTCTACCCAGCTGACCACGATCGAGTTCGTGAAGCAGATGTCCTCTTTAAGTTACGACGTCGTTAAGAGCATAGTTAAAAGGAACTTGCTATTCATTCCCGTCTATCCCCTTTTGGGAGATCAGAAAATGATTGACAACTACCTCGAAAAGGTTATGCAAGCCGAAGAACTCTTCGAAAACGACATCGTGATAATAGACTCCTTCACTACACTCGTAAGATACGATAGGAATAAGGAGCTACTTAGAGACGTTATGAGCTTCTTCAAGCGTTTGACCGCGTTGAACAGGGCCATAATACTGACGGGATCGAAGGAGATCGAAGATTCTTTGATAAGGATTATAGAGAACGCTTGCACGTTTTTGGCGGAAACGAACGTTAAGAAGCTTGGAACGGACCTGAAGAACGTTATGACCATCAAGAAGTATAACCTCGCTTTGGGTAGCTACTCGAAGCAGATAGCCTTCAGGGTTGAGGCTGGAATCGGTTTGGTTGTAGAGATAGCTGCGATAGCATGAAGTCCGACAGTTTGCAATCCGCTTTGAGCAGGAATCCGCATCTGAGGGATTACATAGAGAGGTTCAGGAGGAAGGAGGGAGTTACACCCACATTCGTTCCGACGCTGTCGAGGGACATGAAATCCCTACCGAGACCAAACCTAATCTATCCCGTCGGAGATCCCATCTTCATCCACATATACACCGACAGGGATGGGGAGAAGAGATACATCGCCATAGAGCCGAGGCTTGAGGGTGATGAGGAGGAGAAGTATAGGATTCTCATGGACAGGATGCTCGAAATTGCACCGCAAGAGAAAACGCCCGAGAGCGACGAGGAGCTTGAGGAGCTCATAGACGTTTTGATAGACAAGGTCGTTGAGATCGTAGATGAGAAGGTTCGGGTTGAGAGGAAAAGGTTTCTGAAGTTCGGATTTGAAAAGCTCAAGCTGACGAAGGAGGAGGTCGAGAAGTTCAGGTATCTCATAAAGAGGGACGTGATAGGTGTCGGACCTTTGGAACCTCTGATAAGGGACCCTTACATCGAGGACATTCACGTCATAGGGCCTAAGAACACCCACATAGTTCACAAGATATTCGACATGCTTCCGACGAACATAGACTTCAAGAACGACGTCTATTTGGCTGAATACCTCAAGAACTTGGGTGAAAGGATTGGAAGGCCAGTTAGCGAGAGGAACCCTATCGTTGACGGAACCTTACCGGACGGTAGCAGGATAAACATAATCTACAGCCCGGATGTTTCCTTAAAGGGTCCGTCCTTTACGATAAGGAAGTTTACCGCCGTACCTATAAGCGTGACACAGCTCATAAACTGGGGAACGTTGAGTGCGGAGATTGCATCATACCTCTGGCTCTGTTTGGAATACGGCATGAGCATATGGGTGAGCGGTGAAACAGCGAGCGGTAAAACCACGACGCTAAACGCCATGATTCCCTTCATAAAACCCCAATCCAAGATTTACACAGCTGAAGACACTCCAGAGGTTCAGGTTCCCCACCCCGTTTGGCAACAGCTCTGCACGAGGGAGAGGGGGAGCGAGGGGAAGGTCGATCTCTTCGATCTCTTGAAGGCTGCTTTGAGGAGCAGGCCGAACTACATAATAGTCGGAGAGATCAGGGGTAAGGAAGGAGCGGTTGCGTTTCAGGCCATGCAGACTGGACATCCAGTTTTGGCGACCTTCCACGCCGGAAGCGTCAAGAAGCTTATTCAGAGGTTAACTGGAGATCCCATAAACGTTCCCATAACCTTCATAGACAATTTAAACGTCGTTCTGATTCAGCAGGCGGTTTACAGGAAGGGTCAATTTTTAAGGAGGTGTTTGGTAGTTGAGGAGATCGAAGGTTACTACGAGGAGGTTGGTGGAGTGGTTACGAGAACCGTTTTCGAATGGGATTCCGTTACGGACAGGCACAACTTCAGAGGTCTTTACAACTCATACATACTGGAGAACAAGATAGCCCAAACCGCCGGACTTGAAGACCCGAGGGAGATATACGAGGAGATGTTCTTGAGGGCGAGGATACTCCAGAGGATGGTTGAGCTGAAGATCTTCGACTACTACGAGGTCGTTAAGGTTATCTGGTCTTACTACAAGAAAGGCCTTCAGGGTTTGCCCTTCAGGATTTAGGTGGTCGTATGGAGGTCAGGCTGAAGTTGACGATTCCGGCGTTTTTCTTTGCAACGCTCTATCTATTGCTGATTCTAACCGTTCTCTCCAACTCAGTCAAAAGTCTGGGATTAGCTTCGATTGTCCTTTACGTTATTCCAATATTCCTTCTGATACCCATACCCCTCCTTCCTAAGATACTCAAGGGCAGGAGGAGGAGGGAGATAGAGGACAACATACACTTCTACATAACCCACATGGGTGCCTTAGCAACTTCTGAGATAAGCAGGAAGGAGATGATGAAGATTCTTTCCGAAAGGAAGGAATACAAGGCTTTGGCTGAAGAGACGAGGAAGATCTACCTGCTCATGGAGAAGTGGAACAAAAACCTGTCTCAGGCCTGTAGGTTCATAGCCAAGAGGACACCGAGCAAGATACTTTCCGACTTCCTTGATAGGCTCGCTCACGAGATAGACAGCGGTGAGGACTTCAAGGAGTTCGTAAAGAGGGAGCAGAAGGTCGTTATGAACGCCTTCTCAACCCTCTACCAAGGTAAACTCTACAGCATAGACGTTTTCAAGGAGGTTTACGTATCGATTATAATATCAGTTTCGTTCTTCGCTTCGTTTGCAATAATAGCACCGTTCTTGACAGGATTGAGCGTTGCAACAATTTTGAATTCCGTCCTCGTTTTCCTGATACTCGTGGAGTTGGGTCTGTTGCTCTACGTCAAGATGGTCTCTCCTGTCGATCCGATATGGCAGACCTCTGGTGAGATTACGAAGGTCGATTGGAAGATTTACAAGTCGTTTTACTTTTCGTGCGTTTTGTGTTTGATTGTCTTTTCCTTTCTCTTGTTTTCGATCTACCTCAAAGGGATGTTCAACCTTCCCGTTCCTTTTATAGTTGCCCTCAGCATGACCCCCATGATCCTACCGGGATTCGTTTCCAAGAGGGAGGAAAGTAAGATAGTTAGAAGGGATAAAAACGCACCCTCATTTTTAATGAGCCTTGGAGCTTCCGCTTCCGCAATGGGTGGAAACGTTTTGACCGCTCTGAAGTTTCTGACAACTCACGACTTCGGAGAGCTTACCGAGAGCGTGAAGGCCCTTTACAAGAGGCTCTGCACGAGGATGAACAAGAACCTTGCTTGGAGGTGGTTTGGAATTGAAAGCTGTAGCAACCTCATCTACAGGTTCACGAACATGTTCGTCGAGGCGATAAACTTGGGTAGCGATCCCAAAGAGGTTGCAGATATAATATCCAAGAACTTCATAACGATAAACTCCCTTAGGGAGAGGAGGGCGAGAAGCGTAAGCTCACTCGTTGGAATCTGCTACGGAACGATAATAGGAATGGCCTTCTCCCTCTACATATCATACGGTATAATAGAGGTCATGAGCAAGCTCTACACGTCCCTGAACGTTCCGAGGAACGTTATAGGAAACCTGCTCTACCCGTTAACGGGTATCGACATGGCCTATCTGAACCTCGCAATTCAGCTCGTCCTAATATTTCACGCGATAGTGGCGTCCATAATAGTTAAGATCGTCGATGGGGGTAGGTGGATGAGCGGATTGATCCATACGGTCGGAATGCTTTGGGTCGCGGCAATTTCAGGCTACCTCTCCCAGATTGCGATAACCAACCTCCTCAAGGTTTAAGCGAAAACCTTTTAATTGACATTGATATAATTCTAATAACGATAATGAGGTGATGATCGTGATCCCCTACATCCTAACGATAGATCCTCACATACTCAGGTCGTTGAACAAGAGCTACCTCAGAAAGAAGGTCCTTTTTTATCTGGATTCGATATATCCGAGGTGCGATTACCTTTCGAACATAGCGAGGCAGATTGGGAGTGATGCCTCTAACGTCTTGGGTTGCTTAAAGGGTATGGGAAACAGATACAACGGAAACAGCTCTTTAATCGAATTGGGGCTCGTTGAGGTTGTGGATAGGGACGGATACAAGTATTACAGAATAACCGAGCTCGGAAGGAGGGTTGCGAAGATTTTAAAGGAGAGGGCGAGGTATGACGTTGTCTAAACTCTTCAAGTTCGTTTACGGATACATGCTCTTCAAGGCTTTCTTCTTCAGCCTGAAAACGAGGGTCAACGAGGTGGACTATCCAAACGCGGAATACGTCTCGATGTGGAGGTCTTTCTTGAGGGGTTTCAGAGAGAGAGAACTGAAAAGAGCCCTGAACTTGGTCCTCGAAAACTCCGATGCCCTTTCCGAATGCTCCCTTGAGATATTCGACTGCTTCGATAGGTCTTCATACTTCGCGTTGATACACCCGAACCATCCGAACGTGACCTTAGGATTTATTAAGGACTCCGATCTCTGGGACATTTGGTTGAAGGATTGCTTTTACAAATTGGTAAGGGAAAAGATTGCGGATTTGATAGGCATAGGTGACGACGTTAAGATTTTGGATTTAGGTTGCGGTAGCGTATCCCCTTCCTTCTACGGCGAACTCGTAAGCTCTAACGGAATTTACACTGGTATAGACTTCTCCAAACCTCTTTTGAATCTTGCGATGGCGAGGGTTAAGGAAGGGAGGTTGTCCGATAGGGTAAATCTGATATGGAACTACGTTGACTCGAAGCTTTTGTTTAAGAGGAGATACGACATCGTGATCTGCTCGTCGGTTTTGCAATACACGAACGTCAAATCGACGATGCAGAATGCGGTTAGAGCTTTGGGTGGCGATGGATTGGTTGTAGTGTTTTCCGAAGTTTTTTCTGACGTTCATAAGGATTACTTGAATCTATTCAACCTATACTACTCTCTGATTCCCTCCTTCAAAGTCTTCCCCTCTATTGAAGAGATAAGGAACTGCGTTTTGGATTGCAGGATCAAGGTTAGAGACCATATAGCGCTGATAGAAATATCTAAATAGCGTCCGAAGATACTTCTAACGGGTCGTTGGGGTCGGGTTCGATTCGATGAGAATCCGATACGGACGACCCGCACATAAACATATGTATTTTCATAAACATTTTTAATCCAAATGTTAACCCGTCGGCCATGAGTTTGGACTACCTCTTTAAGGAGATAATTCCGAACGGTTTTCCGAGGGGGTCGATGATACTCCTCGCCGGTGAACCCGGAACCGGAAAGACAACCTTCGCCTCTTTAATAGCGCACGACGAGATAAGGAGGGGAGGAAGGGTTTTGTTCGTATCTCTAAACGAACCGAGGGAGGATTTTTACAAGACCGTGGAGAGGTTTGGTTGGGACTTCAGGACGGAAAACTTCAAGTTCATCGACTTGTTCACCGTAGATAAGGATGCTCTACCGACTCAGATAAAGCTCATCGTGGAGGAGGTCGTAAAGTACAGGCCGAGCCTAATAATTATAGATTCCATTACCGCCCTAACTTACGCAATGGATCCTGGAACGGTAAGGTCTTTTTTGCATGCATCCCTCGGTTCCGTAGTAAAGAGTTCGGGCATAACGACGATCTTAATAGCGGAGAAACCCATGGGTAGGGAGGGGCTGGGATACGGGGTTGAGGAGTTCGTCGTTGATGGCGTGATAGTGTTACGCTACATAAAGTGCGGTGAGCATTACAGAAGGGTTTTTGAGGTTGTAAAGATGAGGAGGAGAAGGATAACGAAACCGCAATACGAGTATGCGATAACGGACAGAGGTTTGGTATTTTTCGAAGTTCCAAGACTTGAAAGGGTTGAATCCGTTAGCAGGGAGAAGATTACGACGGGTATAGCAAAGCTGGACGCTTTGATGGATGGAGGCATATATAAAGGATCGATTACGGTTATAGCGGGACAAACTGGAACGGGTAAGACTACATTCTGTTTACATACCGCTTACTCAAACGCTTTGAAGGGAAATAAAGCTGTTTTCGTTACCTTCGAGGAATCAGTCGGAAGCATTCTTAGAATGATGGAGTGCTACGGAATGAACTACGATTCGGTGAAGGAAAACTTGAAGGTCGTTTCTATAGTTCCCGAATCCGAAAGTCCCGTGAGCATATTCGTCAAGCTTAAAGATATAGTCGAGAGAGAAAGGCCCACCGTTCTCATCTTGGATAGCTACACCGCACTCAAAGAAAACATGAACTCCGTCGAACTCTCAAAAATGATGAGATACCTTCAGTTGCTCGTAAAGGTCAACCAGATTGCAACGATTCTCACGATGAACGTCGAAAGTGATAAAATACCGTCTATAGGACTGAGCACGTTGGCGGACAACATAGTGTGCTTAACATACGACTTAAAGGAAGACGAAGTTTGCAGAAAGATTTTGATCTTAAAGTCGAGAGCCTCCAACCACTCGAGGAAAATTCACAGATACGACATAACCTCTGAGGGGGTGGTTATACGTGATTAGCAATCCAGAGGAGGTAATGATTCGGGCGGTTAGAAATGCAACGAGAAGAGCGAATCCTGCTTTGGAGAAGATACTCGAAACTCATTTAGAAATACACGCAAATGCAAAGTTTGAGTTGGCCTTCAGAGACCCTAAGAAGTTCAAAGAGCTTGTGAACAAGCTTTTCGGTGAATACAGCGGTAGGTTGCTCGAAATGCTCATAGTAGAAGAGGTCAAGAAGCTTGTCGGGATTGATGAAAACGTGGATAGTCTTGAAGATGCTGTAGAGATTTTAAAGTTGCTTTGACAAATCGTTTTTAACAGTCACAACAACCTCTTGAATGATCTCGATAGCAATACCATCCTCAGCTTTGATAAACGAAAACGATCCTAAAATAAAGACTTTCAAGGTCGGTTTGATTGCAAGGGCTTGTGCAATTTTTAGGGTTGAGGAGGTGGTTATTTACAGAGATCCCAAGCTCAACGAGTCCCAGTTCATCAAAGACGTTTTGGAATACGCTGAAACTCCCCAGTACTTGAGGAAATACATACCCCTAAAGCCAACTCTGAGATACGCCGGAGTTATACCGCCGTTGAAGATTCCATCCCATAAGCCGAAACGCTTAAAAGTCGGTGAATTGAGGGAAGGGGTCGTAGTAAGGGTTGGTCCTGACGGGACGCGATGGGTGGATATAGGTGTGAAAGCCCTGGCACCCCTGAAATCCAAAGCTAAAAGGGGTGCCCGCGTCACCGTCAGGGTCTGTTCGACGAACCCGTTGGTGGTCGAAGAGGATAAGCCCAAGGAGTATTGGGGATACAAGGTAGTGATAGATGAATTGAAAAACGTATTGAGAAGGGAAAACGTGGTGATAACCTCAAGGAAGTGTGAAGTTCCCAAGTTGGATGAAGTAAAGAATGTAGAAGATATCACGCTCGTGTTCGGTAGCCCAGAGGAAGGGGTGTTTGAGATAATGGAGAGGTTGGGTATAGAGTGGAAGGGGAAGTGCTGGAACACCATTCCGATGCAGGGAGTTGAGACCGTAAGGTTAGAGGAGGCTATATTCGCAACCCTATCTATATTGAATTACGTGAGGTGGGTTGAATGAAGTATAGTAGGCCAAGGAGAGGTTCTCTGGCATTTAGTCCGAGGAAGAGGGCAAGGGATGTGGTTCCAAGGATAAGAAGCTGGCCAGATTACGAGGGAGAGCCCAAACTCTTGGGTTTCGCTGGTTACAAGGCTGGAATGACTCACGTCATAATGATAGACGACAGAAAGAACTCTCCAACTTACGGGGAAGAGATTTCTGTCCCAGTTACCGTTTTGGAATGCCCCCCATTAAGAGTTGCGGGAATAAGGGTTTACAAGAACACAGTTTACGGTTTACAGATTGCCAAGGAAGTTTGGACTACCGAGTTAGATGAACACCTAAGTAGGAGGTTACCACTACCAAAGAAGATCAACACCGACGTTGAAAGCTTGAAGGAAATCGAGGATGTGGCTGAGGTCAGGCTTATCACTTACACCCAGCCCTATCTGATAACCGGAGTTCCTTCCAAAACTCCGGAGGTTATGGAATACAAGGTTGGAGGTTCGGACATAAGTTCCGTTTTGGATTACGCAATATCCAAGCTTGGTAAGGAGATAAGGGTTGGAGAAGTTTTCCAAGAGGGGGCTTTCATAGACGTAATTGCAATAACGAAGGGTAAGGGATTCCAAGGGCCCGTAAAGAGGTGGGGTGTCATAACCTTGGATGCGAAGCATGCGAGGAGCAGTAAACACAGAAGGGTTGGAACCTTGGGCCCATGGACTCCCGCAAGGGTTAGATGGACTGTTCCTCAGGCAGGACAGATGGGATTCCATCAGAGAACCGAATACAACAAGAGGATAATAAAGATCGGTAGCAATGGAGAGGAGATCACACCAGAGGGAGGATTCGTCCACTACGGCGTTATAAGGAGCGATTACGTGCTTGTGAGTGGTAGCGTTCCCGGGCCGGTTAAGAGGTTGATAAGGATGAGAGACGCGATAAGACCTCCGAGATACACGTATGAGGGTATAAACATCCTATACATAAGCACCAAGTCGAAGCAGGGTAGGTGATCACGATGATGGCGAAGGTTTTGAATTTGAAGGGAGAAGTTGTTGAGGAGATAGAGCTTCCGAAGGTGTTTGAAACCGAATACAGACCTGACGTAATAAAGAGGGCAGTTTTGGCAATACAATCGCACAGAAGACAACCCTATGGAACGAATCCATTGGCTGGTGTCGATTACGCATGGGAGAACTGGGGACCTGGCTACGGTTACGCAAGGGTTCCAAGGCTAAAGCAGGGTAGTAGGGCTGTTGTGGTTCCTCAAGCGGTTGGTGGGAGAAGGGCTCATCCACCCAAGGTTCAGAAGAAGTGGGCTGAGAAGATAAACAAGAAGGAGAAGAGGTTGGCTTTGAAATCCGCTATAGCATCGACTGCAAATCCGGATTTGGTTAGAGAGAGAAATCACATCTTTGAAGGGGAGCTTCCGAAGATCGTCGTTAACGACATAGAGTCGATAAAGAAAACTAAGGAGGTAATCGAGGTCTTTAAGGCCATTGGAGTTTATGCGGACGTTGAGAGGGCTAAGGAAACAAAGAGGATCAGGGCTGGAAAGGGGAAGATGAGAGGAAGGAGATACGTCATGAAGAAGAGCGTTCTACTGGTAGTTGGGGAGGATAAGGGGGTAATCAAAGCCTCAAAGAACTTACCGGGAGTTGATGCTGTTTTAGTCAAAGATTTGAACGTCGAACTTCTCGCTCCGGGCTGTAAGGCTGGAAGGTTAACGGTTTGGAGCAAATCCGCAATAGAGTATCTGGAGGGATGGTTATGATCATAAAGTGCTTTCTCGTCACGGAAAAGGCCGTTAGTTTGCTCGACAAGAACATACTAACCGCAATAGTGGACATAAGGGCGAGAAAGCCGGACATAAAGAGGGAAGTGGAAAGGTTGTTTGGTGTGGAAGTTGAGAAGGTGAACACGCTCATAACTCCGAAGGGAGAGAAGAAGGCCTACATAAAGCTGAAAACTGGATCGGCTGAGGAGATTTTATCAAAGTTGGGTGTGTTCTGAGGTGGTTTGAATGGGTAAGCGTATAATTGCTCAAAATAGGGGAAGGGGAACCCCCACTTACACGGCACCTTCGCACAAGTATAGGGCGGAGATAAAGCACTTGAGGTTTAGAGCTGGCGAAACTATTACCGCTGAAGTTATAGACATTCAGCACGATCCCGCAAGGAACGGGCCTGTAGCTCTTGTAAGATTACCAGACGGAAGGAAGGAATACGTTTTAGCCGTTGAGGGAATGGGAGTTGGAGACGTTATCCAAGCTGGTGAAAACGTCGAGATAAAGCCCGGAAACACCACCTATCTCAAAAACATTCCAGAGGGAACTTACGTTTGCAACATAGAAAACCAGCCCGGTGATGGAGGTAAGTTTGCGAGGGCGAGTGGAACCTACGCGATAGTAGTTGCCCATGAGGAGGATAGGGTTTTGGTTCAAATGCCTTCCGGAAAGCTCAAGTGGTTCGATCCGAAGTGTAGGGCTACCATCGGAATTGTTGCTGGAGGTGGAAGAACTGATAAGCCGTTCGTGAAGGCTGGAAAGAAGTATCACAAGATGAAGAGCAAAGCTGCGAAGTGGCCGAGGGTTAGGGGAGTTGCGATGAACGCAGTAGACCATCCGTTTGGCGGAGGTAAGCATCAGCACGTTGGTAGGCCTAAGACAGTTAGCAGGAACGCTCCACCCGGTAGGAAAGTAGGTAGCATCGCTGCAAGAAGGACCGGTATTAGGAAATGACTTTTATATCCATTTCGTGAGGTGTCCGGTATGGCGTTGAAGAGTAAGATTACAAGACCTAAGGAGTTTAGGTATCGCGGTTACACTTTGGAGGAGTTGCAGAAGATGAGTTTGGAGCAGTTGGCGGAGTTGTTGCCAGCGAGAGAAAGGAGGAAGATAAAGAGGGGATTTACCGAGCAAGAGCTGAAGTTGTTGAGGAAGCTGAGGAAAAAGGGAACTGCAAGGACTCATTGCAGGGATATGATAGTCCTACCAGAGATGGTCGGTAAGGTGATCTACGTTCACAACGGTAAGGAGTTCGTTAAAGTGGAGATAAAGCCTGAGATGATAGGACACAGATTGGGCGAATTCGCACAGACTAGAAGGTTCGAAAAGCACTCTGGCCCAGGAGTTGGAGCTACGAGGAGTAGTAAGTTCGTTCCGTTGAAGTGATGTCCTATGGCGAGGATAAAGTATTCTTACCAGCCCGCTGACGAAACGAAAGTCGCCAAAGCAATGGGATACGAGATGCCGATAAGCTTCAAGCATGCAGTAGAAATTTGCAGGTTCATCAAGGGCAGAAGGTTGGATGAGGCTAAAAGGATACTTGAAGAGGTAATAGCTTTGAAGAGACCAATTCCCTTCAAGAGATACAAGAAGAAAGTTGCCCACAAGAGCGGATTGGAGAAGTGGTATGCTGGTCGTTACCCACAAAAGGCTTGCAGATACATTTTGAAGGTTTTGAAGAACTTGGAAGCTAATGCGGAATACAAGGGGTTGGATGTCGATAAGCTCGTGATAGTTCACGCCCAAGCCAAGATGGGTAGGAAGATCAAGAAGTTCGTTCCAAGGGCTTTCGGTAGAGCCACACCTTGGTTCCAGCAGTTGACAACTGTAGAATTCGTTGCGGAGGAGGTGGAGTGATATGGCGGTGGAGAGGAAGTTCATAAGGGACAGGATGACCAAGCTCAAGGTCAAGGAGTGGATCAAGGAGGAAGTGAAGAACGCCGGCTTTGGAGGGCTTGATATAGTGAGGACTCCGTTGGGAACCCAAGTGAGTCTGTTCGTCGAGAGACCGGGATTGGTTATAGGAAGGGGAGGAAGGAGGATTAAGATTCTGCAGGAAAAACTGAGGGAGTTCGGCTTAGACAACCCACAGCTGAGCGTTGACGAGGTGAAGAGACCAGAGTTCAACGCTCAACTAATGGCATCCCTTTTGGCGAGGGCTTTGGAGAGGGGATGGTACTTCAGAAGGGCTGGATACAGATTCCTTTACAGGATAATGGAGGCAGGAGCCAAGGGATGTTTGATAGAGATAAGCGGTAAACTCGTGAGTGAGAGGGCCAGAACGGAGAAGTTCATGGCCGGAACGATAGTTCACACCGGAGATCCAGCCTACGAGTTGGTTGACAAGGGATTCGACGTTGCGGTTAAGAAGCTTGGAGCTTACGGTGTTCTGGTTAAGATAATTCCACCAGATGTTGAACTGCCAGACGAGTTTAAGGTTAAGGATGTAAGCAAGGAGGAGCTTGAGGAGATAAAGAGGAGGGTGATCGGAAGTGAGGATGGAGGAAATAAGGAAGATGAGCAGGGAGGAGAAGCTGAAAAAGCTGAGGGAGCTTGAGTTGGAACTTTTAAAGCTTAGAACAAAGAAGAGGAGCGGTGCAGGGCTTGAAAATCCGATGGCAATCAGAAACGTAAGGAAGGACATAGCGAGGATAAAGCTCGCCCTTTGGGAAGAGGGTTACAGGGTATGAGGCCTGAACTCGTAATAGCACACGAGTGGATCGGTTTGAACGTTGAAGTTGTTAAATCTGTAAACCCGTGTGAGGTTGGAATAAGGGGAAAGGTGGTGGATGAGACCAAAAACACCCTCAAGATAATGACTGAAAAAGGTTTAAAAACCGTGATTAAAAAGGGTAGAGTCTTCAGGGTAAAGTTCGCGGGTAAGTTGATGGATGTGAGCGGTGACTTGATAAACTTCAGACCGGAGGAGAGGATAAGGAGGGGGTTGATCCTGCTCAAAAGGGGGAAGGTGAGAAGATGGTGAAGGATATAGGGATTGATGTTAAGCCACCCGAGAGGGAGTGCAACGATAAGAACTGTCCGTTTCACGGAGATTTGAGGGTTAGAGGACAGATTCTCACTGGTAAAGTCGTTAAGACTTACGAAAAAACGGCGGTAATTGAGAGAGAATTGATAAGATACGTCCCGAAGTTCGAGAGGTATCTGAAAAAGAGGTCGAAGATAAAGGCTCACAATCCACCTTGCATAAACGCAAAGCCCGGTGATACCGTTGTGATTGCGGAATGCAGACCCATAAGTAAGACCAAGAGCTTCGTGATAGTGGAGGTGGTAGGATGAGGGCCATAAAGGCTTGCGTTCCAAGGGCCTTACCGACCGGGGCGAGGTTGGTGTGTGCGGACAACACCGGTGCGAGGGAGCTTGAGATAATAGCGGTGATAGGTTACAAGGGTGTTAGGAGGAGGTATCCTTCAGCTGGTGTTGGGGATATGGTCGTGGTTACGGTAAAGAAGGGAACTCCAGACATCAGAAAGCAGGTTCACTACGCCGTTATAATAAGGCAGAGGAAGGAGTTCAGGAGGCCAGATGGAACTCGTGTTAAATTCGATGACAACGCAGCCGTGATAGTTGATCAGAAGGGAAATCCCAAAGGCTCTGAAATTAGGGGGCCGGTTGCGAGAGAGGCAGCGGAAAGATTTCCTAAAATAGGTTCGATTGCCACGATAGTCGTGTGAGGTGGTGTTATGCCAATTCCGAAATCGAAACAGCCGAGGAAGTGGAGGAGATGGCTTTACAAAACTTCGAAGCTACACGAGAGGCACAGGTTGCTACACGCCACACTCTCCAAAGAGCTTAGGAAGAAATACGGTAAGAGGGCTATAAGGGTTAGGAAGGGTGACAAGGTCAGGATAATGAGAGGCGAGTTCGCTGGACACGAGGGTAAGGTTGTAGAGGTTGACATGAAGAGGGTCAGGATATACGTCGAAGGTGTCACGAGGAAAAAGTCAGATGGAACTGAGGTTTACGTTCCCATTCATCCTTCAAACGTCATGATAATAGGTTTGGGTGAGGTTGATGACGTTAGGAAGAAGGCACTTGAGAGGTGATCGTTATGCATCAGAAGAGGTTGTCCGCGCCTAAAACTTACAAGATTCCGAGGAAGACACACAAGTGGACGGTAAAACCCTCCCCGGGACCGCACAACAAGGAAGCTGTCCCATTACTGATAGTGGTTAGGGATTACCTCCAATTGGCCGACAACGCAAGGGAGGCGAGGAGGATAATTGCATCAGGTGAGATTTTGGTTGACGGTGTCCCGAGGAAAGATTACAAGTTCCCAGTTGGACTTTTCGACGTCATAAAGATACCCAAGCTCAACAAGAGCTACAGGATGGTTTTCGACGAGAAGGGTAGATACGTTCCAATAGAAATTGAAGACGACAACCTCAAGCTCTACAAGATAGTTAACAAGACTATGGTTAAAGGAGGAAAAATCCAGCTAAATCTCTTTGACGGAACGAACGTTCTGGGTGACAACAGCTACAAAACCAAGGACAGCATTCTAATGGAGATACCTGAGAAGAAGATTGTCGATCACCTACCTTTCGAGATCGGAGCTTTGGTCATGATAACAGGTGGAACTCACGCTGGAGAGATCGGTAGGGTTAAGGATTACAAGGTAATAAGGAGCTCTTCCCCCAACCTCGTTACGGTTGAGGTGGAGGGTAGGGAACTCACCACTATCGAGGATTACGTCTTCGTTGTAGGAAAGAAGGACAGCGATAAACCCGTTATAGACTTGGGGGTGTGACGAATGCAGGTTACGGTTGAAAGGCCCAAAACTGAGGTTGAGAAGAAAAAGAGGAAGGACGAAAATCCGATGAGGGAGATACTCATCGACAAGGTAGTTATAAACATAGGCGTAGGTGAGAGCGGTGAGAGGCATAAGAAGGCGATGATACTACTCGAACAGCTCACGGGTCAAAAACCCGTCCCAACCTACGCAACTCAAACGATCAGGAACTTCGGTATTAGGAGGGGCGAAGCCATAGGCGTCAAGGTTACCTTGAGGGGACAGAAGGCTATGGACTTCCTAATGAAGGCTTTAAAGGTAAAGGAGTTCAAACTGAGCAAGAGGTCCATAAACGCCGGAAACTTCTCCTTCGGAATTCAGGAGCACATAGATTTGCCGGGTGTCGAATACGATCCGGACATAGGTATATTCGGAATGGACGTCTGCGTCGTTTTGAAGAGGAGGGGTTACAGAGTAGCTAAGAGGAGGAGGTGCAGGAGTAAGGTTGGGAGTAGGCATAGGATAACGAAGGAGGAAACCGTAGAGTGGCTTAGGAGTTTGGGTGTGGAGGTGGTCTGATGGCGAGCAAACCGAAGAACAAGGTCTTTGGTAGAGGTGCAAACGAGTGTAGGAGGTGCGGTAGGAAGAGGGGACTGATAAGGAAGTATGGAATCTACCTCTGCAGGCAGTGCTTTAGAGAGGTTGCGAGTGAATTGGGATTTAAGAAGCTCTGGTGATGGCCATGAGCGTCGATACCCTTTCAAACGCAATGTCCGCAATAAAGAATGCGGAGAGAGTTGGAAAGAGCAGGTGCGAGATAAAGCCAGCTTCGAAGCTCATAGGGAACGTTTTGAGGGTCATGAAGGAACACGGCTACATCAAAGGCTTCGAATACGTGGAGAATCATAGGGGTGGGATTTACATCGTCGAGTTGAGCGGTAAGATAAACGACTGCGGTGCGATAAGGCCGAGGTTTTCGGTTAAAAAGACCGAATACGAGAAGTTCGAAAAGAGGTTTTTACCGGCAAGAGACTTCGGAATCCTAATCGTTTCAACGACGCAAGGTGTTATGTCTCAGAAGGAGGCGATACAGAGGGGATTGGGAGGTGTTTTACTTGCATACGTCTACTGAGGTGGTCAAGATGATCGAGAGAGTGATAGAGATTCCAGAGGGTGTTGAAGTTACCGTTGAGGGAGATACAACCAAGGGTTACACCGTAACAGCTAAGGGCCCTTTGGGTGAGAATTCAAGGTTTCTGAAGTTCAGAGGGATTTACATAGAGAAGGAGGACGGGAAGATCAGGATTTACTCGAACGAGGACAGGAGAAGGTTTAAAGCCATGGTCGGAACTTTTTGGGCACACATAAGAAATCTGATCAAAGGTGTTAAAGACGGATACGAATACAAACTCAAGGTCGTTTACGCTCACTTTCCGATAAAGGTGAGGGTTGAAGGTAAAGAGGTTATCATTGAAAACTTCTTGGGTGAGAAGCATCCGAGGAGGGCCAAAATTGTAGGCAGGGCACAGGTTGAGATTAGAGGTCAGGAGATAGTAGTCAGGGGTATAGACAAGGAGGAGTGTGGGCAAACCGCAGCTAACCTTGAGCAGGCTACGAAGATAAAGGATAAAGACCCAAGGGTGTTTCAGGATGGTATCTACATCGTCGAAAAGCCGAAGTGAGGTGGTAATATGGACGAGATAAGGAGGCTTTTGAGGGTTAGGATGAGACAGAAGGCGAGAAAGCCAGAGTTCAGGCATCCTTACGCTCACACGAAGTTGAGGTTGAGGGATAAAAGCTGGAGAAGGCCCAAGGGATTGCACAGCAAGTGGAGAGAGAGATATGGAGGTAAGTGGAGCGGTAGAATACTTGTAAACGTCGGATTCGGATCGCCAAAGGCCGTAAGGGGTTTACATCCCTCCGGTTACGAAGAGGTTTTGGTTTACAACGTGAAGGATTTGGAGAAGGTCGATAAGGAGAGACAGGCTATAAGGATTGCCTCGTGCGTTGGAATGAAGAAGAGGTTGGAAATTGAGGAGAAAGCGAGGGAGTTGGGTATAAAGATACTCAATCCATCGTCAAGGTGATGGTTATGGATTTAAGGTTGCAGAGGAGGTTGGCAGCTGAAGTTCTGGAGTGCGGTATGAACAGGGTCTGGTTCGATCCATCCGCTTTGGACGAGATCGCATCCGCCGCAACCAAGGACGATATAAGGGAGCTCATAGAGAAGGGTTTGATAAAGAGGAAACCCGTCAAGGGGGTTTGTAGGGTAAGGATAAACTACAAGAAAGCCCAGAAGAGGAAGGGTAGGAGGAGGGGGCATGGGAGTAGAAAGGGTAAGAAGACCGCAAGGTTGTCGAGGAAGGAGGCATGGATGATGAGAATTAGGGCCTTGAGAAAGAGGTTGAGAGAGTTGAGGGACAAGGGCGTTATAGATAGAAGAACCTACAGAATGCTCTACTTGAAGGCTAAGGGTGGAGAGTTCAGAAGTGTATCGCACCTAAACGCTTATATAGAGCAGATGTTATCGAGGTGATTGCATGGCCAAAGGCCCGAGATATAAGGTTCCCTACAGAAGGAGGAGAGAAGGAAAAACGAATTACAGGAAGAGGCTCAAGCTTTTGCTCTCAAGAAAGCCGAGGTTGGTTGTAAGGATAACCAATAGGAGGGTTATAGCTCAGATAGTTGAATACGATCCGAAGGGAGATAGGGTTTTGGTTGGTGTGGATTCCTCAATGCTCACGAGATACGGTTGGAAGGGTGACTTGAACAACACTCCAGCCTGTTACCTAACGGGATTGCTTATCGCTAAAAAGGCTTTGGAGAAGGGTATTAAGTCCGCTATACTCGATATAGGCCTGCACACACCCACGAGGGGAGGTAGGGTTTTCGCCGTCTTAAGAGGTGCCGTAGAGGGTGGTATGGAGATTCCTCACAGCCCAGAAGTTCTGCCAGATGATTCACGTATAAGGGGTGAGCACATAGCCCAATACTACGAAATGAGACCCGAACTCTTTGGCGATTATGAAAGGAGGGGTTTAAAGCCTACAGAATTGCCTCAGCATGTTGAAGAAGTGAAAGAAAGAATATTGGGTGGTTAACATGGAGGTTCAGATTCCAGAAGGTTGGGTTCCCAAAACCAAGTTGGGAAAGTTGGTTTACGAGGGTAAGGTTAAAACGATGGACAAAGCTTTAGCTACGGGTTTACCCTTGAAAGAGCCGGAGATAGTCGATGCACTTTTACCAGACCTTAAGGATGAGGTTTTGGAAATTTCCATGGTTCAGAGGATGACAGACAGCGGTAGGAGAACGAAATTCAGGGTTACGGTTGTGGTTGGCAACATGGACGGATTCGTGGGGGTTGGTGTCGGTAAGGCATCTCAAGTTGCGCCAGCGATTCAAAAGGCGATAAACGATGCAAAGCTCAACATATTCAAGGTTGAGAGGGGATGTGGCTCATGGGAGTGCGGGTGCGGAGAGCCACATTCAATCCCGTTTAAGGTAACGGGTTCGTGCGGTAGCGTTAGGGTAACTCTGATGCCCGGGCCAAAGGGATTGGGAATAGTTGCTGGAGAAGTTGCCAAGAAGGTTCTCGAGCTTGCCGGGGTTAGGGACGTTTGGACTTTCACGAGGGGTCAGACCAAAACGACTATAAACTTCGCTCAGGCAACATTCGACGCTTTGAAGAAGACCGTTTTCGTGAAGAGGTGATGACCATGAACAACGGTTTGATTGCAGTAGTGAGATTGAGAGGGCAGGTGGGTGTTGCGAGAAAGATCAAGGACACTTTGGCAATGCTGAGGTTACACAAGAGATACCACTGCGTGGTTATACCGAACACTCCATCCTACAGGGGAATGCTTCAGGTCGTTAAGGATTACGTTGCCTATGGAGAGATAGATGCTGAAACCTTGGCAATGCTCTTGAGAAACAGGGGTAGGCTTGTAGGTAACAAGCCATTAACCGACGAATACGTTAAAGAGAAAACTGGATACAACTCAATAGAAGAGTTCGCAAAGGCGGTAGTTGAAGGAAGGGCGAGTTTGAAGGACATTCCGGGTTTAAAGCCCGTCTTCAGGTTACATCCTCCGAGGGGTGGTCTTAAGAACATCAAGTGGCACTACCCAATGGGTAGTTTGGGTTATCACGGTAAGGACATTTGTAAACTCCTCTACAAGATGAGGTGATTTTGATGCCAAAGAAGAAGGTTAAGAAGTTTAGAGGTTCGAGAACTCACGGAAAAGGTAGAAACGATAGGAACAGAGGTGCTGGGTGTAGGGGTGGTAGAGGTAACGCGGGTAGGCACAAGCACAAGTATATAAAGTTCATAAAGCTTGCCAAGATGGGTTTGTATCAGTTCGGTAAATACGGTTTCACAAGACCGATTGAAGTTACCCAGAGATACAGAATGGTGAACCACCTCAAGAAAACCCTCAGAGCCTTGAAGGAGGAGGGTAAGCTCGACGATTACACTTACAGGTTCCTATATTCGAGACCAGATTTGAACGTTTCAGACTTGGACTACATAGTAGATAGGCTTGTTGAACTCGGCTTGGCAGAGAAGAGAGATGATACCTACATCGTTGATCTGACACAGCTTGGATACACGAAACTCTTGGGTGGGGGAATCGTTACGAAGAAGATGGAAGTTAAGGTTGAGAGTGCCACACTAAGAGCGATTGAGAAGATCGAGGGTGTTGGAGGTAAGGTCATCACAGAGGGATGACTATGGACATCAACGATGTCCTGAGGAGATTGCAACCTTACTTCGAGAGAATTCCGAGTGTAGAAAGGCCAAAGGGTCACGTTCCGTTTAAGGAGAAGTTCGGTTGGACAGTTGCAATTCTGTTACTCTACTTCCTCCTCGTGAACGTTCCCGTCTTCGGTTTGGATCCCCATTCCATTGATATATTCGCTCAGTATAGAGCCTTTTTCGCTGGAGCAACCGGCTCCATCCTCGCTCTGGGTATAGGGCCCATAGTTACCGCATCTATAGTTTTACAGCTTTTGGTCGGTGCAGGTATAATTAATTTGGATTTAACAAATCCCGACGATCAAGCCACGTATCAGGACTTTCAGAGGTTTTTGGTATTTGTGATGATAGCTTTGGAGGCGTTTCCCCAAGTTGCAGGTGGTCTTTTAAGGCCGAACTTGGATATTGCAAACGCTTTGGGAGTTCCCCCTTCCCTCATATCCCTCCTCATATTCCTCCAACTCTTCATCGGTGGAGTTTTGATAGTTTACATGGACGAAGTCGTATCCAAGTGGGGGATAGGAAGTGGAGTCAGTCTCTTCATACTGGCAAGCATATCTCAGGCCATGGTTATAGGGCTGTTCAACTGGTTTAACCCACGTGGTGGAATGCCTCCAGGAGTGTTTCCAAGACTGTTTTGGATATTCCAGCACTATCCAATCAGCTACCTCCTGTCCGCAAACGGTTTGATTACCCTTTTCATAGACGGAGGTATCTTGGCCCTAATTACGACCTTAATCATAATACTGCTGGTCGTATTCGCTGAGGGAACGAGGGTTGAAATTCCGCTCGCACACCATTTGGTGAGAGGTGCAAGGGGTAGGTATCCCATAAAGTTGATCTACGCAAGCGTTCTGCCGATGATATTCGTCAGAGCTTTGCAGGCTTTGATAGTCACGTTCGGATTCGTTCTATACAGGAACGGCATAAAGATACTCGGTGATTACGTCGTAACTCCCGGTGGGAGTGTAGTTCCCATATCGGGTCTGATGTATCTGCTCTCTCCAATTAGAAGTCCATACGATTGGGTTCCTTCGCTTCTGAAGGATCCGAACAGAAACTTCTTAGCCCCATACTTCGCAAACACACCAGATTGGCTGATATACACGCACCTACTCGTCGACGCGACCATACTTATCGTTGGAGGCGTTTTGTTTGCCATATTCTGGGTCGAAACGAGTGGAATGGATGCTAAAACGGTTGCAAGTCAAATAGCAAAATCCGGGCTTCAGATTCCGGGATTTAGAAAGTCTCCGCAGGTTTTGGAAAAAATCCTGAGCAGATACATACCCAAGGTCACGGTTCTGGGAGGTGCTATAATAGGTTTGCTAACGCTAATAGCGAACATGCTCGGAACAGTCGGTAAGGTCAGCGGAACCGGTTTGCTTTTGGCCGTCAGCATAGCCTATCAGTACTACGAAGATTTGACGAGGGAACAGTTGACCGAGATGCATCCTATGCTCAGAAAGTTCTTGGGTGAGGAGTGATGAAGAACGTCTTAAGGAATCTGATGCTGGTAATCGGAGTAATCCTCTTCATAGGAATATTCGTTCCCCAGTTCAGGGTGGCCTTGGCTCAGTTGATGGACAGCATACTCCACCCCCTTTTGAACTTGGGTAAGATTCACGTCGTCATATTCGTTCTTGCAACTTTTACCGCTCTCTACTCATCAGTAATACAGAGGTTTACCGTGGATCACAGATTCATGGTTGAGGCACAACGTAGGATATCCGACTTTCAGAAGAGATACCTCAAGGCCATGAAGGAGAACAACCAATTTCTTTTGAAGCAGTTGGAGAAGGAGAAGGAGGAGATCCAAAGGATACAGACCCAACTCATGAACATGAACTTCAGAACGATGTTTTACACCGTCGTTGTGACCATCCCCATCTGGGTCTGGCTCTGGTATGTGATATACAACATAGGCAACGTCGGATACCACGGCGGGAGTTACTACAGCATGGTGAGCCCGTTTAACGTAACGGTCCCTTTTGCTGGAGATATTCACGTCAGCGATTCCTTTATAGTTCCATGGTGGCTCTTCTGGTATTTCCTATGTTCCATTGCGGTTGGTCAGGTGTTTAGGAGAATTCTGCAGGAGTGATGCTTCATGAAGATAACCATATCGGGCCTGCCCGGGAGTGGGACAACTACGGTTGCAAGGCTTCTGGCTGAGAGGCTCGGATGGAAGTTGATCTCAGCTGGAGACGTTTTTAGAAGGCTTGCAATGGAGAGGGGGATGACGTTGGAGGAGTTCAGCCAATACGCTGAAGATAATCCCGAGATCGATCTATACATCGACAGACTGCAGAGGGAACTTGCGGAGAAGGAGGACAACGTTGTAGTGGAGGGAAGGTTGTCGGGATGGATGATAAAGGACGCCTTTAAGGTTTGGATATATGCGGATCCAGACGTCAGGTATGAGAGGATAGCGAAGAGGGAGGGAATAGAGATAAGTAGGGCGAGGGTAGAAACCAAGAGGAGGGAGGAGTTGGAAAAGAGGAGATACAAGAAGTTCTACAGCATTGACTTGGATGACATAACGATTTATCACATCGCAATCAACTCTGGGAAGTTTAGGCCCGAAGAGATAGTGGAAATAATTTTGAAAGCCTTCGAGTTAGCGAGGAGCGGTGAAGAATATCAGAAACATCAGTATGAAAAGTAGTGCGAGCATTAGAAGCGAAAAGTATCTCTGCCTCTTCTTCTCCTTCTCCCAAACCTCCTTGCACTCGTCACTGCAGAAGGTTTTATCGGGCTCTATGGCTTTACCACAAACGATGCAGTGCCTGTGGGGAACTATACCCGGCATAAATTTAATCGCCAAAACAGTTTTTAAAACTTGTGTAAAAGAAAAAAATTAGACCTGTTCGAAGGCCTTTTGTAGTGGTGGAACGACCTGTTTCTTCCTTGACATCACCCCATCTAACCAAACGCTCTTTCCTTCAAGCTTCTTTCCAAAGGCTATCTCCACGACCTGCGGATAGTCCGTTACGACCAAAAGCTCCGTCCCCTCCTTCATTATGTCTGTGAGCATTAGGAAAACTCCCGCGTATCCACCTTCCTCCTTCATCTTTTTCATCTCCTCGTATATCTCGTCGATTCTATCCTGAACCACTCTCAGGTCCACGAGTTCAACTTGTCCAATTCCAACCTTCTTGCCAGCCATGTCGAAGTCCTTGAAGTCCCTCGTTATTATTTCCCTCGCACTCAAACCGCTAACGTCAGCCAACTTGCACTTTATGTCAATACCGAACTGGACTATGTTGTCAATTCCTGCTATCTTTGCGAGTTCTTCCGCAACCTTCTTGTCCAAATCCGTCGTCGTTGCGGACTTGAATATCACGGTGTCGCTCAGAATGGACGAGAGCATAAGTCCCGCCAGCTCCTTCGTTATCTCCACGCCTGTCCAGTCGAAGAGTAGCTTTAGAACAGTTCCCGTGCATCCAACGGGCATGTTGACGAAGAGGATCGGGTTAGGTGTCGTTATGTCCCCTATCTTGTGGTGATCGACGATTGCAACTATCTCCGCTTTGTCTATGTTCTTTGGAGCCTGAGATTTCTCGCTGAAGTCGACCAAGGCTAACGTCTTTCCTTCCGCATCCTCAAGCTTCTTCGGAACATCGAATCCGAACTTCTCGAGGACGAACTTAGTTTCTGGATTTGGTTCACCCTGTATCGCTGGAACCGCCTCTTTCTCCAGCTTTACAAGTCCGTCCTTCTTCCTCCACTCGTTCAAAAGGTGTGCGAACACTATCGCAGAACAGACCGAATCCGTGTCTGGGTTCATGTGTCCCACAACGTAAACCACGTGGTGCGTCATGTCACATCGACTAATATCAAATAGATAACTTTTTCGAAATTTTTGAAAGCTACTTCAATATCCACCTCGTCAAAACTCCGCTTCCCAACCTTTTGACCTCAACGAGTTCGAGATTTATGGGTGGATCGAAGCTCCTTCCGTCCACGATAGTTGGTGACTTCGAACCGCCGATTATGACGTTTCCGTAGTAAACGCATATCTCATCAACGAGCCTCTCTTTTAGAAGTGCCCAATTTAGAGTTGCACCTCCCTCGACCATGAGGATTCTAACTCCGAAATCGTAAAGGTTTTTCATCAACCCCCTCAAGTCAACCTTCTCCTCACCGCAAACTAAAACGTCAACCCCCATTCTCCTCAAAGTCTCCACCTTTTCAAAGTCCGCCCTCTCGGATACCGCTATCAAAGTTTTTGCTGATCCGTCCAAAACTTTGGCGTTTAAGGGAATCCTGCATTTGCTGTCAACGACGACCCTCAACGGATTGGGGGGTAAACCCCTTTTAACCCTCTCAAATCTCAGTTCTTCACTTTTAACCGTCAGCCTTGGATCGTCAGACAGAACGGTTCCAATTCCGACCATTATAGCATCGCTCTTGGCTCTCAGCTCGTCAACTCTCTTGAAATCCTCTGGAGAGGATATTTTAACTTGCACCCTCTTTTCGTTACTGATCTTACCGTCAACGCTCGACGCAACGTTTATAAAAACGAAAGGCCTCTTCATATTCCCAAAAGCTCTTTTAAAGTCTCTTTCGCCTTCCTAACTCTCTCCAGATTTTCCCCAGAGAACTTTATCACAACGTATCCCTCCTTTGGGTATGAACCTATCTGAACGTCTTTGAACTCCTCCACGACTCTATTGAGTTCTTCGAGCATCTCGCTCTCCTTCTTGTAAACTATCAACGTTTCCTCGTAGTAACTCCTCTCACCGAACCTCGGCAAGACCTTCTCGAAAACGTCCTCCATCTCCGCAGGAACACCGGGCATGACCAAAACGTTTTCAACCAAATACCCCGGAGCAACTCCTACGTCGTTTCTAACAACTTCCGCACCCTCTGGAAACGTGCAAACCTTTTTTAGAGCCTCTTCGTTCGCCTTTGGAAACCTCTCCTTCAACTCCTTCAAAACGTCCTCGTAAAGCACGAGCTTTCTGTTTAAAGCCTTGGCTATCCCTTCGGTCGTAACGTCATCGTGAGTGGCTCCCAAACCGCCCGTAACTACAACGAAGCTTTCAAGATTTTCTCCAACCTCTTTGGCGATTGCATCGACATCGTCCGGAATCACTATCATCTTTACGACCTTGTGTCCCTTCTTTGTCAGCCTTCTCGCTATGTACGTCGCGTTCGTGTTTGCAATATCACCGCTCAGTATCTCGTTTCCGACGCTGATTATTACGAACTCCATATTCGCAATATTCAAATCCAATAAATACGTTTGCTACGAAAACGTTTAATACAACTTATCAGACCGATTGTCGGTGGGCTAGGCCGGGGGGTTCGGCGTCCCCTGTAACCCGAAACCGTCGATACGCGGGGGCCGAAGCCGAGGGAAGGTCCACCGAGCGGGGGTGACCGTTCGGCAAGGCCTTGTAGAGTCCCCGTCCCGAGGGGTCGGCGGTCACGGTTGGGGCATCTGGAGGGATGTCCCGCCGTGTTTGCCGGGGGAACCGGCCCAGGCCCGGAAGGGAGCAGGCTAACCCCGGACGACCGGCGCTCTCGGGGGTGCGGGGAGGAGAGGCTTTGCCGAACGGGCTCCCGTAAGGTGGATCGACCCGAGGCGTGCCCACCACAATCGTCGAATTGAAAATAGTCAATGATTGATAATGATAAAAGTTAAATAGCTATCACTTAGTCGATCGTTGAATGAGAGCGGTTGTCGGTTTACCGTGCCAAATAGAGGCAATCAGAAAGGTGGAAACTTTCAAAAAACGCTTGAACGTCGATACAAAACTCGGACTCGTCATCGGACTTTTCTGCAGAGAGAACTGGATGTTCACATGCTTCAAAGCACTTCTCGAAGATTTTGGAGAAAGGCCCGAGAACTTCGATAGGTTCGACATAAAGAAGGGAAAACTCCTCTGTTATAGGGGTGAAGAGGTCCTTGAGATACCCCTCAAGTATGGAAAGCCATACGTCAGAATCGGATGCAGAATATGTCCCGACTTCTCAGCGGAACTCGCGGACGTAAGCGTTGGAAGCGTCGGAAGCGAAAGGGGATGGAGCACGGTGATAATCAGGAGTGAAAGGGGGATGGAAATCTTTACGAACGCGGTTAGGGATGGATACTTGGAGGTAGGGGAGGTCAACCTGAAACCCCTAAGAAAGCTCTGCAGGGATAAGAGGGAGAGTGCTTTGAGGGAGATTGAAGAGAGAAGGAAGAGGGGTTTGAAGGTTCTATACGAAGACTTGAGCGTTGAGGAAATTTTAAAGAGGAGTGAGGGCAAAGTGTTCAAAGATTTACTCGATGAAGTCGTGGAGCAGGGTGCGTGCACCTCCTGCGGTGCGTGCGAGCTTGTGTGTGATTTCGTTAAAGTCGATTCTTTCCCGTCGATCAAAACGTGTCAGATGAGAGGCCTTTGCTATCTGGCCTGTCCGAGAACTTCGCTACCTAAGAGCGAAATTGAAAGAAGTCTCTTCAAGGGAAAGAGGGATGAGGATTTCGGATACTATCTGAGCGTCGTTTCGGCCAGAAGCAAGATAGGAATTAGGGGACAGGATGGAGGAGTCGTTACCACCTTGCTCGTTTACGCTTTGGAGAAGGGTATCATAGACTCCGCAGTTTTGGTGTCACACGAGAACTGGAGACCGATCGTTAAGGAGTGTAAGAGTAGAAGCGAGATAATCTCCTCTTCAGGTTCGGTTTACAGCTACGCAACTCTTTTGCCTCATCTGGGGTGATACCATGAAGGAGATTAGAATTCACGGTAGGGGCGGACAGGGAAGCGTTACTGCAGCTGAAATTTTGGCAATAGCTGCCTTTTACGAAGGCAAATACTCTCAAGCCTTTCCAAGCTTCGGTGTTGAGAGGAGGGGTGCACCCGTTACCGCCTTTGCAAGGATAGGTAACAGTTTCATAAGAACGAGGTGTCAGATTTACGAGCCCGACTACGTCATAGTCCAGGATTCAACACTCATAGGCGTTGTGGACGTTACGAGGGGTTTGAAGGATGATGGAGCGATAATAGTGAACACGGAAAAGGATCCCGAGGAGTTGAACCTGAACACGAAGGCGAGGGTTTACACCGTGGACGCCACCAAAATAGCCTTGGAAATTTTAAAGAGACCAATAGTGAACACGGTCATGCTTGGAGCCTTTGCGGGAATTACGAAGGAGTTCAGCTTGGAGTCTCTCGTTAAGGCGGTTAGAAAGAGGTTACCTCCTAAGATTGCTGAAGTAAACGTTAAAGCGGTCGAAACCGCTTACGAAATCTCTAAGGAGGTGATATGATGGTTTTGGAGAGTTACCTGAACTTTTTCAAGAAGATGGTTTACAGCGACGTCAACAAGACGGGGGGATGGAGAACTTTCAAGCCTATTTACGATCACGACAAGTGCATCAAATGTGGAACTTGCTGGTTGGTTTGTCCAGAAGGTTGCGTCGTTAGGAGAGAGGGATTCTTCCAACCGAACTACGATTACTGCAAGGGTTGTGGGATATGTGCGAACGAGTGCCCCGCAAACGCCATAGAGATGGTTTTGGAGGAGAAGTGAGGTGGTAAAATGAGGGACATCGTTGAGGGAAGTAGAGCGGTTGCCGAAGCGGTCAAGTTGTGCAGAGCCAAGGTTATTTCCGCTTATCCCATAACCCCTCAAACACACATAGTGGAGTATCTCGCGGAGTTCGTTGCCAACGGCGAGTTGGATGCGGAGTTCGTTAGAGTTGAATCCGAACACTCCGCTCTGAGCGTTTGCGTCGGTGCGAGTGCAACTGGAGTGAGGACATTTACAGCAACTTCGTCCCAAGGCTTGGCCTTGATGTTCGAAGTCCTGTTCATAGCGAGCGGTTTGAGACTGCCGATAGTCATGGTGAACGCAAACAGAGCTCTGAGTGCTCCCATAAGTATTTGGAATGACCAGTCCGACAGCACCGCTGTTAGGGATTGTGGATGGATTCAGGTTTACGTTGAGACAAATCAGGAGGCTTTGGATTCCGTCATTCAAGCTTACAAGGTTGCCGAAAAGGTTCTTCTGCCCTTCATGGTCTGCATGGACGGATTCGTTCTTACGCACACCTACGAGCCAGTTGACATTCCCGATCAGAGGTTGGTTGACGACTACCTGCCAGAATACGATCCGCCGATAAAACTCGACCCCGAAAACCCCGTAACTATAGGGCCGATAGCGGATCCCAACTACTACATGGAGTTCAAGCTCGTTCAGGATGAGGCCATGAACGAAGCTAAAAGGGTTTTGAAGGATGAAGATGAGAAGTTCGGTGAAATTTTCGGAAGGAGATACGGTTTGATTGAGGAATACAGAACGGACGACGCCGACGTAGTTCTCGTCACTATGGGCTCCCTTGCGGGAACGATAAAGGATGTGGTGGACAGGATGAGGGAGAAGGGTAAGAACGTCGGACTCGTGAGGGTGAGGCTTTATCGTCCTTTCCCGAAGGACGAGATCGTTAGGGCTTTGAAGGACTTCGAAGTTATAGGCGTTATAGAGAAGGACAACTGCTTCGGTTTTGGAGGAGGAGCACTCTTCCACGACGTGCGATCCGCCCTCTACGGAAAGTCAAACGCGAAGGTGATAGGGTTCGTTGCGGGTTTGGGAGGTAGAGACATACCATACTGGGATATAGAGAAGGCCTACGAGATGTGTTACGAAGCGAGGGTTAAGGAAGTTCCAGATGTGGTTTGGATAGGTGTTAGGGATTGGTTCAGGAGGTGATAATGTGCTTTTCGTTAGGTGTAAGGAGTGCGGAGCGAAGCTGAGTGCTTCGAGGTGTTTCGAATTCAAGCTGGCCGTAAACAACTTACCAGATGAGGAGCTATTATCTTACGGTCACAGAGCGTGTTCTGGGTGTGGTGCAATAATTGCGGTGAGGTTGGCCCTCAAAGCATCTGGAAGGGACGTTATAGTCGTTCAGCCGACGGGTTGCATGGAGGTCGTTACCACTCCATACCCAGAAACGTCTTGGAAGGTCCCTTACATTCACGTAGCATTTGAAAATGCGGGTGCTGTTGCGAGCGGTGTTTGGAGGGCTTTGAAGGTGTTGGGTAAGAAGACGAAGGTTTTGGTTATTGGAGGGGATGGAGGAACTGTTGACATAGGTCTGCAGGCTTTGAGCGGTGCGTTGGAGAGGGGGGAGAACATCACATACATCTGCTACGACAACGAGGCTTACATGAACACGGGAGTTCAGAGGAGTGGAGCGACACCCTTCGGAGCGGTAACCACGACCTCTCCAGCTGGTAAGTTGAGTTTCGGTGAGGATAGGCCCAAGAAGGACATGCCACACATAGTTGCAAGCCACAACGTTCCATACGTAGCCACCGCAAGCGTTGGATATCCTATGGACTACGTAGAGAAGGTCAAAAAGGCTTTGAGCGTTGAAGGTCCGTCCTACATACACGTTTTAACTCCCTGTCCAACCGGATGGGGTTTCGACTCTTCGAAGAGCATAGAGTTGGGTAAACTCGCAGTGGATACTGGAATGTGGATACTATACGAGATAGAAAACGGAGTCGAAAAGATAAACTACATCCCAACCAAGAGAAAGCCCGTTGTCGAATACCTCAAAGCTCAGAGGAGGTTTAGGCATTTGAGCGACGATATAATTTCCAAGATACAGGAGGAAGTCGATAGGGTTTGGGAGAGAATTTTAAAGTCCACATAACCCTATTTTTAACGGTGCGAGGATGAGGATAGGGGTTTACATCTGTCACTGCGGTTTAAACATCGCTGGAGTTTTAGATGTTAAAGAGCTTGTGGAGTTTGCGAAGAGGTTGGATGGAGTCGTAGTCGCGAGGGATTACAGGTTCATGTGCTCAAGCCAGGGGCAGGAACTGATAAAGAGAGACGTGAGAGAACTCAAGCTTGATAGGGTTGTGGTCTGTGCCTGCTCACCAAATCTGCACGAGAAAACGTTTAGAAAGGCAATTAGCGATGCTGGTTTAAATCCCTTTCTCCTTCAAATAGCGAACATAAGGGAGCAGTGTTCTTGGGTTCACGAAAACAAAGAAGAGGCAACGGAGAAGGCGAAAGCTTATCTAAAATCTGCGGTGGAGAGGGTAAAGTTGCACGAGGAGCTGGAGGTGAGGAGGGTAAGGATAAATCCGAGAGTTTTGGTTATAGGGGGAGGGATAGCTGGGATAACCGCATCGCTTTTACTGGCGAATTCGGGGGTTAAGGTATACTTGGTGGAGAAGGAACCCACCATAGGGGGAAAGATGGCGAAGTTCGACAAAACCTTCCCTACCCTCGACTGCTCCGCCTGCATACTCACACCCAAAATGAACGAGATCAAAGACAACCCCAACATAACCCTCCTCACAAACTCCGAAGTAATAGACGTCAAAGGTTACGTCGGTAACTTCAAGGTCAAGGTGAGGGTAAAGCCCCGTTTCGTTAATGAGGATGCATGTATCGGATGCATGGAGTGTGTTGAATCTTGCCTGCACTATCCAACGATACCTTCAGAGTTCGACGAGGGGATGGGTTTTAGAAAACCTATACACGTTCCATTCCCCCAAGCGGTTCCAAACTGTCCCTACATAAATCCGAACGAGTGTCTGCACTTCACAACCAACAAGTGTCCCATGTATTGCTACGAGGTTTGCGAAGTGGATGCAATCGATTTCGATCAAAAGGAGAGGGTTGAGGAGATAGAGGTTGGAGCGATAATAATAGCCACGGGTTTTAAGCTGTTCGATCCCTCCGTCGTAAAGGAATACGGTTACGGTAGATACAAAAACGTTCTTACCGCTTTGCAGGTTGAGAGGTTGCTGAACTCAACTGGGCCAAGCGGTGGGAGGTTGATCGTTAACGGAAGGGAGCCAAAGAGGGTAGCGATAGTGCACTGTGTAGGGAGTAGGGACGAGGGGAATAGGGTGTATTGTTCGAGGGTTTGTTGCATGTATTCGATAAAGCTTGCGAGGCTGATAAGGGAGAGGACGAATGCGGAGGTTTACAACTTCTACATAGACGTAAGGGCGTTTGGGAAAGGATACGAGGAATTCTACAAGAAGGCCTTGGAAGAGGGGGTGATATTCATTAGGGGAAAGGTCGCAGAGATAACAGACCATCCCATAAACGATTACGAGAAAGGTGAGGTCGAAAAGGGTAGAGTCATCGTAGTCGCTGAATCCACACTCTCCAACTCCATCGTAAGACTCCCAGTCGATATGGTGGTTTTATCTCCAGCTATTGAACCTTCAGATGGAGTTAAGGAGCTGGCGAGGATGTTGAAGGTTCCTTTAGACGAGAACGGATTCTTCAAAGAGCTACATCCGAAGCTCGCACCTACGGTAGTCGCACCGGGGATATTCGTTTGCGGATGTGCTCAAGGGCCGAAGGACATTCAAGATACCGTAGCTCAGGCCGAGTCCGCTTCGGGTCAAGCCTTGTCGATGATAAACAGAGGTTACTTTGAGTTGGAACCTACAACAGCTAAGATCGACGAGGAGAAGTGTTCCGGCTGTGGAATATGCGTTCCTCTTTGCCCCTTTCAGGCGATAGAGATGGTCGTTAGAGATGGACATGCTAAGGCGAGGATAAACGAAAACCTTTGCATGGGATGTGGCGTTTGCGTTTCGAGCTGTCCGAGTAGGGCCATAAGTCACAAGCTTTTTGACACCGATACGATAAGGGCGGAGATATTGGGACTTCTCAAGTAGATTTTCTCTCTTCAGAATCTCCACGTCGTTCTTGGAGCATTATATTCAAAACGTAGATTGAAAGGACTATTACTGCAAGGTTCATCAAGGCCTTGTAGATCGGTGCATACCTGTAGTAGATAAAGTAGTCGATTATCGTGTTGATAGCCATGTAGAGTCCGAACACCGCTACGGCCATAACTATCAAGGTCAAAGCCATTAGAGCCTTCCTAACCGTCTCAAGCAAAGGGCAACACCCCCAGCCAAAATCAAAGCCAGAATCTCGAATCCCGGGGTTGCTCTCGTAACACCAATCTCCCTTCCTCCGTATGCCTTAATCGGCGTCGGAGTTGCTACGAACTTCTCCACTTCAAATTCTACCTCCTTCTCCACCGCCTCCTTCGGAACCCTCTTGGTTGGGGATAGGTTCAGAACTGACTTCCAAATCCTCACAATCGAATCGTCCCTCCAAGCCTCAAGCTTTATCAGATAGCAGTAGTTTTTGATAACGCTTACGTTGGTTTCAACTATCGTCGTTCTACCTCCTTCGAGCTTTGCCCTTACCCACCTCTCGTCCGTGAGAACGTTGGATTCGTATTGAACCGCCTTAACGTGGAACGATACGTCGTAATCCTTTAAGGAGTCGAAGTAGTATCTAACCAAAACCTTCACCCTGTCACCTTTAACTTCCAAAACCTTGAAGTCAACGTCCTTTAAGAAGACCTTAAGCTCCCTTTCCTCGGGTATAAGGGTGTTGAGGTATCTAAGGTTCAGGTATCTGAAGTCCAAAGTCCTACCTTCCCTTTCCAAAACGACCTTAACCCTGTAATCCCTGTCCTTCTCGAATCTCAGCTTTTCGTTTATCTCAACGCCTCTAACGGGGATCGTCGTCTCATTTAAGAGGATGTTCGTCTTCAGGTCGTATGTTAAGATCTTGATCGTCAAGTTGTCGGTTGCGGAGAGCTTGATCAAAAACGTCAGATCGACCGAGTCGTCCAAAATCCTATCGACCTTCACATCGACGTTTTCAATTCGGATGATCTTACGAGCGTGAGGTAGCATGAAAGCGGTTGCGATGGAGAGAACGAAGATCACCGCTATTATTGTAGCTACAACCTTCCCGCTCAGCACGGGGAAACTGTTCTTTATAATATTTAAACCTATCTATCGGTTCGATTTTATCAACTCGTCCCTTACATTTACCAACCTCCTAACCCTCTCCTCGTCAACCCTCCCGTCTCTCTTGAAGTATGTCCCGACTATGACACCATCGCACAAGCCGACGTATTTGCGGATGTTGTTAGGATTGACTCCGCTACCCACGAAGATCGGCAGATTCGTGCGTTCCCTAACAAACCTGAGTTCGCTAACGTCAACCTCCTTGCCCGTTGTTTTTCCTGTAACTATCAGAGCGTCGGCCAAGCACCTCTCAACGTTCTCCAAGTAATCCTCTAAGCTGACCATGTGAACAGCGTGCTTGACGTTTAAGTCAGCGTAAACCTTTGCGTTGCAATCTATGAAACGCTTGTATCTCATAACCTCTCCAGCTTTACCCTCTAAAAATCCCTCTGGAGATATCGATGGGAAGTAGAGCTGATTAACTCTAACAAAATCCGCATTTACAGCTTTAGCTATTGCCAAAGCGGAAAACGGATCGTTTCTCAAAACGTTGATTCCGATAGGAATTCCCGTTTCCCTCTTAACCTCCCAAGCTATCACGCTCATGCATGCCACAGTAACTCTGTCAACCTCCTTTATGAAGGGTTTGTCTCCGTAGTTCTCAACTATTATCGCATCGCAACTTGAGAGGGCTTTGGCATCCCTCAAGGCGTTATCTAAAACCTCCTCGTAGGATTCGTAGAGGGGGGACGATGGCAAGGGATCGAGGTGTAGGACGCCTATGATTATCATAGCTCTTCAAGTTCCCTCTCAATCTCCTCAACAACCTTCTTTATCTCGGCCAAATCCTCCTTTAACTTTCCTATGTCCGCATCCTTCCTTATAACCGCACCGTATTGCGTTGGCTCTATAATTCCAGACTGTTCGAGAATTCTCAAGGAGTATCGGACCTTGTGTTTCGGCATGTTTACCAATTCTGAGAGCTTGAATATTCCAATTGGCTGGTTTTCCATTACCGCCTTCATCACTCTGATGTGCCTTAGGGCTATATCGAGTTCGCTCTTAGCCTTTTTTAGCACCATACCAAAAATTTACAATATAACTTAAAAATTTTTTTAAAATTGGGTTATCTCGATCTCGACAACTCTATCTCCAACTTCTCTGGGTCGTATTTCCAATCCTTGGGCAGAACCCCCTTCTCCTTGTAGTAGTTCGAAAGCCTCCATATCTTCGCCTCTATCAACTGCAAACCCCTCATGTTGTGCTTGTCCTTCTTGTGAACTTGAAGATGCTTCCTCAGATTTATCGCCTTTTTGATTAGAGACTTCAAGTCCTCCGGTAGTCCAATGTAAACTCCGTGCTCCTTCAAAATCTTTACGAGCTTTTTACCCGTAACCTGTCTAACGGAAGGAATCCCGTAGCGATCTCTTAGGATCATTCCAATCTGACTCGGCTCGTATCCCTTTTTGTAGAGCTCAACCACGAGCTTTTCAACTTCTTCCGGTTTCATTTCAACCCATTCTGGAGGATGATCCCTGTAAACCCTCTTTGATCCTGACTTACCCCTCCTTCGAGCATGCATCCTCGCCATAGATAAAGGCCTTCTCGGGCTTACTTAAATATGTTGCGATGTCCGTGATGATTTATTCTTGTTTTTGAGTAGGGTTATTATTTCATCGATTGGAATCAAATCGTTTCTCTTGAAGTCGATTCCGAGTATTTCAATGTTGTAACCTAAGTCTTTCCAAGTCTTTTTGAAGCTGATTAGCTCTTTTAGGTGCATTAGAATGCTTATATTTCTTAGAACGAAGAAAATCTTGTCGTTCTGCGTGAATTTTTCCATCTTCTCTGTAAGCTTGGCTATTGGATCACCGCAACCGTAGAAGGTTTCTATTTCATAATTTTCGTTGTCTATTGAGACATCGACTCCTCTTTCGTCTTCAAGCCTTGGAACCTTCTTGTATATCTTCCAGAGGTATTGCCAGACAAAGGATTTCATTGCTGAATGCTCAAAACTTGCATGCTCTGAGCTTTCTGGAGATTTTGCCATTAGTTTGTGCCACATCACCTTTAGCTCGTTTGGTGCTTTACTAAAATCGAGGTATTTTTCAAGTTGGTCGTTAAACATCTGCGTTGCCTTTATGAAGTCTTCTCCAAAGCTATAACTCTTTAAGAGTTGTGAGCCACTGATGAATTCAACAACACTAATCTTTAGCTTTTCATCGATTTTTACGGGTTCAACTCTGAGTATATACTCCTCAGCTTTTGGTATATTCTTTCTAATCTCCATCTCAAGCTCTTCTGGTTTATCTGTAACCAATATCAAAAATCCCAAGCTACTAAATGGGAATTTCAATATGGCTTTTCTAAGGCTTTCAGAATACTTTGCGTTTTCAACGATTATTATTTGATCGGATACGTCTGCTTTGAATTCAAATTCGATTTCATCAACGGTTTTTACGGGTATCGGGTGTGGATAACCACCCTTCTTTTCTCTGTAAACCTCTCTGCATATCGTTGCAACTACATATTCGTATTTGTCTGGATGCCTTTCGACTATTATGCAGAGAGGCTTTCCACTTAAGATTTTACCACTGCCTTTTCCGAGTAAAAACTCTATAAAGTCTATTTCTTCAAGGAGTTCATATCCTTCCGATTCGCTTGATGATTCTGCTGTGGATTCAACGATTTCTTTAATCCTTTCTTCTGGGGTTATTTTTGATTCTTGTATTTGAACGCTAACTTCTCTGTATTCCTCACTTTGATCAGAGATTCCTTTTGTCTTTGAATAATCTACCATCGGTTGTTGAATTTGAACGGGTTTATCAGTCAAAAATCTTTCATAGGGCTTAATCGGTCTAAATTTTGTTAGTACGAGCTTAGGAATCTTGAGAGAAGATTGTTTTTCTACAGTTATGCTAAGTTCTGTATCGAGGTTAGAAATTGCAGTGATTGGCTTGAATCTTTCTAATCTAAGTTGTGGAATTAACAACTTTTCATCGGCTTTACGTTCGATTAGAATTGATGTATCTAAATTTGTGATTTTGCTCAATGTGAATTTAGCTAAATTGAGTTGAGGGATTTTTAAAGACTTTTCCTCTGTTTTTACTGTTTTTACGATGTTTACGGTTGTATCGAGTTCAGTTGGTGGTTTTACGCTAAACAGCTTAATGGAGATTTGAGGGATTATTAGCTGTTCTTTTGGAATCTCGTATGTTTCTTTTCTTTCTGGTTCCTCAATTTTTTGCTCGATTGTTTGGTTTATTGTCTTTTCTTTAATAGCTTCAGTCTTTGGTTTTTCTTTTAATTTTGGTTTGGATGATTCTATTATGTTGTGTAAAATTGCCAGATCTTCTTTTGTTTTTAGTTTGTTAATTCTAAACTCTCTTTTATCCATTAATTACTCACCTCTTTTTAATCTATTAATTTCCCCAGCATATCCTGGTGACAAAGCTATAATCTCAAAATAATCTTTAGATATCTCTAAAATAAAAAGCAAACCATTGAGTAAGAATACTCCTGGAGCTAAGTCATCGAGTAGCTTAAGTAAAGATATATTACAGTTTTTAGTTTCTACTACAGGGTATCGTTGTCCTGTATAATATGCATGTTGAGAAGTCAAGATAATGCCAGAGATTTGATACCTATGTACAAAACTGGAATCATAGTAACGTTGTGTAAATTCGATATTTGGAAATCTCCATCCTATGCTCTTTAGAGATTGTATTACTAATTTATAAAATTCCATATAGGGATTTCGAAGTTCCGTAAACACTACCTGAAGATGTTTTCTAAAATTCTCATCAGCAAGTGCGTACCATATCATCTGAAAGAGTTTACACAGTTCTCCACCAATCGAACTATCATAATACGAGTAAACCTCATACTCCCTTTTGACTCTCTCATCCTCAACTTCCGGTGAAAACACCACATTCAAACCCAAAACATCCATAACAACCTCAAAAACTCTCTCGTCCCTAAGCTCAGGATAAGCAGTGGTCATATACCTATAAGTCAGCTTGGTAAGTGTCCAAACAAACAGAGACTTCTGATTGTAGTTTGGCAGAATCTTAGCCACATTGTTAACGAAGTTTTCTACGATTTCGATTAACTTCTTGTAATCGGACAAAATACCAAAATAATCAATTTCTACATCAACATCAGCACTGTCAATAAGTCCTTTACTCTCGGCTTGCCTGAGAATCGACATGACCTTATCCGATACACTTTTGACAAAGCGTATGAATTCTGTCTCCTCTACGACTATTTTTGTCGTGGGCGGTAAACCTCTCTTTAGCTTTTCAATTAAATCGTGAATGTTTTCAGGCTTAAAGCCAAACAGAACAGCATAAACCCTCGCCAAACTCCTCTCCTTATACTCACCATCTGGTGTAACACCACCTAACAAAACCGTGCTATAATCAAATTCCTCTTGTAAATCTTTAAACGTCAATCCATCGCATCTTCTTTTCAACTCATTCCAAAATTCCTCTATAATCTTGCAACTCTTGGCAAGCTCTTTGATCTCTTCAAAATACCTTTTCCACTCATCCAAGCTACCGTAGTCGAAAGTTACAGCCTCAAACTTCTGCATGCTAAATCCCCCATCGTGTGTTAGAGTATTAATACTTTTGAGGTAAATTAAAATTGCTATGAGTTCGACGATCTTAGAAGAAATAGAGGAGATAATAGACGAAAAACCGATAGATAAGCTTATTGTAAAAGCGTTGATAAATGAGCTGAGAAGAAAACTATCGAAATACATCCTTATAGACAAAGCTATGAGAAAGAAATACGGGATGAGCTTTGAAGAATTTAAAGCTAAAAACATCGTTAAGGAAAAGAACTACTCGTTTGAAGTTGAAAACGATTACTGCGATTGGGAACTGGCAGTGGATGGCATAAGGACTATTAAAGAGAAGATTGAGGAACTTGAGAAGTTGCTATGAATTGTGCTCATAACATTATCTATTTATGGACACGACCTCTCCTTTCAATCTTTAAAATTAGGATGAGCTTTTCATCCTTATCAACTTCGTAAATTAACCTAAATCCACCCAACCGAACCCTATATTTATTCTTTTGACCTTTAAGCTTCCTTACGTCAAACTTTTTGAAGGAGATAGGATTCTGACTCAATGTATCTATAAGCTCCGATAACTTCAATCTGTAAGCTTTTGGTAACTCTCTAATCTCCTTTGAAACTTTAGGATGAACGAGAACTTTGTAACTCATAACCCGAGTTCTGTCTTAAGCTTTTCCCATGGAATACCACATTTTCTCGTCTCCTCAGAAAGTTTATCAAGGTTCTCAGCCTCATCTTCGCTAATCTCCTCTTCTTGGATTAATCCAGCTTCAAGAATCTCAATCTTGCTATTCAATTTCCTTAATTCCTCCTTTATCACCTTCAGCTCTTCATAAATAGCCTTTAAAAGTTCAGTCTCAGCCATCAGAACCGTGTTAGAATGAAAAGATATAAAACTTGCTCAAATGCTTTATTAAAGTTCGTTCATCTTTACCTTTATCGCACTCATCAGCTTTTCCGCCACAACCTTACCGTCAACCTTTCCTCTGAACTCCTTCATGACCAAGCCCATGAGGGGTTTGAAAGCCTTCTCTCCCCTTTCCCTGATCAGATCGATTTTTTCATCAACGAGTTTGGATATGAATTCGTCCAAATCGTCCTCGGTTTTCATCCTACTCAGTATCTCTTCAACGCTCGCATTTGGATTTTGACAAAAAACCTTCAAAACTTCCTCAGCCCCCTCCTTTGCAATTTTACCTTCCGCTATGAGTTTTAAGGCCATCTCGAAATGCCTCTTCTCGAGCTTTTCTACATCGAACCCGTCCCTCTTCAACTCGGATGGAACTATGTGCAGAACCCTTGCAACTACAGTCGGTTGTAGGATTTTGGAGAACCTCTCAAAGAGATCGTATTTGTCCGAATCCGCAATAGCCCAAGCTAAATCTTCGCTCAATCCCATTTCGACGAACCTCTTAACCCTGTCCTCTATCAATTCGGGTATCTCGACTTCCAACATTTCTTCGGTGATCTTCACCGGTGGAACGTCCGTCTCTGGATACATCCTCGCAGAACCGGGGAGAGGTCTTAAGTATGACGTAGTTCCGTCCTCGTTTGCCTTTCTCGTTTCCTCTGGCACACCAATTAAACAGAACTTCGCCCTCTCTATTATCCTACTCAAGGCCCTCCTAACCCTCTCCTCCTCACCGCACGTGAAGACCACCGCATCTTCTTCGCCAGCATTCAAAAACTCCCTGAGTCTTTCAACTTCACCCTCGCTTATGCCGTAGTTGGGCAGTTCGTCGGTGTGGAAGATACCGCCCAAACCGAAGGTTTTTGCAATATCTGCAAACTCCGTTCCAAGCCTTCTGTTGGGTTGAATCTCTTTACCAACCAATCCTCCAAACCCCTTCAAAAGAACCGCTAAAACCCTACCTCCCTTCTTCAAAGCCCTTGCAATGACTTTGCACTTCGTATCTCTAAAGATTTCGGTCACGTCGTGTATCTCATCGACTACCGACGCTCCCCTATCCAAAAGCTCATCTCTAATCTTTAAGAGGTTCAACTGTCTCAAGACCTCGTATTCCACGACCTTATCCAAGATTTCGAGCTCCTGCACTCCCTTTATCTCAACCCTCGCCCCCTCCCTTATGCTTATGTTAACGTCCTGTCTTATGGTTCCCAGACCCCTCTTAACCCTTCCAGTCGATCTCAAAATCATACCGATCTTCTTGGCAACCTTCTTTGCAAGTTCGGGCGTATCTATTTCCGCCTTTGTGCTTATCTCAACCAAAGGAATTCCCAACCTGTCGAGGGAGTAAACTACGACCTCACCCCTATCCTCCACCTTCTTGCAGGCCTCCTCCTCCAAACACAGAGTAGCGATTCCGATTTTTCTGCCGTCAACCTCCACGTATCCGTCGAAAGCGATTAGGGCGGTCCTTTGAAATCCGGTCGTGTTGCTACCGTCTATAACGATCTTACGCATCACGTGAACCTCATCGACAAACTCCATGTTGAGCATCTTCGCAATCGTTATCGCGATTTGCAAAGCCTCTCTGTTAAGTTCCCTCGGAGGCTCCTCGTCGGCCTCAACCAAGCAGGTTGTGTCGTAGCTCTTGTAAACGAACCTCTTGCTCCTCAAGACCTCCTCCTTCGCAGCCCTGTCCTCCTCTCCGATCTCACTCCTCTTTAGCCTTAAATACCTGAAGAACTCAAAGTTCGAGTCCTCAACGTCCCTCAAAACGGTTGGACAGTTGCAAAAGAGCTTGTGTTTCGTGTCCAACTGCTGATGAATCTCTATTCCGACCTTCAAACCCAGAGACCCGTAATCCATAATCGAACTCTTCGACGTGTGTTTATCACTTTACCGCAAGATTTTAAGTGCGTTTGACAACTCGACTCATGGAGAGGGAGATACTTCTGTCTCTCGCATTCGCCCTCTTCATACTGTGTCCGAGGATGGCCGGAATGTGTGCCGTCCTTTCCGAAATGAGCGGTGTCAATCCCTACTCGATAGCGGTCGTCGGTGGTTTGATATCAATCCCTCTCATAGCTTTGATGGTTTACGTGACGATAAAGCTCGGTGTGGGTTACGCGATAGCCCTCGCGGTTGCAACCGACATACTATCCGCCCTTGCGACTGGAACCTTCAGGTTGAGATACGGTATAGAGATCGTTCTGATAGCTCTGTTTCTGTGGATGGGCGTGATCGTAGCTGGGAAGCTGGCGGTGATTATAGAATCGGTGTTCAGGTGATCCTTACGATGGGCTTGTTCTACAAAGCTTCATACGGGAGTTAGAGGTCTTGTCCGCTTAAAGTCAATCCCATCGAACTCGTTAACCGATGGATTAACGATCTTTTTCCCCCTTAAGGCGTCTCCGACGATCTGGCGTTTTAAAATAAGGGTTTTGGATAGTATAGGGATATAATTTACATTTTCTCGGACGGGGGAATGGGGGTAGAAGGAAATTATTTTTCGGGATTGCCAAGGGGACAGGGTTTTAAATTTGATTTAATCGGTTGACGGGTCGTCAATTTTGAAGAGAAGGGAGGGATAAAAGTCTGGCATCTTTATAAATGAAGGAAGCACATTATCAGACTTGCCAGACCGTATTTAAATAATCAAAACACTCCGAAACCTTTTTATCCTCTAAACTCCTCAATAACTATACGGATAAAATCAGACTATACACTAGGATTGAAAGATTGAGGACAGGAAGAAGGCTGAGGTAGAAGAGGAGAGATAAAATCAGACTATACTAGGATTGAAAGGCATGCAAAGTTTTTATTAACAAAATAGAAGGAGTAGATAAAATCAGACTATACTAGGATTGAAAGAGATGCTCAAGGAAGCTGAGATAAGGCACGTTATAGAGATAAAATCAGACTATACTAAGATTGAAAGTTGTCCTCTGTCAGCTTCCTCATGGCAAGCTCTGTTGATAAAATCAGACTATACTAGGATTGAAAGTGCGAAGTTGATCAATTCGGTTTGAACATTATAAAGAGATAATAAAATCAAACTATATTAGGATTGAAAGTGAACTGCTCGAAATACTTCTTTCTCAAATCGAATTTGATAAAATCAGACTATTGAAAGCAATAAACGGCAATTGACACTCTTGACCTCCTCCCCGTTGGGATGCGAGGATTCCTAGCGGGAAGGTTTGTGCATATCCTCATTGGATATGCACGGGGTGGGCCAGCACCCCGTTAAACCCGTCTTCCGCAAGGAGCGGAACACGGGCTATAGTTTCCCCTTGCGGGACTTGATTGACCCTTCCATCCCACCCGACGTTAGACTAAACACAGCGAGGCTTTATAAGACTAACGCTCCACCAACCTCCCCTAATTCATCCCCGCTTTGAAAAGCGGGGCTTTCTTAGCGACATGTTGTAAACGTTTTGCAAGCAACATTTTTATAAAATCAATCTCGAATCTCGGATCGTGAAAATAGTGAGACTCCTAAAGGAGATAAACAAGGCGTTTTTGATAGGGATGGGCGGTGGCGGGGATATAGTCAGCACGTTGGCTGTGGGGGAGTTCTTCAAGGAGTTCGGAGTTGAGTGCATCTACGGTGGTGTCGTGTGGGAAAGGGTCACGAGAGACAAAAAGCCCGGTCCCCTTTCGATTGAAGAGATAAACGAATGTGAAAAGATCAACGACTGCTTGGCTTTCGTAAATTCGAAGTCGAACTACAGAGGCTTGAAGCTCATAGTTTCTCAGGTTTCCGAATTTTTGGGATGCGAAGTCGTTGGTGTGGACATAACGAAGGGTGAGAGAAACCTAACGAGGTGTCTGAAGGATTTCGTTAGAGAAGAGAGTATAGATTTGGTCGTTGGTGTTGACGCTGGTGGCGACTCTCTGGCGAGGGGGAAAGAGAGGGGTCTCCACAGCCCCTTGGCGGATGCGATAGTTCTGTCAACTCTGAACAAGCTGAATTCGATTTTGGCGATAGTAGGTTTCGGTAGCGACGGCGAGCTTACGAGGGAGGAGCTTGAGATTTATCTGAGCGAGATTGCGGGCTTGGACGGTGTTTTGGGTGCGTCCCTAATAACGAGAGACTTTGCGGATGATGTTATGGATTTCGTAGAAAACGTTTACACCACCGCCTCAAAGATTCCAATAGTCGCTTCGAGGGGATACTACGGAAAGTTTAAGGTCTGGGATAAGGCCGTAATAGACGTTTCCATCCTCAACGCCTTGATATTTTACGTTAAAACCGACATCGTTTACGGGCTTTCGAAGTTGCCAAAAGCTGTTGAGGGAACTGAAAGCATACTTGAGGCAAACGAGAGACTGCACGAGATGGGTATAAGAACCGAGTTTGACTACGAGATGATGATCTATGAGAGAGAACTTAAGGGAACTTGAGGAGTATCAGAGGGAACTTGCAAAGAGGGTCGTTCTGAGGGACAAGGTGGATTTGAAAAACTTAAGATACGTTGCTGGAGTTGATCAGGCTTTTTTGGGAAGGAAGGTCATCTCGGCCTGCGTCGTCTTAAGCTTTCCCGAACTGAATTTGGTTAGAAAGGGGGTTACGATTGAAGACGTCGAGTTTCCATACATCCCAACCTTTCTGATGTTCAGGGAGGGAAAACCCGCCGTGAAGGTCGTTAAAGAGGTTGTTAAAGGTTTGGACAACGTCATCTTGATCGTTGATGGAAGTGGTATAGCCCATCCGAGGAGGTGCGGTCTGGCAACATACGTAGCGATAGAAACTGGTGTTCCTTCAGTTGGTGTAACCAAGAAAAGGTTGTTCGGTAGAGTCGAAGAGCCGAAAAACGTCATGGAGGAAAAACCGATTTTCGACGATTCCGAGATAATAGGATACGCTTTGAAAACTTGCAAAAACTGCAAACCGATATACGTCTCCCCCGGGAACTACTTAACACCGGAGACCGCGTTAAAGGTTGTCAAAGCATGCGTAAGGGGCCACAAGCTACCGGAACCGATAAGGCTGGCACACGAGTTGGCGAACAGGTCAAAAAATAGGAGTTTGAGCGATTACTTCAACTTCTGAAGGATACCGTCGATCTGTTGCCAAACCTCGTCTATGCTCTTTGTTCCGTCAACCCTGTAAAGAATCCCCCTCCTTTCGTAGTATTCTATTAGCGGTGCGGTGTTCTCCATGTAAACCTTGAACCTCTGCCTGACGACCTCTTCCCTATCGTCGTCCCTCTGATAGAGCTCTCCACCGCACTTGTCGCACTTGTTGTCCTCTTTTGGTGGTGAGTATATCAGGTTGTAAACCGCACCGCAGTTCCTGCAGACCCTCCTGTATGCGATCCTCTTAACGACCTCCTCCTCCGGAACGTCTATGTATATCACCGCGTCAATCTTCTTTCCCAACTCCTCGAGCATTTCGTCCAGAGCTTCGGCCTGCTTTATTGTTCTCGGAAAACCGTCCAAGAGGAAACCCTTCTCGCAGTCAGGCTGTTTCAACCTCTCCTTAACTATACCTATAACTATCTCGTCCGGAACGAGCTCTCCCCTGTCCATGTATTCCTTAGCCTTCTTTCCGAGCTCCGTTCCTTTAGCTACCGCATCTCTCAATATGTCTCCGGTTGCTATGTGAGGTATGCCATACTTCTCAACTATCCTCTCCGCCTGCGTTCCCTTACCTCCACCCGGTGGACCCAAGAGGATTACGTTCATGGCCAGAATTCGTTGAAAACGTTTTAAAACTTTTGATTTTTCTTCTTCGATGAACCCCTCCCTCATGCTCGACGTAGTTAGAATAAAATCTGGATTGACCAACTGCGTTCACGTCGTTTACCTCACGAAGTCCGATTTGATCTCACTCAAAAGTTTGAGATACTCAGTCCTGACCTACATGTGGACTTTCGATCCTATAACATTGTCTCCAACGAACAGGCTTTCGTTCTACGTATGCAAAGACAAAGAGAAGGCTTTGAAACTTCTGAGGAGAATTGAGCTCTTGGAGAGGAATCCCACGAAGAAAAACGTCAAGAGGATTATAAAAATCGAGGGAAAGCTTTTGGGCTATCCCAAGTGCTGTGTCGATAGGTTTTCCAACCTGAAGGTTGAAGGCGGATCGCCAGAAAAAGAGATTATCAGGGAGTGTGTGGAGAGCGGTTTGTTTTTAGAGATTTTGAAGGGCTATCCGAATCCCGAACTGCCCGAAGAAGCTTACTCCATATTTACGACGAACTTCTACCCCTGCGGGATAGATTGTGGAAGGGCGAGAAAGATTGGAAAATCCATCGTGGAATACGACGAAAGATACGGGTATAAGATAGTTCTAAGCGTTTTAAACCTCCTACCTCCCGTCTTCGAGATTTACAGGTTGAAGCCAAAAACGGAATTCGGCAGGTTGATACACGACTTCGTCGAATCTTTGAAAGATTTGAAACCCAAGGCCTATCAAATAGCCAAGAAAATGGCCGAAAATCCTTTGAAGTTTGAAGTTGATTACCTAAAAGCGGTTTTAAGCGATATGCACGATTGAACATTTGGAAAATTTCTTACTGTTTTGAGTTTAATAACTTGCATGGGATACATGGGTAGAGTTTTGAAGGTGAACTTGAGCGAGGGGAGCGTTAAGGTTGAAAAGACGGATATGGAAATTGCCAAAAAGTATTTGGGAGGGAAGGGATACGCGGTAAGAGTTTTATACGACTACCTGCAGAGATACAAGAAGGAGGGTATTTCTCCGAGGGATTTGAATCCTTTTGGAGAGGAGAACGTTTTGATATTTGCAACAGGCCCGGCTACAGGTGTTGCTGGCTTTCCAGAGTCTGGTAGGTATCACGTCATGGCTCTGAAGTCGCCTCTAACGAATTCGGTGGCGAGTGCGAACTCTGGAGGTAAGTGGGGGCCCTTCCTCAAGTTCTCTGGCTTCGACATGATTGTGATCGAGGGGAAATCGGATGATCCTGTTTACTTGGAGGTTTTGAATGGAAGTGCGGAGATAAAGTCTGCAAAGGACGTTTGGGGTAGGAACGTTTTCGAAACGGAAAGAATTCTTAAGGATAGAGTTGGTGAAAACTGCAGTGTCGCATGCATAGGACCCGCTGGAGAGAACTTGGTTTACTTCGCTTGCATCATGAACGACGAGCATAGAGCTGCTGGTAGGACTGGAGTTGGAGCTATAATGGGTTCTAAAAAGCTCAAGGCCATAGTCGTTGGGGGTGACGAGAGGCCTCAGCCAGCGAAACCTGACGAATTTAAGGAAGCTTCTAAGGAGGCTTTGGAGAAGGTAAGAAAGAATCCCGTGACAGGTGAGGGTTTACCGAAATACGGGACCGCTATCCTCGTCAACATCATAAACAACGCCGGAATGTTACCTTTCAAGAACTGGCAGACCGGAGTAAATCCAGATGCCGACAAGATAAGCGGTGAAACTTTGGCAGAGAAATACCTGATAAGTAACAAGGCCTGCTGGGGTTGCAGTATAGGGTGCGGGAGGGTTACAGCCGTAAAATCAGGTTGCTTCCAGATACTGCACAGCGAAGGGCCGGAATACGAGTCTGTATGGGCTTTGGGAAACACGACAGGCGTTGTGAACTTGGAGGCTATAATCAAGGCCAACCATCTCTGCGACGAGCTGGGATTGGACACGATATCGATGGGTTCGACAATAGCATGTGCAATGGAGCTCGTTGAGAAGGGATACATACCGAAAGATCTTCTCGAAGGGGTCGATTTGAGGTTTGGAAACGCTACTGCGTTGATAGAGATGATATGGAGAACAGCGTTCAAGATAGGATTCGGAAGGTATCTTGCTCTGGGAAGTAAAAGACTGGCTGAGATGTTCAACGCCCCAGAGTTGTCCATGAGCGTGAAGGGTTTGGAACTGCCAGCCTACGATCCGAGAGGTGCAAAGGGAATAGGTTTGAACTATGCAACAGCAAACAGAGGTGGTTGCCACGTAACGGGTTACACCATATCTCCTGAAATATTGGGAATTCCCGAGAAGATCGATCCACTCACAACCGAAGGTAAGGCGAAGTGGGTCAAGGTTTTCCAAGACTTCACCTGCGTCGTTAATTCGACAGTGAACTGTCTCTTCTCAACATTCGCTTTAGGTGCGGATGATTACGCTAAGCTGTTGTCAGCGGTTACGGGTTGGGAAATGAGTGCGAACGACTTCATGAAGATTGGAGAGAGGATTTACAACCTTGAGAGGTTGATAATGAACGAGTTCGGCTTTGACGGGAAGGACGACACCTTACCTAAGAGGTTGTTGAGCGAACCCCTGCCAGAAGGTCCAGCCAAGGGACACGTCGTTGAGTTGGATAAGATGAAGGAGGAGTATTACAAGTTGAGGGGATGGGTGGACGGAAGACCGACACAAGAAAAGCTGAAGGAACTCGAAATCCCCTAAAACTTTTCAATTCTCTTACGCACCATCGGGTTGGATTTGGCTATCTCGTCCAAGTAAGCTTCAAAGCTCGAGTCGGACGGAACTACCTCCTGCAAAAATATTCCCGTTCTACCTATTTCCCTCCTCCTCGTTAGAACCCTTATCCTCTCCTCCACTATCTCAAGGCTCACGTTTAAAACCTTGGCTACGTAACTCGGCTGAACGTCGAAGACCGAAACCTCTCTGTGACCCCTTTCGGTTGGTATTATCAGAAAGAGTCTCTTGTCAACTCCGGCTACCCTTTTGTTCCTTAGAATTTCCCCGTAACTCAGACAACCTCCGAACCTGTAGAAGTCAAGCTCGTTTTCCCTCATCTTCACGAGGGGAAAACTTACGGTCGTTTCGTCCGTTAAGACTATCTCCCCCTTAATGGCGTAGTTGGGTGTTGCTTGGACTATCCTCCTCTCAACGATTTCAAATCCCTCAAGTGCTATCTCGATTTTGTAGGAGGGGATCTGGTATGGTATGAATATGTCCACGTCGCTGTTCCTTTTTACATCACCCCTCGCAATCGAACCGTATGCTATCGAATGTATCCCGAACTCCCTCAATCGACCCATAACCTCTTTCGCCCTTCTCCTCTTCTCCCTTAAAATTTCCCACCTCTCCTCCGTGTATGTCACTTCCCTTCCGATCATTGCACGGTTTCCTCAATCCAGTCCAAGAACTCCCTCAAGCCCTCCTCAACGACGAAACTGCATATGCAGGGGACTGAATAGCTGTGTATCCTTTTAACCTCCTCTCTCAACTCCTTGAACTTCTCAGCCTTTGTCTTACAGATTATTACGAATTCCAAGCACTCTTCGATCTTACCCTCCCACCAGAACATGGACCTAACTGGAAATATGTTCGCACACGCGATGAGCCTCTTCTCCAGAAGGTGCCTTGCAATCTTTCTCGCCTCATCGAAATCCTTTGCGGTTATGTAAACGAATACGAACATATTCCTTCGTTTTGATAGGGTATTTTAAATCTTACTTGACCAGAACAACGGGCTGTTTAGCCTTAACGACCACATACTTCGCAGCCTTACCCAGTATGACCTCTTCAACCAGAGACCTCCTCTTCATGCCAAGAACTATCATCACCGCATTGACCTCGTCGGCAAAATCCACTATGTCTTCCCCCGGAGCTTTACCCCTTATCAGCAACTTCGTCTCAATCTCAACGTCGAGCTCCTTGGCAATTCTCTTGGCCTCCTCAAGTATCTCCTTTCCCTTCTCTATATCCTCCATGTCCGTTTTTTCTCCTCCGAAGAGGGAATGAACGGCGTAAACCTTCATCCCTCTGAGCTTGGCCTCTTCAAGGGCAAACCTCAAAGCCCTAAAGCTACGATCGGAACCGTCCAATCCGACCACTATGCTCATGGATCGGGTAAGAGGTAATCGAACAAATACTTTACCTTTCGTTGAAAGTTTTATATACCCATTCTCAAACTTTGCGGTATGGCGAAGGAGAAGGAACACATAAACGTTGCTATAATTGGACACGTGGACCACGGGAAGAGCACAATGATAGGAAGACTGCTCTACGAGGCCGGGCAGATACCACCCCACATAATAGAGCAGTATAGGAAGGAGGCGGAGCAGAAGGGTAAGGCTACGTTCGAGTTCGCTTGGGTCATGGACAGGCTCAAGGAGGAGAGGGAGAGAGGAGTTACGATAGACGTGGCACACAGAAAGATAGAGACCGACAAGTATATGATCACAATAATCGACTGCCCCGGTCACAGGGACTTCATAAAGAACATGATCACGGGAACTTCTCAAGCGGATGCTGCGGTCTTGGTCGTTGACGTCGTGGAGTGCGTTCAGCCACAGACCAAGGAGCACGTTCTCTTGGCGAGAACCTTGGGTATAAACCAGATAATAGTTGCGATAAACAAGATGGACAGAGTCAACTACGACCAGAAGAAGTTCGAGGAGTGTAAGGCCAAGGTAGAAAAGCTGTTGAAGGCCGTAGGTTACAAAGTTGAGGAGACACCGTTCATTCCCGTTTCAGCATACTACGGTGACAACGTTTTCAAGAGGAGTGAAAAGATGCCTTGGTATAAGGGACCGACGATATACGAGGCCTTCGACATGCTGAAGCCACCCATGAAACTGGTGGACAAGCCCTTGAGGATACCTATTCAGGACGTCTATTCCATAAAGGGTGTCGGAACGGTTCCAGTAGGTAGGGTCGAGAGCGGTATCTTAAGGGTGGGTGACAAGGTCATATTCGAGCCACCGGGGATAGTTGGTGAAGTTAAGAGCATAGAAATGCACCATGAACCAATCCAAGAGGCAAAGCCGGGTGACAACATAGGTTTCAACGTTAGAGGTGTCAGCAAGAAGGACATAAGGAGGGGAGATGTAGCTGGTCATCCGGACAACCCGCCAACCGTTGCGAAGGACTTCACCGCTCAGATCATAGTGTTGCAACACCCCACAGCCATCACCGTTGGCTACACGCCGGTAGTTCACGCACACACAGCGCAGGTTGCGTGCAGATTCGTTGAGCTACAGAAGAAGTTGGATCCAAGAACTGGACAGGTGAAGGAGGAGAATCCATCGTTCCTTAAAACTGGAGACGCTGCGATAGTCAAACTTGAGCCGACGAGGCCCATGGTTATCGAGAGGGTCAAGGACATACCACCGCTCGGAAGGTTTGCTGTGAGAGACATGGGTATGACAGTAGCTGCTGGAATGGTTATAGACGTAACTCCAAGGAAGTAACCCCTTTTATTTTTTGGGTGATCTTATGCCGGTTAAGGGTCCGAAGGCGAGGATAAGGTTGTCCGGATTGAACCCAAAGGATTTGGACAGGATCTGCCAGCAGATAAAGGAGATTGCAAACAAAACGGGCGTTGCCATGAGCGGTCCCATACCCCTTCCCACGAAGAGGTTGGTGATACCCGTGAGAAAGGCTCCAGATGGGGAGGGAAGCGAAACCTATGACCACTGGGAGATGAGAATTCACAAGAGGCTGATAGACATCGCAGCGGACGAAAGGGCTTTGAGGCAGATAATGAGGATTCAGGTTCCAAAGGACGTAAACATCGAAATAGTTTTAGAGAGCTAATTTCATGCTCCTTAAGGTAACGTTTTTAGGGACAGCTGGCACGATTCCGTCACCGAATAGAAATCCCTCTTCTATTCTCATTCAATTCGAAGGAATCAGACTCCTCTTTGATTGCGGAGAGGGGACCCAGAGGCAGATGATGATAGCTAAAACGGGATTCAAGATAGACAGCGTTTTCGTGACACACACACATACGGATCACTTCGTAGGCCTCTTCGGTCTCATCGAAACCCTATCCCTAAACGAGAGAACGGAAAAGCTTAGGGTATTCGTGCCCGAGGAGGAGGTCGATTTCGTCACAACCCTCTTCAGGATGTTCGGTTATCAAAATCTCAACTACCCGATAGAGGTCGTGGGTTTGAAGGATGGAGATGAGGTCAACTTCGGAAAGTTCAAGGTAGTGGCATTTAAGACGGATCACATAGTTCCAAGCTTAGGATACGCTTTGATTGAGAGGGACAGACCGGGAAAGTTTGATAGAGCTAAAGCTGAAGCTTTGGGAATTCCACCCGGCCCCCTCTACTCAAAGCTCGTTAGGGGGGAGAGCGTTGTCGTTAACGGTAGGGTTGTAACTCCAGATATGGTCGTCGGGCCTAAGAGGAAAGGAAGGAAGGTTGTTTACACGGGAGATACGAGGCCTATAGAAAGAACCGTGGAGATTTCGAGGGATGCGGATTTGCTCATACACGACGCATCCTTCACGAGCGATCTGCAGGATTGGGCAATTCAAAGTAAGCACTCGACCGCGAAGGAAGCTGCGGAGATTGCCAAAAAGGCGAACGTCAGAATGCTGATCTTAACTCACGTAAGTGCGAGATACTCTAAAGATGCGACACCCCTTTTGAAGGAGGCGAGGGAGGTTTTCGAAAACGTTAGAGTTGCTGAAGACTTTATGAGCTTGGAGGTCAAATACAGGGATTAGGTCAATCCCATGCAGTATCTCTCGAACTTCTCGTGCTCGAGCAGATCCTTTGCGTCTCCCTCGAATACGACCCTTCCGCTTATGAGCATGTATGCCTTGTCGCTTATCTCCAAAGCCCTCTTGGCGTTCTGTTCAACCAAGATGACCGTAAGATTTAGCGAATCTCTCAAATCGACTATCTTCTGAAAGACCACTTCCGCAAGCTTCGGTGAAAGCTGTGCGGTCGGTTCGTCGAGCATTATGACCTTAGCGTTCTTAACAAGAGCCATGGCGATTGCCAAGAACTGTCTCTCACCACCGCTCAAAGTTCCGGCCTTTCTGTTCGTGTAATACTTGAGCTCTGGAAAGAAGTCCAAGGCAACCTTTATCCTCTCATCGAGTTCTTTCTTTTCAAGTGTGTATCCCGCGATCTTGAGGTTTTCCATAACGGTCAGGTTAACGAAGACGTTTTCCACCTGAGGTAGGTAGGCCAATCCCAACCTTGCCTTTTCGTGAGGCGGAACATCGGTTATGTCCTTACCGTTCATCCTGACACTGCCCGAGTATACAGTCGCCAGTCCGAATATAGCCTTTAGAAGAGTGGACTTACCCGAACCGTTCGGACCCACTATCGTGGTTATCTTGTTCTTCGGCATCTCCGCATTTATATCGAACAGGACGTGAAGTTCCTTGTATCCAGCATTCAGGTTTTCAACCCTTATCATCTCAACCACCACCCAAGTAAACCTCAACCACCCTCGGATCGTTTAAAACTTCCTCTGGAAAACCCTTGGAAATCACCTGTCCGTTCGCCATGACGTAAACGTAGTCGACGTATCCCATGACTATGTCGAGTCTGTGTTCCACTATTAAAAACGTGATCCCCTTCTTTTTCAGCTCAACGAACCTCTCGAATATCTCGTGAGCCAAAGCGGGTGCCACTCCCGCTACGGGTTCGTCCATCACAATCATCTTGGGGTTCGTCATCAAAGCCCTTCCCACCTCAACCAACTTCAGTTGACCACCGCTGAGCTTGTATGACTCTCTATCCCACAGGTGATCGATCTTTAAAAATTCGAGGATCTTGAAGGCTCTCTCAACCAGCTCCTCCTCTTGTTTCAACCAAGTGGAATACCTCAGAGCGTTTAAGACCTTTTCACCCCTGTGAACGTTTGCTACGAGCAGGTTCTCCAACACCGTCATCTTTTTGAGGGGTTGTGGCGTTTGGAAAGTCCTAACGATTCCGTGTTCGTATATCTTGTTCGGTGGAAGTCCAGTTATGTCCCTACCTTCGAAGTAAACCCTCCCTTCATCGGGTTTGTAGAAACCGCAAACGGTGTTTATAAACGTGGACTTACCAGAACCGTTTGGGCCTATTATAAGCGTTAGCGTTTGCCTATCTACTTCGATGTTTACCCTGTTTAAAGCCTTTAAACCGTCAAAAAATTTTGAAAGGGATCGAGTTTCAAGGATTTTCATGTTCTCCTTCTGATAACGTAAACTACCGCCAGAACTCCCAGTATTGCCAAAACACCCTCGAATCCCGGTGTCTTCTTTGTGGCAGTTGTAGTGGTTGTCGTAGTAGTAACGGCAGTTTTAGTTGTGGCAACAGTTGTTGCAGTCGTTGCAACCGCAATTGAAGGCTTGTGCTTCCACTCTATGCTCTTGGTCTCGAACTTCCAAATACCGGCCAGGTCCCACTTGCACTGGTTGTTTACGAACCAGATTGCGTAGTCACCGCTTGCTCTGTCGTTCCACTCGTTGAGCTTTATGTAACCGCTGACTGGGTAAACGCCGTATTCACCCTTGCTGTATTTCTCTGTGACGACTGGGATGGTTTGAGCCATGACGTCGGGATCGTATTTACCCGTTTTGTTTACGGTTTCTATGTAGCTCAAGACGAGAACCCAAGCTGCGTCGTATGCGTTCAAGGCGTATTGGTATGGGTGGTCTCCGTAACCCCTTGCCCTATACTCCTTAACGAGGTCTTCGTAAGCTTTACCCTTGGAGCTGAAGAGGGTTGAATACATTCCGACTTTTTCGACCTTACCGCAGACTCCGCTTATCTTGTTGCTCTTTGCGTTACCGTCGCTTCCGAACCAGAGGACCTTGAACATCACCGAATTGCTGTCAGCCTGTGCCATCATGTTGAAGACCTCCTCGTAGCTGAAGGCAACGACAGCAATCTCACTCTGCTTGTATTTGCCCATGAAGTCCTTTAGGGCATTTTCGATGTTTGCTATGTATGGAGTCCAGTCCGTCGGAATTTGGTCTGGATAGGGTATGACCTTCATCTCTATTCCTTCCTTCTCAAGCTTCGGCTTTATCGTTTCGTAAAGCCCCCTACCCCACGCGTTGTCTCTGTAAACTATAACAACGGCCTTTATCCCTACGCTCTTCAACTCACTCGCTATCGCATCTGTCTGCAAATCGTCCGTTCCAACAAACCTGAATATGAACTTCTTGTCCGACGGCTTCGCAAATCCTATTATCTGTGGCAAAGCCGTAGATGAGGGCGATATTATTATGATCTTGTGGTTCGTCACGTAGTCCTTTATGTTCGCAACCTCTCCGCTCCCCATAGGCCCGATTATCATCTTTATCCCCTTCCCATACAGCTCCTGCGTCTTCTCCAATGCTATAGTCGGATTTACTTGTGTGTCCTCGAACACAAAGTCCACCTGATACGGTAACCCCTTCTCTTCCAAATACTTGTTTATGTTGTCCTTCGCTATCGTCAACGCGTTCCTTATGTCCTTCCCGTAAGTCGATAGGTCTCCAGAGAGATCGACCAAAACCCCTATATTTATCGTTTGCTTCTCCGCCAACACTGAGGGAGTAGCTAAAAGCAACATGCCTATCGCAAGCAAAACACAAACTCCCCTCATATCTCTTAAACCGTCTCTTTAGAATTTAAAAGTTTTCATTATTTTGAGAAATCGTAAAATCGAAAAACGTTTATAACTACAGTCACGTCGATGCATTGTGACGCTGATAGAGGGTGCTTTGGTTTACTCGAACATCATAGTCCTGCTATCTCTGGGTTTGACCATAACATACATAACGACATCCGTTCCCAACTTCGCACAGGGAACTTTTGCCATATTCGGCTCTTACGTAGCCTTAACTCTACTCTACCTGTTCAACCTCCATCCCTACCTCTCCCTACCAGTCTGTCTCGTATTTGGAGGTCTGCTCGGAGTTGTCACGTATCTGGTCGTGCTTAAACCCCTCATCGGTAGGGGTGCGAACGTGGTAACGTTGATGATAGCCACCCTTGCTTGGGACATCTTCCTCTTGGGTTTCATCGGAGCTTACTCCGATTACCTACAATCCGTAACAAAAAAGGGCACTCAGAACTTCGTCTTTACGACCTTAGACTTCAAAGTTTTAAACTTGGAGGGTAGGTTGCTCGTTTCGAGCTTGGTGATAGTTTTAACGATACTCACCCTAACAACCCTCCTCTACAAAACGAAGCTTGGAATAGCTTTGAGGGCTTCGATGGAGAATCCCAGCTTGGCTGAGATAATGGGTATAAACGTTGAATACACGAGAATTTTCTCTTGGTTCTTGTCCGGTTCCTTAGCTGGATTGGCCGGAGCCATCCTACCTTTCAAGCAACAGATATTCCCGTCCACGGGGGACGTCATAATCGTAACGATATTCGCCTCAAGCATAGTCGGCGGTTTGAGCAGTTTGCTCGGTGCGGTTCTGGGTGGATACATCGTCGGTTTATCTG